>JAUNIR010000154.1 GCA_030523345.1 Lachnospiraceae bacterium
AACCTATCATTACCAGCAAAGTTGCTGACGTTGAAAATGATATTGATAGACTATTAGAAGATTACAACTCAATTGATGAGATAGTCATAGAGGACATCATTGATTTCCATTATAGATTTGAAAAAATACATCCATTCGGTGATGGTAATGGCAGGGTTGGCAGAATGATTATGTTTAAAGAGTGTCTTAAGAATGGTATCATGCCTTTTATAATATCTAATGATGATAGATCTTATTATTTAAGAGGTTTGAACGAATATAAACGTGATACAGCTTGGCTAGTAGATACAATACTTCACGCACAGGACATCTACACATACACGGTTGAAAAATATCTTTCTATATCTAACGAAAATGATACGGGGTTTACCAGATGAAAGTCGGGTATGTAAGAGTATCGTCAATAGATCAAAACGAACAAAGACAAATTGACGCGTTAAAGCAATATGACATTAAGAGGTGGTTTATTGATAAAGTTAGTGGTAAGAATATGACTGATAGACCAGAATTAAATAAAATGCTTGAATACGTCAGAGAAGAAGATACAGTGTATGTTCATGATTTAAGCAGATTAGCCAGATCTACCAAAGATTTGCTATACATAGTTGATGAATTAGATCGTAAACACGTAATTCTCGTAAGTAACAAAGAGAACATAAATAGCAAGACTCCTACTGGAAGATGTATGCTATCTATGATAGGCGCCATAAATCAGTTAGAAAGAGAAAATATTCTTGAAAGACAAAGAGAAGGCATTGCTATTGCAAAGGCAAACGGTGTTTATAAAGGACGCGCAAGAAAAAAGGTAGATAAATCTTTATTCGGCGAATGCTTGGAACTATATAAATCACGTAAGATCTCTAAGGTTGAGTTTGCAAAACGAATTGGTGTATGTAGGAATACACTGGATAAGATGATTGCAGAGCGAATGGACAATGAATAATTAGCAGAAAACGGGGATATTTCCCGTTTTTTATTTGCATGAAATTGTAGGAACGTTCCTACAATTTTTAATTTACAAGGAAAGGAGGAAAACGTTCATGGGTAAGTTTACAAAATCAAATATATTGCTTGATGAGGAATTTGAGTTCACGCGTTTGTATATGGAAGTTGGCGTAGAGGAATTTAATCGCGCATTGGTATATATGCTTGATAACAAAATTTCACTAGAACGGATATATGACCATACATCCGGGTACTATGATTCAGAATCAGTTAAAAGGTATTGCGATGAGAAAGGATTATCTTCTATATCCAATGAAGATCTTATCTTATCGTTCACAAACTCTCACAGCAATGCAAATGAATTGAGAGAGTTCATTAACAGTCTTAGTGCTGAATATGGTGCTAAGGACAACACAAAGGACAATGTAAAGTCCAGAGGTAGATAGGGGGAATGATGAATGAGTAGTTTTATAGGAATATTTATTGATATATTCAGGCAATTACTATGGTGGCTAATGGAATTTGCTTTCATGATTACAGACGCTATGTTTGATGCGTGTAAAATAATTGCCGGTGTAAATGTGTTTACTGATGTAGCAAATGCAATGGATTACTATACAGCCTTCTGCACAGCGTTTTTAGGCTTCTTTATTATGATGAGGCTGATGACTCGCTATGTTAAATCTTTAGGTTCAGAAGAAGAAGCGCAGACATTAGATCCGTTAAAAATAATAATTCGTATTGGTGCTGCAGGTTTAGTACTGTTGCTTGCACCAACAATAATGAAAACATTCGGCAATTTATTACATACACTTGTAATCAACATTGAATCAACTCTGGGTTCAGAAACAAATTTCTCGAACTTCCTAATTTCCTTGGGTGGAAACGGAGATTCCGTAACTGTTCAAACAATAACAGAAGCAGGTATCAATGCAAAGACCGAAGAGTTTATGAGCAGTACATATCTATACTTTAACGAAACATCAAATCTATTGTTAACGTTTGTAGCATCCATTTTTAGTTGCTATTTAATGTTCATGGTTGCGATCCAACTTGGTGGACGTATATTATCCATAATCATGAAGCTGATTGTAGCGCCTTGGTCAATATCATCTTTAGTAGAGGAAAAGGCAGAACAGTACAGTACGTGGGCAAAACTGATGATTGCAGATCTGATGGCGAATTATCTTCAATTAGCCTTATTAATGTTGGGTTGCACTACAGCAATGGGCATTGATTATACATCTATTTTAGAAGGTGCTTCTGATATTGTTATCAGCTTGGCTAAATTACTCACTCTAATCGGTTGTTTAGCAGCGGTACTAAATGCTCCTTCTGGTTTATCGCAGTTAATAGGTGCTGATTTGGGTATTGGATCTGCGTTACAGTCTTTGCAAACAACATCTATTGCTATGGGTGGTCTTGGTTCAGTAATGAGGCTTGGTGGTAATGCGTTTAATGGAGCAATGTATGGAGCAGGACGATTGATGGGTGGTGCCAGCGTAGGTTCAATTCTTGGTGATAGTGGAGGTGGAGCTGGTGGTGCTCCTGGTGGCTTTACTGGTGATGGAAACATTGTATCTGAACGATCTATGGGTGGTGCTATTGGACAAGCTTTTAGTGAATTTAACAACGCACAAGAAACTGGTCAAAGTCCTTTAGGTGCTGCTATTGGAGGTCTTTTTACAGGTGGTATTCCAAATGTCGCAAAGGCATTCTCATCATTAAACAGTTCAAGTGGTAGCGTTGGTAATATATTATCCAATCCATCATATAATCCTCTTCAAAAGGCTGGACGATTAGTCAGCAAAGGCGTTGGTTGGGGTGCAGGACGTGCTTACACATCTGCTGTTAACCATCGTTATCAGCAACAAATGAATAAGCGTCCTAATTATGTAGCACGCGCTCAACATCAGAATGGAGGAAAACAATAATGCAGTTTGTAGCACCAAAAAATTTTAAACGTGGACGTTTAATTGCAAACAAATACACGTTATTTGACATCGGTATAGCCGGTGGTGCAGTTTTTGCTTCAGTAGTAATGATTGTGCTTTATCTAACTTCATTAGAGAACGTTGATGGATCCAACACAGCTGTAGATATGATTAAGTTAATAATTCTTATGATTCCGGCAGGCCTTGGATTGATGTTTATTGTGCCAAGCGGCATTTATCACAATATAATTACATTTTTTACACTGATGTTTATGGATCAGACATCACGTAAAAATTATGTTTGGGGAGGAATATATTCACATGTTGAACATTCAGATTCAGAAAAAGCCTAAAGTTCCAAAACAGGAAAAGAAAAAGCTTAAAGCATTAAAAAAACATCAGAAAGATGTTCAGAAACTTAAAAAGAAAGTGTTAACTACATTAGACTGGTGCGATGTTAAAGAGGTTACAAATAATGAGGTAATCTTACAAAGTGGCAATGGTCCACAATATCATGTTGTGGGTGTTAAGGTTGCTCCACACGATATTTTCTTGGACGATGATATAACACTTACAATGACCATTAACAAGCTTAGATTAGCCTTAAATAAGCTACCATTTAAGATCTATTGGGCATTTGTTACTTCGCCAGTAAATATTGATGATTACAAAGTAAGACTATATAATCAGCAGATTCAAGAAGATAATCTTCAGATTGCAAATATGCTGTCAGATGATTATAACAAAGCCATTGACTTTGAAACATACAATAACGAATTGGAATTCATGTTTCTTATCAGAAATAAGGATGTTAGATTACTTGAAAAACAGTTACAGGATCTGTATAGAGAAACTGCTCAAGCTGGTATGAATCCTAAATACTTGAATAAGAAGGATTATCTAAATTATCTAGCATACATATTTGAGAATCCTTTAGTAAACTCTGTATATTTCTCAAGAGGTATTTTCCATAGTTTAGTTGAACAGTATC
>JAUNIR010000155.1 GCA_030523345.1 Lachnospiraceae bacterium
GAGATTTAATGGTATATTTGGTTTCTACATATGAAACAAATATTTTGAATTTATTTCCAGATTCCTTTCTATATGAGTATGCATCCCTCAAATTTTGCAAGACTATCTCAAATGCATCAACTCCGTGAATAAATTCATAATCTCTTTTATTCACAGCATTTATGGAAAATTTAATGCTATTTAATCCTGACTCAACGGCGCTTTTCAAGCGTTCTTTTGTGACAAGTTGTCCATTTGTCGTTAAATATATATACTCGTATCCGGTATTATGAGCCTCATTTATATATTGATTAAGATTGGAATTAAGGAATGGTTCGCCAGATTTAGAAAACCCAATCTCTCGCATACCTAATTCATAGGCTTCGTGAATGACGCGAATGGCCAGATTTTCATCAATATCACATTGACGTGTGGTCATCTTGTAATGATAACAAAAAATGCAGTTGTGGTTGCACCTGTTTGTTACTTCAAGAATCATATTTTTGTTGGGAAATGAGGGGATAGAAATAAACGATTCATTATCAATAGATTTATACTTTGCTTTATATCTGTCAGAAACCTTCACATCGTTCTGCATAATAGAATCCTTTCTGCTTCAGTAGAGTGATTATACCAAAAATTATAGCACATAAAAAGAAATCAGTCTATAAAAGATAAATGAACTAAAATGAATGCTATGTAATAATGTGACGAAAAGTTACATGTTTGGGAATGATCACTATTGTGGTATAATTAGCCATACAGAATATTAGGAAATGAGTGTCTTGCTTATGTTTTATACAACAATTAGAAATTAAATTTAACATAACTAAAGCGAGGTCTATATGGGAAAAAAAAGCGTGTCGATTTTGTCTAGTAAACATTTGCTAGATTGTAAAATATATGAAATATTAAAAAGGAAATATGATGTTAGTCTTTTAAATATATGTGCCTATAATGAGAGACAGTCCAAGTTTCATAAATCCTTAGTAATAGATTGTAATACGGAAGCAATGGTTTTATCCACAGAAACATTATTGGAATTGTTTTTATTATTGGGTGAAGAACGTATTTTCTGTTTTTTAGATGACTTATACAGAGATATAAATGAACGTAATATTAGGACATTTTTTGTGTCGTTGGAAGATATTGTAGAAGGAGAATATATACTCTCTAGTCAAGAGTTTTACTTAAAATTAAAAGAATGTGAACAGTATATATTAAATAAGATAAAAAGGGACAAAATATGTACAATATTGTATTTTGATACTGTTTATGGGGCATCGGACAGAGGCGATATTTACGACAATAAGAAATATAGATTTGAACTAAAAACATTGAAGCCGGTATTGGTTGATTTTGTTGCATTGTATATATATGATCATTTGTTTGATACTAATTTCGAAAACGACATTGACATATATGAATATTTAGAAGGTAAATGTAATGATGGTAAGGAAATAAGATATAGGCAAAAACACTGTATATTTGGATTGGTGTATAAGAATAAACCGGAGGATCTGTATTGTCATAAGAGAATCGCTGAATTGAGGTTAGAGTTAGGTGAGGCGTTAGCAAAAACTATCCCCGAAAGTGTAGTTGAAAGACTTGATTATATTTCACCAGTGCCTAATACGGGGGCGTATTACGCTATGGGTTTATCGTCAAAAATGCAAGTTCCCTATAAACAAGTATTGATAAAAAAGGATGTAAATGAGCGTTCTTTTGGACTAGCTGCTTCGAATGAGAGAAAACTTTTTTTATGGAATAAAATAATCCCAATTCCCGAACTGATAGAAGGAAAGATAATAGCTATAGTGGACGAGGCTATATTTACAGGAACAACGCTTAAGATTGTGTGTGAAATGCTTTGGGAGTGTGGGGCTAAAGAAATATACTTATGTATTCCTACCCCGCCTTGCTTTTACCACTGCAATTATCTTGTTCATCCAGAGCGAAAGATGCTATTAGAATATCTTAATTTTGATTACATTAAAAAATATTTTAAGGTTACTGATATTTATTTTCAACGACAAGATGTGTTTGAGGAATTTAATTTATCATTAGATAAAGAAGCATGTATGGAGTGTTTTTATGGAAAATAGTAAGAGAAAAATCTGTGCAATCATCCCAGCGAGAAAGGAAGACGATCGAGTACAAAATAAGAATTTGTTGCCATTTGGAGATAGCACACTTATAGAGAATAAAATAAATCAACTAAAGAAGATAAGAAAATTGGATGATATAGTGGTATCATCTGATGATGATAGAATTTTAAAGATAGCAGAAGAACAAGGGGTAAATGCTATTCGAAGGCCGGAGGAGTATTCTAAAATTGATACTCCGTTTGGGTATTACGTTGAGTATATATGTAAAATGCTTAGTTGCGATGATATATTATGGGCTTGTTGTACGTCTCCTTTTGTAGATACAGATACATATGAACATGCTATTGAATTGTACTATGAAAATCTAATAGAGGGCTATGATTCGTTAATAACAGTAAGAAAACTCCATAGATATATTATAGATAGTAATGGTCCTGTAAACTATAGGACAGGTCTTAACCATAAGAGTACTAATGATTTGAATGACATGTTTTTACATACAAATGGTATCGCTATTGCTTCTAGGTTGAATATGATTGATTGGAAATATATATTGGGAAAAACCCCATACTTGATGGAGGTAAATAAAAAAATAGGATTTGATATAAGTGACAAATTTGATTATCAACTTGCTATAAAAATAAATGAGGGGACGATAAATGAATAATATTGAAATATTGGATTGTACATTAAGAGACGGCGGGCATGTTAATAACTCAAAGTTTGGATATAATACTATTGTTGATATAGTAAGCGGATTGTCAAGAGCTAACGTAAATTATGTAGAAATGGGGTTTTTGATAAATGGAACATTCACAAAAGATCATTCGAGTTGTAATGATGTAGATGAGATGAGTTCACGCATTTTGGCTGAGAACGAGAGAGAAACTAAATATACGGCGATGATAAGGCCTGATTGGTATGATATTTCTCAACTCTCAGAGGAAAAACAGAAAGTAGATATTATACGATTTGCATTTTATTATCGTGATTTCGACTTGATGAAAAAATATGCTGAAATCGTACGAAAAAGAAATTATGGGGTAATTTGTAATCCTGTAAATATTATGGGATATTCTGAAGATACACTGAAAGAGTTGGTCGCTCGTATAAATGATTTACAGCCGATGCAGCTGACGATGGTGGATACTTATGGCTCGTTAACGTTTGATGCTTTACATAGAATATATACTATAATAGAGGAAAATTTGAACAGCAACATTAAAATTGGTCTTCATCTACATGAAAATAAGTCGATGGCAATGGGGCTACTTAATGAGTTCTTAAATATAAGAAATAAGGACAGGAAGGTTGTTATAGATGCATCACTATTGGGTATGGGAAGAATGCCGGGGAATTTATGTATAGAGTTGCTTGTTAGTTATTTGAATAGTGTGTACGGTACAAACTATAACGAACTTGAAATATATAAGTTGATTTCAAAATACATAGAACCATTAAAAAGAGAACACATGTGGGGATACGATCCCGCATATGCTATATCGGCACAACTGAATATGCATAGATCTTATGCAGAGTATTTACTAGAAAAAAAAGTTACTCTTGTGGATATATATAGGGTATTAAATTCAATTCCAACAGAATTAAGAGATGAATTTCATAGAGATTACATAGAGAAGATAATTCTAGGGTGTAGATAATAAAT
>JAUNIR010000156.1 GCA_030523345.1 Lachnospiraceae bacterium
GATAAGGTTATACCTTCTTTAATGAATTTTTCCAGAAAACCTGGATCAATATACGACTTTGATGATGCTCTTGAAGAACTAGGATGTAACTCATCTAATCCTTGGATTCCAAACCAAAATGGATATGCATCAACAGTTGATTCTGAAAGAAATATTTTCTATGTTGCATTAACTCGAGCTAAAAAATATTTATTTTTAACTTATTCAAATAATTATTCTAATATCAAAACAAAGCCATCTATGTTCTTAAATGAACTAATAGACAGCAACAATGAGTATTTAAGCGAATATAACCCAAATATCTCATATACAACAGATCATCTTCCAATATTTGAGAAGGTGGTTGTTCCTGTTACACTTAACTTTTCGGTACTATCAAATTATTTTGATTGTCCATACAGATTTAAGCTTGCAAATTTCTATGGTTTTGCTCAGCCTTTTGGTGAAATTCAGGGATATGGAAAAACTATGCATGAAATAATGATGCATATTCACCGAGCATGGATTGAAAAGAAGACTATAGATGATGAGTGGATTGAAAAAACTGTTACAGAATCAATGAATTTACCATATGCCAACAGTGTGCAGATAAAGAATGCAATTGCTGATGCTACAAAGTGTGCAAAAGCATATGTACAACAAAATAAAAAAGATGCTGATAATATTGAATCCGCCGAGTTAGATATTAATATTGAATTAGGTGAAGGAGTTTCTGTCAACGGTAGAATAGACCTTGTTATTAAAGGACAAGGAAAAAATGCTGAGACTATGATTGTTGATCTTAAATGTAGTGGAAAAGATGCAGAACAGTGTCTCAATGCTGAACAGCTTAAAATCTACGCTATTGGCTATAAAGAAATGACTGGTAATGATGCTGACTACTTGATGATTTACAATCTTGATAAACCTGATGGTTCTGATAATAAACAGGAACCAATAAAACACGACACTCTCGATGAAACACGTAAGCGCATAATCACAGCCGCCAAAAATATACGTAAGTCAAACCTTCCACGTGTGGTTAGTGAAAAATGTGAAAACTGTTATTACAAAAACCTATGTAATAAAAAGAAATAATTAAACTATATTTATTTCCTAGTGTTTTATTACCTATATATTTTCGTGTAATTAGAAATTTTCTATAATAGGATACTCTAGCATTTTTTCATTCAGGACTTTGATAAAATGCTCCCATATCTTTTGTTCAAGAAAATCACCATAATCTTTTACATTAACACTTGGAACAAAACCACCCGCCATTGATGCGTGTCCGCCACCATTTCCAATGTCACTTAATGCTTCATGTATAAGGTCACCGGCATGTACCTCATCAAGTTCAGAACGAACAGAAAATTTATAACCGTCTTTTCTTTTTGAAAAAACAATTGATACATCTACTTCATCAAGAGCAAGAATAAAATCAGAAAGTGAACCTATAAGTCCATCTGGACATGTAAAAGGAACATACGCAAATCCAACAGTCTGGAATACCCTGATATTTTCAATTGCAGCACCATATGCACCAAGATCACGGAACTCCATTGTATTTTTCATAAGACGCTCTATTTTATTCATGTTTGCAAGAGGAAGTAAATATCCAAATGCCTCAACATCCATGATAGTAACACCTCTTGAGAATTGTAGAGTATCCATCTTAAGACCATATAGTAATGCAGTTGCAACCGTTCTTGACATTTTTACACCTGTTTGCATGTAATAATGCGTAATGAGTGTTGCACAAGCACCTGTAATACATAACTCTGCATACTTATATTTCACTTCAACAAATGTTGGATGATGATCAATAGCAGCCACTTCATTACCCACAAAATCTGTAATGTTACCAGCTAGCTTCTGACTATCTACACAAATAATATAATCCTCCGGATTCATCACATCTAATATATCTTCTTGTGATAAAACTTTTATACCAAATGTTTTTACCATCTGAGCTATATTTTTTCTGTCTATTGCGCCGGCTGCACATATTGATGATTCAATTTCATAATGCTCTAACAACTTTTGAAGACCTAATGCCGATGATAATGCATCTGCATCTGGAAAGTTATGCGTCTGTATAAATATTTTGTGTCCTCTACATAGTTCTACAAGCTCTTTAAAGTCTCTCATAATGTCCTTCTCCTCTGATGACTTTTTTTACACATTCTAACAAAGTCAGTTAAATATATTAATAATTGGCTCAAACATCCACCCATAAGATGATTTAGCTTCGTAAGATATCTTTTTTTCAAAACCTCTGGCAACGAAAATTAAATCAAAGGATTGCGCAAAAGGCTCAGAAGACCTTTCTCTTTAATAATCGCAATTCCCTGGCCTTCGTCACCAAGTACAATAAGATTGTCCCCCGGCTGTATATCAAATATTTTTCGTGCTTTAGCTGGAATAACAATCTGGCCTTTATCACCAACCTTAACTATACCGAAAATATGTTTTCCTTTAGGCGGAACACCCATACCCAAATTATCAGCATCATCCTTATCATAGGATATCAAATCATCTATCGAGACTCCAAAAACATTCGCCAGTTGTTTACATTTTTCAATATCCGGCAGCGACTCTCCTGTTTCGTATTTCGATATAGTCTGTCTGGAGACATTAATCATCTCAGCCAATTCTTCCTGAGAGTAATTATGATATTTTCTCAACTCAATCAAATTTTCCGCAAAGCCCAAATGAATCACCTCTTAATTATTTCTTAATTCCTAAAACACACCATCTTAAGAATGGGATTCTGCTTACTAGCTCATTTAACAAAAATGCACCTGCAAAGCCTGAAATTGTAACCAGTATATATACTATTAAAGCAGGCATATGTGGAACATATAGCTTTAAATACCACGCACTTACAGCAATTGGCAGATAATGAAAAATGTAAAGCCCCCATGACTTCTTTGACATCCAGGCTGAAAATGCATTTTCGACCTCGCCCCACTTTTTCATAAATGCCAGTATTCCAAGCGTTCCAAACCATGCATATACATTGCATAGAACTGTATCTAGTACTTCATGATCAGGATAGGATTTACCCCAGTTACAAACTACAAATGCTATACAAAAAACAACTGCTAATAAGCTAAATATATACCAATTTTTTTCAAGCTTATCCATTACTTCATCATGCGAAAAGATAAATTATCCAAGAAAAAAGCCTAAGCCATATATTCCAAATCGATATACTATAATAATAGGAGTATTCAGAATCAGTGACGCACCATAAACACAAACAACAAGTAAAGCAAGTACAAATAAGTTCGTCTTTTTACCTAAATTGTAAATTCTATCTTTTTCAAATCTTCTAGTCCAAATCAAAATTACACTGAACACCCACAACATCTGGATATACCATAATGGTCCTGTACCACTAACACACATTATTAGGAATAATACTGGTTTTGGTACCGTTGCCATCGCTTCAAAGGCTCCGCTAATAAGCATATTGTAATAGCCTAATATCCACCAAAACACCAAAAGTCCTATTGTAGATGGTACCAAATATTTTCTTGTTCTCTTTCTAATAAATCCCTTTTCGCCTTTTCTATCTAATTCAAAACGTGCCGACATTCCAGAAACAACAAACAAAAGGAACATAAACCAAGGGTAAACAACATACTGAAAAACATCCTGAGGCTGAAACTCACTAAATGGTCCAATCACCCCATAAGTTGTTACTCCGTTAAACATATAAATAACATGATAGA
>JAUNIR010000029.1 GCA_030523345.1 Lachnospiraceae bacterium
TAGCGTGACTCCAGGCGAAGACAATCCAGGTAGCGAGACTCCAGGTGAAGATGGCCCAGGTAGTGTAACTCCAAGTGGAGACAATCCAGGTGGTGGAAACCATAGTGAGGAAAGCTCAGGTGAAGAAAATTCAAGTGCTGAAAATTCTCTTCCATCAACAATACCTGTATATACGGTTCCTGTTGGCACAGCTTCTGCTGGCACAATCCCTGTATATAATACAATCCCTGTTGATCCAGTTAGGAATCCTGGAATACAAACGTTAGGTGTTCCTGTTGCTGATGCAAAGAATCCTGGTTTATATGTAATGCCTGATCCTACTAAGAATGAAGTAGTGTATATGGCGCCGCCTGCAGATTATACTAAGAAGACAATAAAAATACCTGATAAGATTGTCATTAATGGCAAGGAAATGCTTGTTGTTAAGATTGATCCAGGGGCATTTAAGAATAATGTAAATGTTAAGACAATAAAGATTGGTAAAAATATTAGGGTTATTGGTAGTGGTGCATTTGAGGGTGCAACTAATCTTAAGAATATTACTCTTGGAAAAAATGTTGAGGTAATCGGAGATGGTGCATTTAAGGATTGTGTTTCACTTACTTCAATTACCTTACCAAGTAAAACAACGCAGATAGGCTTTGCCGTTTTTGGTGGATGTATGAAGTTAAAAACAATAAAGATTACATCTAAAAAACTTACTTCTCTTAGCGTCGCTTTTGGAGCATTTAATGGCCTTACAGAGAAAACAACAGTAAGAGTACCAAGGAGTATGTTAAAAGCGTATAAAATGTTATTTGCGGAGAAGCTAATAAATCCTATGGTGAAGATTAAAAGATATTAAAAATATAGTATCTAAAAGACTAATAGGTTGCTATAGATATGAAACAATATCGTTTTAAAATTAGATTATTACCAGTAATTGCATTTACCGCAATAGTTCTATTATTGCTTAAAGCACATGGTTATACATTGGATATAGGGCACATGGAAAATGTGCCTATATCTAGTGAAACTGAGCTTTGGGACATATTTTGTCATGTCAAAACGTCAGCTATTATACTCATTACAATATGTTCAGCACTTACAATGGGTTATCTGCTGATAACTGATCAGATGAAACTCAAGAAAAATATAATATATATTCCGATGTTGATATATATAGTATTTGTTCTAATATCGTATCTATTATCTGATTACAGGCAGGTGGCCTGGATTGGAGGGATTAGCAGATTCGAAGGAACAAGAATCATACTATGTTATATTTTTATGCTATTTTATACCATCAATGTTGTAGATGATGTGATGGATATCATTACTATTGTCGTTCCAACATTATGTGGAATATTTATTGCATGTATTATTGGACTAACCCAGCTTTTGGGTCATGATGTTTTGGGAACGGAAGTTAGTAGAATAATAATAGCTGGTGAACAGATGATAGAAACTAACTTTAAGCCAGGGCAGGTTTATCAGACTGTATATAATATGAATTATGTTGGAATGTATTTAGCATTAATTATTCCAATTCTATTAATTACTATTTATACATCATATAAAACATATAAAGATCATAAAGCTTATCAGTTTAATTTGAGCAATAATCAGTTGATTGCCATAATAATTATTTCTATTATTTTGCTTATAGTAATTGCACTAAATGTATATGGCTCAAACTCTTTAGGTGGCGTGTTGGGTATTGGAACATCTATCATGATGTTAATTACTTTAAATCTGAAAGATAAACGGAAAAGTCTAATGCTTTTTATAATATCTGTCATTGGGTTCTTTGGGATTTTAGCTTTTGTTTACGTTATTGGGGCCGATGAGCGTATGAGCTTAGATTATTTCATAACTGGAATGGATTCTATAACAACATCGGTAGATGGAAAGGAAATCACAGTAAATTATGTTAGAAGTGATAATTCATATGAGCTGAGAGATTGTAACGGGAATCTGCTTTCTATGAGCGAATATAATGGAAGAAAAGGGGTCTATAAAGTAAACGATGCACGATACGGTGAAAAGCTTATTTTTGAACCTAAAAAAGAAGCTGGAGATCATATAATAATAATTGGTGCAGAGGGAGATGAATTTATCTTTAGATTCGATGAAGAAAAAGGTGCATTATATAGAAATCCATTTGGGAAAGAAGTTAGCTTAAAGAAGATTCCTAGTGCTGGATTTAAAGGACATCTTACTTCGGGCAGTGGAAGGGGCTATATTTGGTCGAGAACAATCCCACTTTTAAAGAACTATTTGTTAATAGGTAGTGGTGCAGATACATTTTTCATGATATTTCCACATGATGATTATGCTGGAAAGTATTCATCTGGAACATTACTTAACATTATATTTGATAAGCCTCACAGTATGTATTTTCAAATGATACAGGGGACAGGCGGAGTAAGCTTAATTGCGTTCTTGGCAATGATTGGAATATATATTAGTCAAGTTATTAAAAGTAATAGTGAAGAGAAACGACTTGTTTCAAATGCAATTGCAGCTGGAGTAATAGGTTTTTTGATTGCAGGAATGTTTAATGATAGCAGTGTATGTACAATGCCTATATTTTATGGAATGCTTGGAATGGGTGTAGGTATATTAGGGACAAAATAGATATTTTAGACATATCTCTTCATCTTAAGGTATACGCGATCCTTACGAGTTGTGCCACCGATTCCTTCAAAGATATATTTACCATAACCGCGTATTGAAAAAGTTACGCCTTCTTTTAATACATGGCTATTGTTTTCACAAATGCGGTTGTTGAGAAGTACCTTCTTATCACGGAATAATGGTACTATAAATACCACCTTCTGAGTGGAATAAGAGAAAATACCACAGAAATACCACCAGATATTTAGGATTGTATGATTTATATGGATTGTATATATATAATGGAATATATGGAAATAGGTGGTAAAATATATGGAAATAAAGGATATAATGTACTCTGTGGATTATTTAATAATAGAGTAATGGGATATAAATTTGAGGTCTGACATTAATGGAGAAAGGTAATAAGTTTAAATTAACAGGGCATTCTTTTAGGCGAATAGTTATTATGACTTTTTGTCTGTTTGTTGCGATGTGTATGGCATTTGTAATGTTCTATATGTATAAACCGAACCAAAATGCTTTGGGAGCACTAAGTAGTGTCTGCATGGATATTGTATGTATTGTCATACTATTTATTCTTATTGGTAGTTTTGCTTTTGGAAACTATGGATCAAATAGAACAACAAGACTTTTTGCAGTACTTCTGGTTGCATCTATCTGGGCAATGTTTTTGGACTTTTTGAACTGGGCATTTGATGGTTCTTTAGAATTTGGACATCTGACGTTCTGGTTTACTACGGGATCCCTTTGCATGGGGTCAATTTTGGCATGCATATTCTCAATATATTTATATTTTTACATGAACGAAATGCATGCTCTTGGCAAAATGAAAAAAAGTGCTATTGTTTGCGGGGTGCTTAATCTTATTTCCTTTTGTTTGACATTTATTCTTGCTATAACAGGAACTGCATTTGAGTTTGTTGATGGACATTATGAGATAGGTGCACTATATGATGTGGTAGAAATAATACCTATACTTTCCCTTTTATATTTAACAGGATTTGTCATATGTAATATCAAAAAAGTTGGAATTCACGACACATTTGCAGTAGCTGGATATATATTCTTTATGGTGGCAGGTGCTTTGATTGAGGCAGAGTACAATATAGGGTCAACATATGTGTCAGTAGCGATAGCTGATATTTTCATATTTGTAATGATTCAGAATGAGATTATTGCAAAAGAAAAAAGGAATGTTCAGAAATGGATGGAAAAATCAAACACAGATGTGCTTACAGGATTTTATAACAGATTTGCATATGAGGCGGATATTATTAAACTTGGAGCGTCTGTGTTGGAAGATGATTTTGTATATATATCAGCGGATGTTAATTCACTCAAGCATATAAATGATTCGTATGGTCATAATGCGGGAGACGAACTTCTTGTAGGGGCGGCGAAATGTCTTGAGACGTGTTTTGGCTCATATGGAAAATTATACCGTATTGGTGGGGATGAGTTTATAGCACTTATTAATATTGATGAAAATAAACTAGAAACACTGAAGAATAAAATAGATGAGTTGACTAGTAGATATAATGGTGAATTTGTGCATGGGATTGCTATATCATGTGGATACGTTACGAAGAAAGAATGCGAGAACATGACAATTCGTGAGATTGCAATATTGGCTGATCATAGAATGTATGAAGCAAAGAATGACTATTACAAACGAATGGGAATAGAACGAAGAAAGAGCAGAGGTTAAAAGGAGGTTACATGAAAAGAAAAGCATTATTAATTGGTGGTACGGGTACTATAAGTATGGCAATTACTAAACTCTTAGCCACGATGGATTGGGAAGTTGAATTACTTAACAGAGGGAATAGAAATGAAGATGTCCCTGATAATGTAAAAATATTACAGGTTGATATTAATGATGAAAAAGCTGTACTAGATTCAATTGGTGATAAAATCTACGACTGTGTATGTGAATTTATTGGATTTTTACCATCACAGATTGAAAGAGATATAAGGCTTTTTGAAGGAAAGACAAAGCAGTATATTTATATTAGCTCTGCATCTGCTTACCATAAGCCAGTAATGAATTATAAGATTACAGAAGGAACAGCGCTTGCTAATCCGTACTGGCAGTATTCGCGAGATAAAATTGCGTGTGAAGACTTGTTAATGGCAGCATATCGAGAAAGGCAGTTTCCGGTTACTATTGTAAGACCTAGTCATACATATGATGAGAGATCGGTACCGCTTGGGGTTCATGGTGATAAAGGAAGTTACCAGGTCATAAAACGTATGCTTGAGGGAAAGCCGGTTATCATTCATGGAGATGGAACATCGCTTTGGACAATGACTCACAATTCGGATTTTGCAAAGGGATATGTGGGGCTTATGGGAAACCCACATGCAGTTGGTGAAGCTTTCCAAATTACAAATGATGAGAGTCTTACATGGAACCAGATATATAAGGCAATAGCAGATGCATTAGGGGTAGAACTTAAGGCATATCATGTATCATCTGATTTCCTTGTAGCGTGTTCGAATTATGATTTCCTCGGAGGATTAATCGGGGATAAAGCATGTTCCGTTGTGTTTGATAATACAAAACTCAAAAATGTGGTTCCTGGGTATATACCAACGGTGAGATTTGAAGACGGCATACGCAAGACTATTGATTATATTATGAGTCATCCACAGTATCAAGTAGAAGATAAAGAATTCGATTTATGGTGTGACAAGATAATAGATACGCTTGAATCTGTTAAAGCTAACTGGGGAAAATAGGGAGCAAATATAGTTTAGCAAATATAAGTTAGGAGTAATTTAGTTGTAGGACAATTAAGTTACTCCTTTTTTTGTAAAAACTATATTGACAAATATATAAAACAGGAATATATTTTGATTGTCAAAAGATTTGATACTCAAATAAATAGAAAGTCAAACTAAATTAAAAGGAGAACAAAATTATGTTAGAAAAAATCACAAATTTATTAGTAGAGAAGCTTGATGTTGATGCAGCAAAGGTTACAGAGAATGCTACATTCAGCGAGGATTTAGGAATTGATTCACTTGATCTTTTTGATCTTGTTATGAGCTTTGAAGAAGAGTTTGGTATTGAAATTCCAGCTGAAGATTTAGAAGGATTAAAGACTGTTGGTGATATGGTTAACTACTTAAATGGTAAGGGTGTAAACGCATAATTATGAAAACAAGAGTAACTGAACTTTTAGGAATTGAATATCCAATCATTCAGGGAGGAATGGCATGGGTTGCTGAATATCATTTAGCAGCAGCTGTTTCAAACGCCGGTGGATTTGGAATAATTGGAGCGGCATCTGCACCAGCTGATATTGTAAGAGAACAGATAAAAGAGTGCAAGAAGTTAACAGATAAGCCTTTTGGTGTAAATGTTATGCTTATGAATGACAATGCAGATGAAGTTGCTAAAATTGTTATAGAAGAAGGTGTAAAAGCGGTAACAACCGGAGCTGGAAATCCTTCTAAGTATATTGGAGCATGGAAGGAAGCAGGTGTTAAAGTGATGCCTGTAGTAGCAAGTGTGGCAATGGCTAAGATGATGGAAAGAGCCGGAGCTGACTGTGTAGTTGCGGAAGGTATGGAAAGCGGCGGACACATAGGTTCTATTACAACAATGTGTCTACTTCCACAGGTAGTAGATGCGGTATCAATACCTGTTATAGGTGCAGGTGGAATTGCAGACGGAAGAGGCTTTGCAGCTGCAACTATGCTTGGAGCAGAAGCAGTTCAGATGGGTACAGCATTCCTTGTTGCAAAAGAAAATATTGTACATGCGAACTTTAGAAATAAGGTAATTGGTGCAAAGGATATTGACTCTGTAATTACTGGAACATCTACAGGACATCCTGTAAGAAGTATCCGAAACAGAATGACAAAGGAATATTTAAAACTTGAGAGTGAGGGTGTTGAGTTAATGGAACTTGAGAAGCTTACTCTTGGTTCACTTAGAAGGGCTGTTGTTGAAGGCGATGACAAGACTGGCACTTTAATGGCAGGTCAGATAGCAGGACTTATTAAAGAAGAAAGGACCTGTAAAGAAATAATTGAAACAATTATGAACGAAGCAAATGGGCTTTTAAGAGGATAAGGATAATGAATAAGCTTGCATTTATATTCCCAGGACAGGGATCACAGTACTTAGGAATGGGTAAGGACTTCTACGATTCATTTGAGGAAGCAAGAAAAGTATATGATCTTGCTTCAGAGGCTACAGATGTAGACGTCAAGGAAATCTGTTTTGGTACAGATGAAAAAATAAATCAGACAGAATACACTCAGATTGCTATGTTTACAACTGAAATGGCTATTCTTGAAGTGGTAAGAAGCAAAGGTTTTAATCCGGACATATGTGCGGGTCTTAGCCTTGGTGAGTATGGGGCTGTGTATTTGGCCGGAGTTCTGCCATTAGATAAACTGATGTATCTTGTTCGAAAAAGGGGAATATATATGCAGGATGCATATCCTGTCGGCGGTGCTATGACAGCAGTTATAGGTATGGAACCAGATATTGTTGAAAAGATTTGTGAAGAAACTGAAGGTGTTGTAAAGGTAGCAAATTATAACTGTCCTGGACAGCTTGTTATAAGTGGCGAAGAGTCTGCCGTAAAAAAGTCAATGGAAAAACTTACAGAAGCTAAGGCCAAGAGACTTATACCATTGAATGTAAGCGGTCCATTTCATACAGAACTATTAAAGCCGGCGAGTGAAAAACTTACAGAGGAAATGAACAATCTGTCATTTAGCAATCCTAGTATTCCATATTACTCTAATGTCGAAGCAACACTTGTTACGAAGGCAGACGGAATTAAGGAAATGCTTGCTAAACAGATGATTTCATCAGTATGTTTCTGGCAGTCAATTGAGAAAATGATTGGGGACGGAGTTGATACATTTGTAGAAATTGGTCCTGGAAAATCATTAAGTGGATTTGTTAAGAGAATTAATAAAGAGGTAAAGGTTATTAATATCGATAAGGTTGAGGACCTCGCTAAACTGGAGGAGATTACATGTTAGAAGGAAAGGTTGCGCTTGTTACAGGTGCAAGCAGAGGAATAGGACGAGCAATTGCTGTCAAGCTGGCAGAGGAAGGCGCCTTTGTAGTTATTAATTATAATGGTTCGAAAGACAAAGCAATAGAAACATTAGAAATAATAAAAGAAAAGGGAAATGAAGGCTGTGTAAGCGGTTTTGATGTATCAAATGAAGAAGCGTGTAAAGCAGGTATAGATGCGATACTTAAAGAATATGGACATGTAGATGTTCTTGTAAATAATGCAGGTATTACAAGAGATAAGCTTTTAATGGCTATGTCTGAAGAAGATTTTACAAGTGTTCTTAATACTAATCTTATTGGCACATTCCATACAATTAAGTTTTTAATAAGAAATTTTCTTAAGCAAAAAGGTGGAAGTATTATCAATATTTCAAGTGTAAGTGGGCTTATAGGAAACGTTGGTCAGGCTAATTATTCAGCATCAAAAGCAGGTATAGTTGGTCTCACAAAGACAGTAGCAAGAGAATATGCTTCAAAGGGAATCAGAGTTAATGCTGTGGCCCCAGGATTTATTGGAACTGATATGGTAGATAACATGACAGAAGAAGCAAAACAACAGATTGAATCACGAGTACCACTTGGAAGAATTGGTGAGCCAAATGAAATAGCAGAGGCTGTGGCTTTTTTAGCAAGTGATAAGGCTTCTTATATAACAGGCCAGGTAATTCAGGTTGATGGCGGAATGGCTATTTAATCTTTTATATATGATTTGAGAGGTTATTGATTATGAAACGCAGAGTAGTAATAACAGGAATGGGTGCAGTCACACCTATAGGAAATGATTTGGATTCAACATGGGAATCAATTAAGGCTGGGAAGCATGGATTTGCCCCAATCACTGCTTTTGATACAACTAATTTTCATTGTAAGTTAGCAGCAGAACTTAAAGATTTTAATCCAGAAAACCATATGGATAAAAAAGCTGTTAGAAGAATGGAAAAATTCTCAAGATATGCGGTTGCCAGTGCGGTTATGGCGCTTGAAGATTCGGGACTTGATATGGAAAAAGAAGACGCATATATGGTTGGCTGTTCTATTGGTAGTGGTGTAGGAAGCATTAATGCTATGGAAACAGAGCATAAGAGAATGCTTGATAAAAACACAGATAAAGTTGCACCTTTATTTGTTCCAATGTTTATATCAAATATGGCTGCAGGTAATGTAAGTATTCACCTTGGATTAAAAGGTAAAAATATCAATGTCGTAACAGCTTGTGCAACAGGTACTAATTCAATAGGTGAGGCGTACAGATCAATTCAGTATGGAGACGCAGATATTATGTTTGCGGGTGGTACAGAAGGATGTATTTCGCCACTTGGAATTGCAGGTTTTTCTTCACTTACAGCACTTAGTACAAGTGAGGATCCTGATAAGTGCTCGATTCCTTTTGACAAAGATAGAAATGGATTTGTTATGGGCGAGGGTTCAGGAATAGTCGTGTTAGAGGAATTAGAACATGCACTTAAAAGAAACGCCAAGATATATGCAGAGGTTGTGGGCTATGGATGCAGTGCGGATGCATTCCATATTACTTCTCCAGAAGAAACTGGTGCAGGTGCAGCAAGAGCAATGATTAATGCTGTGAATGATGCTGAAATCAAGCCTACAGATATTACATATATTAATGCACATGGCACAAGTACACATCATAATGACTTATTTGAAACTAGAGCGATAAAGTTGGCTTTTGGTGATCATGCAAAGAATATTAAGGTTAATTCGACAAAATCAATGATAGGACATTTACTCGGTGCAGCAGGTGCGGTCGAGTTTATAGTTTGTGCTAAAGAGCTCGAAGAAGGATTCATTCATAAAACAGTTGGTTTATGTGAAACGGAAGAAGAGATGGATCTTGATTACTGCAAAGAGTCTTTAAATATAAAATTTGATTATGCTCTTTCTAATTCGTTAGGATTTGGTGGCCATAATGCGAGTATTTTATTAAAGAGGTGGGAAGTATAATGTCAGTATTAAATACACAGGAAATAATGGAAATATTACCACATAGAAGTCCATTTTTACTTATAGATACAATAGAAGAAATGGTTCCTGGAGAGAAAATAGTTGGAAAAAAATGTGTAACATTTAATGAGCCATTTTTTAACGGCCATTTTCCTGGAAATCCAGTTATGCCAGGAGTTCTTATAGTAGAGGCTCTGGCACAGACTGGAGCAGTATTAATACTTAGCCAGGATGAATTTAAGGGGAAGACTGCCTATTTTGCGGGGCTTGATAAGGTAAGATTTAAAAGAAAAGTAGTACCAGGTGATGTTTTAATGCTTGAATGTAGCGCGGGCACATTTAAGGGAAGTCTAGGTAAGGCTAGCTGTATTGCTAGAGTTGATGGGGAAGTTGCAGTTACTGCAGAAATGATGTTTGCAATTGGTTAAGAGGTTTTTGACATGGATATCAATAATTTTAGTCTGATGGATTTGTTCAAAAAGAAAGCGGTAGTTGAAAATACTGTAAAGAAAAATAAAGGTGTCAGAATTGATGTTGATGATTATATTAAAGAGGATGCGGTAAAGTGTCCGAATTGCGAGAAACTCCTTGATAAAAAAGAAGTAATCAGAAAAAAATATATTTGCTATGAGTGCGGAGGCTACTTTAGAGTAAGCACAAATAACAGAATTAGGATGGTTGCTGACCAGGGATCTTTTGAAAGATGGTTTGATGATATTACAGATGCCAATCCGTTAAGATTTGATGGCTATGAAGAAAAGATAAATGTAGCTAGAGAAAAAACAAAGCTTTCAGAAGCAGTTACAGTTGGAAAATGTACAATATACGGCGAAGAGGTTGTTATAGGGGTATGTGATTCACGATTCCTTATGGGAAGTATGGGAAGTGTAGTTGGAGAAAGAATTACAGGGGCAATTGAAAGAGCCACAGAGCTAAAGTTACCTGTATTTATGTTTTGTTGTTCAGGCGGGGCTAGAATGCAGGAAGGTATTGTATCGTTGATGCAGATGGCCAAGACATCCGCTGCTGTAAGGAAACACTCAGATGCAGGTCTATTCTACTGTACTATACTTACAGACCCTACAACAGGTGGGGTAACAGCGTCTTTTGCAAGTTTAGGAGATGTCATTTTAGCTGAACCAAATGCACTTATAGGATTTGCTGGTCAGAGAGTTATTCAGAAAACCATTGGACAGGAACTTCCAAAAGGATTCCAGAGAGCAGAATTCCTATTAGACCATGGATTTGTTGATGGAATAGTAGAAAGA
The DNA here is from genome assembly GCA_030523345.1 of Lachnospiraceae bacterium. Taxonomy (GTDB): domain Bacteria; phylum Bacillota; class Clostridia; order Lachnospirales; family Lachnospiraceae; genus UBA2868. Next base: position 10,903 of record JAUNIR010000029.1, read on the forward strand.
AAAGATTTAAGAAAATTGTTATATTTTCTAATTATTACTCATAGACCTAATAGAGAGGGTCAGTATTCTAACTTTGATAAGGTTGAACATCTTGATTTTATCGATAAATTGTTTGGCAATAAAATGTGGCAAAATAGTGCTAAAACGGCATGGGACAAGATTAAGGAAGTCAGAAAGTCTACGAGACCATCTGGACGAGACTATATGGAACATATTTTTGATTATTTCATAGAAGCTCATGGAGACAGATATTATAGTGATGATAAAGCTATTCTTGGTGGAATTGGACTTCTCGATGGACAGCCTGTAACTGTAATAACAGATATGCGTGGCCAGACTATGGAAGAATGTGCCATGAGAAATTTTGGGATGCCTATGCCAGAAGGATATCGTAAGGCAATTAGGTTAATGAAACAAGCAGAGAAATTTAACAGGCCGATTGTTAGTTTTGTAAATACTGCGGGAGCATATTGTGGAATAGAAGCTGAGGAGAGAGGTCAGGGTGAAGCCATTGCCAGAAGCATTATGGAAATGAGTGCCCTCAAAGTACCAGTGGTTTGTATTTTCATAGGTGAAGGTGGTAGTGGTGGAGCTTTAGCAACTGGAGTAGGTAATGAAGTTTGGATATTAGAAAATGCCACTTATTCAATTTTATCACCAGAAGGATTTGCTACAATTCTTTGGAAAGATGCAAGCCGTGCCGTAGAGGCAAGTGAAGTAATGCAAATTACGGCAACACATTTAAAGAGACTTGGCATAGTAGAAAAAGTAATTCCTGAATACGGAATTGCATCTGCTGAAAACTGCGCTGATATAGCGGATTACATCAAAACAGAACTTAAGAAATTCTTAAAGTCATATGATGGAAAAACTGGCGAGGAAATAGCAAAAGAACGATACGAAAGATTTCGTAAGTATTAAAGGATAAGAAAATGAATATAAAGATTTGTGGAACTGGAAGTGCGTTACCAGAAAAAGTAATAACAAATAAAGATTTGGAAAAAATGGTAGATACCGAGGATAGCTGGATAGTTGATAGGACAGGTATTAGCCAGAGACATGTGGCAAGTGATGAAGAAAACGTAGCATCATTAGGAACATTGGCAGCTAAAAGAGCGCTAGAAATGTCTAATATGACAATAGCTGATATTGATATGATTCTTGTGGCTACATGTTCGGATGATGATCGTCTTCCTAATTGTGCTTGTATGATTCAAAAAGGGTTAGGAGGAACAACTGTTCCAGCTTTTGATATTAACTCAGCCTGTACTGGATTTTTGACAGCGCTTACAATTACAGATGCATATTTTAATTCTGGAATGTATAAAAGAATTCTAGTTGTAGGTACAGAAACATTATCAAGAATTGTTGATTATACAGATAGAGGAACTTGTATATTATTTGGAGATGGTGCAGGGGCTGCTGTCTTAGAGGCAGTGGAAAGTGACACACGCATGGTTTCAAGTCTTTTTGCTAACGGAGAAAAGGGAGATGCGTTGACATGCACTGCGGCAGGTAAAGTATTAATGGATGGTCAGGGTGTATATAAATTTGCTACACGATGCGTTCCACAGGTTATAAATGATGTGCTTTCTAAGGCTGCATTGACTACGGATGATATTGATTTATTTGTATTACACCAGGCAAATAAGAGAATTATTGATTCTATAGCAAGAACATTAAAATCTGATATAAACAAGTTTCCAATGAATATTGCAAATGTTGGAAATATGTCATCGGCATCTATACCAGTTTTATTAGATGAAATTAATAGGAAGAAATTAATTAAAAAAGGTGATAAAATAGTGTTATCTGGCTTTGGGGCTGGACTTACATACGGAGCATGTATAATTACTTGGGAGTAAAATGATGAAAAAAGACGGAAACGCCTCAATAAATAATTTATTAGTAAGTCTTTTCAATTCTGTTCTTGATACTGAAGCAAAAGCAATTATTACAAAAGAATATGAAGACATATCTGAAAATGATATGCATATTATTGAAGCTGTGGGAATTGATGTGCCTAAAAAGGTTTCAGAAATTGCAAAAAGCCTTAATGTTACACCGGGTACTATGACTGTAAATATTGATAATCTTGAAAAAAAGGGTTATGTAATAAGAACTCGTAGTGAAAGTGATAAGAGAGTGGTTTTTATTAGCCTTACTGACAGAGGAAAACAGGCATTTTTTCATCATAGGGACTTTCACAAAAAGATGATTAAATCAGCTGTAGCTAATTTGACAGATGATGAGAGAGATGCACTGATGAGATGTCTTACAAAACTTAATAATTTTTTTGCTGAATGGGAATATGAGAAGTCAAAATAATTTTGACATTATTTTGATAAATGAACCATTAGTATTTTAAAAATGCCTATTGAAAAAACAATAGGCATTCCAATTGATATAAGGAATGAACGAAGTGCTTCGATCCCTTCTTTAGCAGTATTTTCAGGATCGTTAAAATCCATCTGACAACCCCATACGCGTACGGCAATCTGAGCAAAGTAAGTTGGTGCATAAAAATTAAAATTGTCCATTTGTAACCTACTTAGTTATGAATTTGAAATTAAATTTATTTTATCAAGTTCGTCTTTTGTAAAAGTTGTATTGTCAAGACATTTAACACAATCAGTAATCTGTGATGGTCTACTTGCGCCAATTAAAACACTTGTAATATCAGAATCTTTAAGTATCCAGCTCAGAGCAAATTGAGCAAGAGTTTGGCCACGATCAGAAGCCATTTCGTTTAAACTTATTATTTGTTTTACACGCTCATCAGTTATGTCTGATTTCTTGAGAAAACCAATATTTTTAGCTACACGGCTATCAGATGGAATTCCGTTAATGTAGCGATTGGTTAAAAGACCTTGGGCGAGAGGAGAGAAGGTAATGATACCTTTTCCATCTGCAGGGGCCTCCTTTTTTAGCCCATTATTTTCGATTGTACGATTAAACATGTTGTAGCAATTTTGATTTATTATAAAAGGTGTATGAAGCTCATCGAGAATCTTGGATGCCTTTAGCATTGTTTCTCCGTCGTAGTTAGAAATACCAACATACAATGCTTTGCCAGACCTAACAATGTGATCAAGCGCTAACATTGTCTCTTCGAGAGGAGTATTAGGATCCATACGATGATGGTAAAAGATATCAACGTAATCTAGGCCCATTCGTTTAAGGCTTTGATCTAGGCTTGCGATGAGGTATTTTCTGCTTCCGCCATCACCATAAGGCCCGTCCCACATTTCATAGCCGGCCTTTGTCGAAATAATTAGCTGATCTCTATATGCAGAAAGATCATTTTTTAGTATTTTTCCAAAATTTGATTCTGCCGAACCTGGAAGCGGTCCGTAGTTGTTTGCTAGATCGAAGTGAGTTATGCCAGCATCAATTGCAGTAAAGCACATCTGACGCATTGTCTCAAAGTCATCATTTGTACCAAAATTATGCCATAATCCCAAGGATACGGCAGGAAGAAAAAGACCTGAATTCCCACAACGATTATATTTCATTAGTTCGTGTCTGTTTTTTAAAGCTTCATACATATGGAGTCCTCCTAACATTTATTTTCATTATACAATGGCACCCTAGCTTGAATACAGGGGTAAAATGAAATAAAATATATAAAACACTTTTTTCACAATTAAGGAGATATACTATATGAAATTATTATATAAATTGCTAAAACAGGATCCTGACTCAAGAGAAGGTGTAATAATGGCTACATCTTGGCTCGGTGTAATTGTTAATATTTTTTGTGCATTGATAAAGATTATTATTGGTGTTTTGGCTGGGTCTATTGCTATTATTTCAGAAGGGTTAAATAATGCGGCAGATGTTGCATCATCGGTACTAACAATCATTGGAACAAAGCTTGCAGGTAAGCATCCGACTAAAGACCATCCATTTGGATATGGACGTGTCGAATATCTTACAAGTCTCATCATTTCGGTGATGATTCTTATGACGGCTTATGAGACGATTTCTGAATCGGTTAGTCTTATTTTTAAGCCAAAGGAAATGTCACTTAGCATTTTGGTTATAATAATTATCGCTGTATCAGCAATTATTAAATATGCTTTGGGTGCATATGTAGAGAAAAAAGGAAAGCAGATTAATTCGGCAGCACTTGTCGGAATAGGAAAGGATTCAAAGTCGGATTGCATAGTTTCTGTTGTTACAATACTTGCAACATTTGTGTACATCTTTTTCCACATTTCCATAGATGCTTACGCGGGTATTATTACTTCAATATTTATTTTTAAGGCTGGCTATGACATTTTAAAGGAGACAGTTGGAGATATTCTCGGAACAGCAGGAGACAAAGAACTGGCTGATGATTTGTATAAGCTTATTAGAAGCAACTCCCTAGTATTAAATGCGGCAGATATGATGTTGCATAATTATGGACCGGATAGGTATTCGGGCTCTGTGAATATAGAGATGGATCATTCTCTCACGGTAGAAGAAATCTATGCAAACATTCATGCAATGCAGCTTGATATAATGCATAAGTTTGGAATTGTTATGGTGTTTGGAATATATGCTGTGGACAGAGATCATGAACACGTTAGTGAAATGAGACAATATATAAGTCAGTTTGTTACAAATACTGAACATGTTGTTAACTTTCATGCATTATATATTGATCCTAGCAATAATGATATATATTGTGATTTAGTAGTTGATTATGATTTGAACGACTGGGATGAGCTTAGAAATACATTTACCTCGTATATGAGTGAGAGGTATCCGGATCAGAGATTAGAACTAGTAATAGAAACAGAATATGTATAATTGATTATGAGAACATCTATTGAGAAAAAATATGCTATAGTTTTTACACTTCTTATTACAATAGTAATATTTGTGTGTTGGTGTGCGAATGCGCTTTTACTTACCAAGTATTATATGTCTCGAAAACTTGGCACTATTTCTCGTATATATGAACAGCTTGATACTGCGTCTGTTGATTATGGCGCAGATTCGAATCAATTTAAGACAATTTTTGAGAATAATACGGCGACATTTAACTGTGATATTCTTGTTTTAAATCAGGATATGAATGTTTTGGCGGCAAATGTTATGGATGAATCTAAAACGACAGATCGCCTTCTTAGCTATTTTTTTGATGATAAAGATAAAGACTATCAGCCAAGAATTATTGAAAAAAATGATAAGTACACAATGCAGTATTCAAAAGATAATGCTGATGGCGCTGGATTTTTGGAACTATACGGAGTACTATCGACAGGTAATCCGATAGTTATTCGTTCGGCAATGGCGGGGATTAATGACAACGCTAAGCTTGCTAATATATTCTTGGCTTATATTGGATTAATAGCTATTGTAATAAGTTATTTTATAGTTAAACTAATTACAAAGACAATAACAAAACCAGTTCTAAAAATGGTTGAAATATCTGATAAAATGGCCAACCTTGATTTTGATACTAAATACGAAGGAAACGATGAAAATGAAATAGGTCTTCTAGGCGAGCACATGAATAGAATGTCAATGACGCTGGAAAAGACTATTTGTGAACTTAAAACTGCTAACACGGAGCTTGAATCAGAACTCAAAAAGCGATCGGAAATTGATGAGATGCGTAAGGACTTTCTAAATAACGTATCACATGAATTAAAAACTCCAATAGCACTTATTCAAGGATATGCTGAAGGGCTTGAAGATTGCATTAATGATGATGCTGAGAGTAGAGAGTTTTATCTAGATGTAATTATAGATGAAACAAATAAAATGAATAAGCTTGTTAGAAACCTACTAGATCTAAACGAATTAGAACATGGTAATGGAAATGTTACAATTGAAAGATTTGATATTACTGAGCTTATTAGTAATTGCATAGAGTCTTTTAACGTGCTAATAAAGCAGAATGATATTGCTGTTGAATTTGACGATTCTAAGTCATATATGGTATGGTCTGATGAATTCAAGATTGAGCAGGTATTTAATAATTATTTATCAAATGCAATAAATCATGTATCTGGAGAGAAAAAGACAATACGAATTGTACTTTCAGATATAGGAAGTAAAATTAGAATTAGTGTATATAATACAGGTGATAATATACCTGAAGCTGATTTGGATAAATTATTCGATAAGTTTTATAAGGTTGATAAGGCTAGGACGAGGGAATATGGTGGCAACGGAATTGGTCTATCAATTGTAAAAGCTGCTATGGATTCTTTAAATCAGAATTATGGTGTGGTAAACTGTGAAGGTGGAGTAGAGTTTTGGTTTGAGGTAGACTCTAAATAATTATGAAAAAGTATTTATCAGTTGTATTAAGTTTTATAATGATTATAAGTTTAAGCGGATGTGCTCTTGTACCATCCGTTGAACTTACGGAGAGTGAGCAGAAGGTTATTGCAGAATATGCTGCAGGACTTTTATTAAAGTATGATAAGAACTACGGTGGCTCTTTAAAGGATCTTGAAGATGAAACCGATGATGGCATAGGTTTTGTGGAAAATGAAGAGGCTAAGACTCCGGGTATTGAAGAAGAGCCTTTAGCTGAAGATAATACGACCTTTAACCAGCCGGATTTTAGCGAAGATTTAAGTGTTGGAGATACGCAACCAGAGGAGAGCGCATCAGTTGAATATTCTGATATTTCAATTGCACAGGCTATTGGGCTTGATGGATTTGAGATAATTTATAAGTCTAGTGAAGTCCATGATATTTATCCTGAGGAAGAGTCTGGTGACTTGGTATTCTCGCTTCAGGCGCAAAACGGAATGGAATTATTAGTGCTTAACTTTACTGTCACTAATGATTCGGGTGAAAGAAGACTGTGCGATGTTTTGGACTCTGGAGTTAGCTTTAGACTTCTTATTAACGGAAGCGAAAGAGTAAATGCCAATAAAACAATTCTTCTCAATGATTTAGGTTCTTATAGTGAAGAAATAGAAGGATATGGCATGGTTGATACTTGTCTTGTGTTTGAACTGTCCGAAGGTACTTCGTCAGCCATTAATAGTTTGGATTTAATAGTTAAAAACGGTGATGAATCAACAATTCACAGTTTAAAATAATTCTTGACTATTAGCGACCTTTTGTATATAATGCATTTTGAACTTGTGTTTAACAAGCCCTAAGGTCCATGCCTATATGGCAAATAACAGACTCGAGGGGAGGTAAGAAGATGTCAAATGTTATAGTAAAAGAGAACGAAACTCTTGATTCAGCTCTTCGCCGTTTTAAGAGAAACTGTGCTAAGGCAGGAATTCAGCAGGAGATTCGTAAAAGAGAGCATTATGAGAAGCCAAGCGTAAGACGTAAGAAAAAGTCTGAAGCAGCTCGTAAGCGTAAATATTAATTTTATATTAATTATTAAAAATCAGCTCCGTTATAGAAATATAACGGAGTTTTTTATGTAATCTATTATTTTAGGGTAAATTATGGTACTATACAAAAGCTGCATAAAGGAGAACTATGGTGGTTTTGATAGCTGTAATTGTAATACTGGTTATTATTATGCTTTCTATATATGTATATAAAGAGAGCATTGGGTATAGCATCGTAAAATATCAGATTTATGATGAGAGATTTACCGAGGACAATACGGTTATTGTGTTCTTATCAGATTTACACAATAAGCAGCATGGAAAAGGCAATTCACAGGTGTACGCAGATATCGATGAGATATCCCCTGACTACGTGTTTATAGGCGGGGATATGATTACATCGTGTTTAGAAAAGTTTTCTGATTTCATGGGCACGCTAGACTTTGTAAGAAAGCTTAGTGACAAGTACAGAGTATACTATGGAATGGGAAATCACGAGGAAAGATTAAGAAGGCGACCAGAAAAATATCCTGAAGGTACTTTTGATAAACTTACCAATACTTTATCAGACATTGGAACTCCAATTTTAGTAAATGAGTGTGTTCACCTTAAGGAAAATATAGATTTATACGGACTTGATTTAGATCATAGGTATTATAGAAAGTTTATAACACGCCGTATAAAAGGTGATTACCTTAATAACATCTTGGGTAAACCTGATGAAAATAAATATAACATTCTATTGGCTCACAATCCTGAGCATTTTGAAAGCTATGCAAATTGGGGCGCTGATCTTGTTATGTCAGGACATGTACATGGTGGAATTATAAGAATCCCATATTTAGGAGGTGTTATATCGCCGGCTATGAAGCTTTTTCCAAAATATGATGGAGGATTGTTTTCTGAGTACGGAGCCAAAATGGTTTTGAGTAGAGGACTTGGAAGTCATACGATTCCAATTAGAATTAACAATAAGGCTGAGTTAGTAGTTGTAGAACTTATTAAGAAGTGATTTATGGCAATTTCAGTAAAACTACAGGTGTTCGAAGGTCCACTTGATCTTCTTTTGCACCTTATAGAAAAGAATAAAGTTGATATTTATGATATTCCAATCTCTTTAATTACGGAGCAGTATCTAGAATATATCAAGGCTATGAAAGATGAAGATATGGATGTTGCTAGTGAATTTCTTGTTATGGCGGCAACGTTATTGGACATCAAATGTCGAATGCTCCTTCCAAAAGAAGTAAACGAAGAAGGAGAGGAAGAGGATCCTAGAGCAGAGCTTGTAGAGAAACTTATTGAGTATAAGCTTTACAAATACATGTCATTTGAACTAAAAGATCGTCAGATAGATGCTTGTAGGAACTTATATAAGGAACCATCAATACCAGATGAGATTAAAAATTATGTTCCACCTCTTGATTATGATGAGCTTATAGGAGATATGGATTTATCAAAGCTAAACAATATTTTCAAAGCCGTGATGAGGCGTAGAGATGATAAAATAGATCCTATAAGATCTAAGTTTGGAAATATTGAGAAAGAGAATGTTGATCTTGAGGCAAAACAAGTATATGTGAGATTGTATGTATCTACTCACAAAACTTTTAGTTTTAGGGAACTTTTGGAACGACAGAATTCCAAGCCGGAAATTGTTGTGACATTTTTACTCATTCTTGAAATGATTAAAATCGGGGAAATCGAAGTTTCTCAGGAAGATACTTGCGATGACATTACAATTGTATCAAAGATTGTGGCGTAGAAGATAAGAGATAATTATGAGCGAAGAACTAAACATTACTGAAGATAAATTAGAAAAAGATATAGAGAACGGTACTTCTGAAATAGATAATAATGAGGAAGCTATTATTCCAGTTGAAAATCCGAAACCAGTTGTTGAAGCAGTATTATTTGCAATGGGAAATTCGGTTGATATCAAAAAACTAGCATCGGTTCTTGGAATGAGTGTTTCTGAAACTAAAGAAATAATTAAGGAAATGCAGGATGAATATAATAGTGATGAAAATAGAGGTGTTACTATTGTAGAACTAGAAGGTGCTGTGCAGATGTGTTCTAAAACAGAGATGTACGACCATCTTTTAAAAATTGCAACAGTTCCAAAGCATTATGCACTTACTGAAACTGTGTTAGAAACTCTTTCGATAGTTGCATATAAACAGCCGGTAACAAGAATTGAAATCGAAAAAATAAGAGGTGTTAATTGTGACCATGCGGTAAACAAACTTCTCGAATATGGACTTATTACAGAGCTGGGAAGGTTAGATGCCCCTGGAAGACCATTACTTTTTGGAACGACAGAACAGTTCCTTAGAGCATTTGGCGTTAAATCGATAGAAGAATTACCAACGGTTACTGCAGATAGATTAGATCAGTTTAAAAAGGAAGCTGCGGAAGAAATTCAGATGAGTTTACCGATTTGATAATATTTAATAAAAAACCGAAGTGAATATACTTCGGTTTTTTGTTATATTTAACGAAAAAATGACCAAAAATATGTTAAAAATCTATATGCGAAATGAGTAAGTTATGATATACTACGAATAGTGCGTATTTGTGCGCAAAATTAATTAATATTAATAATTTATATTATAAACGGAGGGCTGAACGAAATGAGTAACACTTCTCAGGCAAGCAATAGAATTTTATCTATGCTTGATGAAAACAGTTTCGTTGAAATTGGCGCTTTAGTAACAGCTAGAGCTACTGATTTCAACATGAATCCGAAGGAAGCTCCAGCCGATGGTGTTGTAACAGGATATGGTCTTATTAATGGTAAGCTCGTATATGTTTACAGCCAGGATTCATCGGTTCTTGGTGGTTCAATCGGTGAAATGCATGCTATGAAGATTGCTAAGTTATATGATTTAGCGATGAAGACTGGTGCTCCAGTAATCGGTATTCTCGATTCATGTGGTATGAGACTTCAGGAATCAACAGATGCATTAAATGCTTTAGGAACAATTTACCAGAAGCAGGCTATGGCTTCAGGAGTAATTCCACAGGTTGCAGTTGTACTTGGTAACTGCGGTGGTGGTCTTTCTGTTGTAGCTCAGATGAGTGACTTCGTTGTTATGGCTGACAAGGCAAAGATGTTTGTTAACTCACCAAACGCAATCGAAGGAAATTACGAAGGCAAATGCGATACAGCTGCTGCTAAATTCCAGGATGAAGCTGGTAATGCTGATATTGTATGTGATGAAGCTTCAATTTATGAGAATGTTAGATCACTTGTTTCTATGCTTCCTTCAAATAATGAAGATGCTGATTGCGTTGAAGAGTGTACAGATGATCTTAACAGAGTATGTACAAATATCGCTGGATATGGCAATGATGCAGTATCAATCATTTCTATGATTGCTGACAACAGTGAATATGTTGAACTTAAAGCTAATTTTGCAAAGTGTATCACTACAGGATTTATTAAGCTCAACGGTGCTACAGTTGGTGTTGTTGCTAATACAAAGGGTGATAACGATAGCAACATTTTATGTGCTAACGGATGCGAGAAAGCAGCTGCATTTGTTGAATTCTGTGATGCGTTTGAAGTTCCAGTTCTTACACTTACATCAGTTAAGGCTCTTAAGGCATCTGAGTGCTGTGAGAAGAGACTTGCAAAGGCAATGGCTAAGCTTGCCTATGCATTTGCTAATGCTTCAGTTGCAAAGGTTAATGTTATCTACGGAGATCTTTTCGGTTCAGCTGTTTCAGTTATGAACTCTAAGGCTCTTGGATGTGATATGACATTTGCTTGGGATTCAGCTAAGGTTGGTATGATGGATGCTAAATTTGCTTCTCAGATTATTGCTGATGGCAAGTCAGTAGATGAACAGAAGAAGGTTGAAGATGATTATAATGCTCTTCAGAATAGCATTGATTCATATGCAAGACGTGGATATGTAGATACAGTTATTGCTGCTGATGATACAAGAAAATACGTTATTGGCGCATTTGATATGTTATTTACAAAGAGAGAGGATCGTCCACTTAAGAAACACGGAGCAATCTAGAAAGGACAGGGTAGCACATTATGAAGAAAATCAAATTAGTGTTAGTCCTTATGGCTTGTCTCTTTGGCTTAACTGCTTGTGGAAATAAGGAACGAGTTGATGACGAAACAGCTAACGAACTCAGCCAGAGATCAATTATGGTTATTGAGAATGTATATAATAGCCTTAATGCAGAATCAAAGGAAGAACTTGTTGGTGAAGGTGCAGAGGCTGTTGAATATATCTTCTCAAACTATTTTGGAATGCCAGTAGAAGGTAACGGTATGATCTCAGCTGTAGAATCATATGTTAGAGCTACTGACGAAATAGGTGGATTAAGCTCAATTAATAATTATTCTGCTGATTTTGATTCAACAGGTGACAAGATTATCATCACAGTTAACTGTACTTTTGAGAAAAAGAACGCAGATATCGAGTTTATCTATAAGAGAGATCTTTACAAAACACTTACATCATCAGCTACAAATGTAGACTATACATTTGGTGAGAAGATGGGTAAGGCAGGACTTAACACATTAATGGGTATGGGTACAGTATTTGCGGTACTTATCCTTATTTATGGAATTATTTCATTATTTAACTTTATCCCTAAGATTGAGGCTGCTTTTAGCAAGAAAGATGCACAGCCTGCTACAACATCTGTTGATAATGCCATTACACAGATTGTTGAGTCAGAAGAACTTACGGATGATTTAGAACTTGTGGCTGTTATTTCGGCAGCAATTGCAGCATATGAAGGTGCTTCATCAAGCGACGGTTATGTTGTTAGAAGCATTAGAAGAGTTAGCAATGGCTCAAAATGGCAGAAAGCACTTTAATATTAGGAGGATTTAACAAATGAAAAATTATACAATTACTGTTAATGGTAACGTATATGATGTTACAGTTGAAGAAGGAG
>JAUNIR010000030.1 GCA_030523345.1 Lachnospiraceae bacterium
ATTGCCTCCATCCATATTCATTATTTAGTTAAACTTGAAGGACATGAACTCTTAAGAGGCGATGCATATATACTTATGTATCTTTTCTCAGCCTACTATTTAATCTTTGTATTTGTCAGAATGATAAGGCATTTTCACCATCTTAGCAAAAGACAATCTCGTAGCGTAATAGTATTTGTATCCGTGACATTTGTAGGAGCCTTATTACAGCTTCTTGTATTCGGTGACCAAATGCTTATATATTTTATTTATGCCATATCGTGCCTTACGCTTCTGTTCGCCTTTGAAACACCTGACTATCAGAAAATGATAAAAGCAACTGAGGAACTCCGCCTTAATAAAGAAAAGCTTGAAGAGTCGGAGGCAAATTTGCAACAGGCCCTTTTTACAGCCCAAGAGGCAAGTATGGCAAAAACTACATTTTTGTCAAATATGTCCCACGACATAAGAACTCCTATGAATGCTATCATTGGCTATACAGAACTTGCTAAGGAGCATATTTCAGACAAGGACGAGGTTCTTGACTGTCTTAATACAATTAAGTCCTCTGGTGATCACCTTCTATCGCTCATCAATGATGTTTTAGATATGAGCCGTATCGAAAGCGGCAAGATGAAAGTAGAACTATCCCCTTGCAATTTATCTGAAATGATTAATGATATAGAATTACTAACCAAAGCTAATGTTGATGAAAAAAATCAAACATACAAAACTATTATAGACAGTTTATCTCATCCATATGTTATGTGTGATAGACTCCGCCTCAATCAGGTACTAATTAACTGCATCGGTAATGCGGTTAAATACACTATGGAGGGCGGACATATTGAAGTATCTCTAACCGAGCGTAATTCAGCCATTGAAGGCTCAAAAGAGTATATATTTAAAGTTACTGATAACGGCATCGGTATGAGTGATGAATTTTTAAAACATGTCTTTGAACCGTTTGAAAGGGCTAAAGATTCTACTGCTTCATCGATACAGGGAACCGGACTTGGTATGGCAATTACGCAAAACCTCACTCAAATGATGGGTGGGTCAATAACTGTTGAAAGTGAGCTTGGGCAGGGTTCAACATTTATTATTACTCTTCCACTTACTGTCATTTCTGCAGAAGAATACACTTCCTCAAAAGATACTGTAGATGACAACACATCACTAGATGATAAGACAAAAGCTTTATCTGGAAAGAGAGTACTTGTAGTTGATGATAATAAAATTAATAGAACAGTTGTTAAACGTCTTTTAGGCGAGCGTGGCTTATTAATTGATGAATGTGACTGTGGCGAAAAAGCAATCGAAATAGTCTCAAATATGACTACAAATATGTACGATGTAATCTTTATGGATATTAAAATGCCAACAATGGATGGCTACGAAACTACAGATGCTATAAGAAATCTAGATAGCGATATTGCAAAAACAATACCAATCATTGCAATGACTGCAAATGCTTTTGAAGAAGACAAAAATATGGCTATGTCACATGGCATGAACGGCCACGTAACAAAGCCATTTAAAATCGAAGAACTAATAACATTCTTATATACTAAACTTTGTAGTGATTAAAAATTCGCTATTGTGTATTTGTATTACTTTCTGAACCACTGTCTGTAGCATTGTCTGAGCTATTCTCTACGTCATCAGCTTTTTCAACGCTACTCTTAGGCTCTAGAGTTTCTTCACCTGATTTAAGTTTTTTCTTATCAATCAGTCTCTTCATGAAACCATATAATTGATAGTCTTTGTTTTCACCTATGATTCTACAACCTACAAATATATTAGTCTCATTTACAATCGTTCTTAAAACAACACAATCAACTTTGACATTGAATTCTTTATCATCTATCCTGTCTGCAAACGTAATTACAAGCTGCTGTGACCGTGGTATAAATGTTGAAGGTGCATAAAATGATATACCGATATCACTAATATCATGAACCGTTATTCCAACACCACCTACAGATTGTTCATCAAATACCTGTGCTGAAACACTTATAACAACTCTCTCATGTAGACGTCTGTCATCATGTCCTGCCACATTATTAAATCCATATGTCCTAACACAATACACTTTTTCTGCAGCTCTATCTACAGTTGTGAGTTCAACGTTTCTCCAAGATATTCGCTGCCTTGTCGTAGGATGATCTGTAAATATATTACAGGTAACACCTCTGCCTGGAGCTACATTTATTTCAAGAGGACTTCCATTATGGTTATAAGGTCTTACAAAAACAGCCCCTCCATCAACTCCTATAACATCAGTAAAAAACTCGATCTTTTTCTCTCCCCAAATTAACTGGACTACCAGTCTTTGATTTATTAATAGTTCTGACAGTTTCATTGTCTTCCTTACCCCTATATACATAGAATAGTGATTTAATTATACACCTTTTAATATTGATTTGATATCACTTTTCTATTATTAACATTCATCAATAAACAATACACCCAATGTCCCAGGGCCACAATGACTTGAAATAACTCCGCCTGCTCTAGTTTCATGTATTTCGTCAAATACATTAAGACTTTCTAAATATTTTCTCACACTATCTACAAGCTCAGAATCATCACTTGTGTGTGTAATAAATACCCTGTCTTTCTTAGCCTTCCTCAGCTCTTCTTCTAAGTCCTGAACATATGATAGAGTAACGGATCTCATTTTGCCTCTATATTTTTTATCACTCGACATTATTCCATCATTAACAACAATTCTTGGATGCAATTTTATAGCGGCCCCAAGCATTGCAGATAATCCGCTACAACGGCCTCCTCTGTGTAAATATACTAAAGTATCTACTACAAAGCTCGCTCTTACCTTAGGTATTATTTTGTTAATAGCGTCTACAATCTCTTCACCACTCTTACCTTCTGCTGCCATAATAGCAGCTTCGATGACTGTAAGGCCTATTCCTGTAGACAGGTTTTTAGAATTGATAACATGAATTCTATCACTAGCATCTAACTCTTCAGCTGCCATCCTAGAAACATTAGCGGATGTAGACATATCCTCTGATATAGAAAAGACAACAAGTTCAGAAGCACCCTTTAACTCTCTTTCAAAAATCTCAATAGCCTGCTCAATAGACGGAGCAGATGTCTTTGGCGTAGATTTATTTTCATCTGACCAAGTAAATATCTCAGTAGGAGTTATATTTATCCCATCCTCATATTCTTTTTCACCTAGTAAAATGTGTAATGGCAATATTGTTATATTGTATCTTTCTATTAACTCTTTTGATAAGTCGCATGTGCTATCTGCTATGACTTTAACCATTTTATTTTCTCCTGAAGAGACTTTATTATCGTCTCATTCTAACTTGCATCTGTATTCTTATATTATTAAACGCCTAATACCTTACGTATCTGTTTCTCACTAGCTACAGGATATATGTCTAACATATAATCCTTTATTCGCTTTGATGAATCAACAGGTGCCTCTTTGTAAGCCTTAGTAACATGTTCATAACCAAATATATGCTCAGGCGTTGCATAAATGGCAATAGCCCATCCATACTCCTGCCCATTTTTATTTTTTCTAAGTCTGAAATCTCTATTTACAAGGTATAATTTCATTTCAAGGTCTGTAATAGTACCCTCAAAATTCTTCTCTCCACCTTTTACAAACCCAGCCATTTTCTTTACCTCAAAAGAAAATAACTCTGCTTCCGAATTCTCTTCTATAAATAAATCCATAATCTTTTTTTGTCTTCTGGATGCTTTTCCATCCTCCCACAGCGCATCAAAGTCGTACCCATCTCGCCTGCTATTAACAAAATATGGAAGCCATTTTTTTGATATAAACCCTGCCTTTTTATTAAAGAACTTTCCGTATGCGATTTCACCACTTCTAGCAATTATCTCACGCCATTCCCATGGATCATATTTCTTATCTCCACTCCACCAATATTTAGGTACAGTTCTTTCCTCAAGAGAAAATCCTGGAATTTCATTTTTAAAAAGTGGCAAAAACCCTATTTCATTTATATATTCAATTGCTTCATCTACCGTATGGATGCATTTAGGATCATCCCATTCGACACCATACATAATCCATGTTCCAGATTCGTTATCCATATGTATTCTCTATAATATATCCTTAAAATATTCTTTTGCACTTTTTTGTAAATATATCTCTGCGTTTTTAATTGATTCCTCTAATTCAACTCCACGTCCGATTTCTACTATGTCAATGCCATTATTACTTCCTTTTATACAAGATGTTCCACAAAATGCTACTATCTTTTTACCTGCGGAATGGCTAATGATTCCCGACAAAACTTTTCCCATGAAACTCTGCTCGTCGATTTTTCCCTCTCCCGTAACGACTAAATCTGCCTCCTTTACTTTTCTGTCAAAATCAACGATTTCAAGCATTGCTTCTATTCCACTTTTCATTGTGGCATTTAAAAACGCCATACACGCAAAGCCTGCGCCACCTGCTGCCCCTGCTCCTGGACGAAGTGACAAGTCACCTGCTACATTCGCATCTTTACATTTTGTATTCTCATATATTACACTAATGTTTCGTAACCCTTCATCCATCAGCTTTACATCATCTGGACTGGCGCCTTTCTGAGGCCCATATACATATGCAGCACCTTTTTCTCCGTATAAAGGATTATCAACATCACACATTACCGTAAATGTAGATTTGCATATTCTATCATCAATTTGGCTAACATCTATTGATTTAACATCACTAAGTGACCCTCCGACAGGTATGAAATATTTGCCATTTTCATCAAAAAAATTCACAGATAAAGCAGCCGCCATGCCAAGCCCGCAATCCGTTGTAGCTGACCCACCAAGACATAAAAGGAAATCCCTACATCCTTTATCAAGCGCGTCTTTTATGAGCTGACCAAATCCATAAGTAGTAGCTGCTTTTGCATCATATGATGTCTGTTTTGTAATTCCGCTACTCTCAGCGATTTCTATAACCGCCATTTTGGATTCATCTTTTTCGATAATGCCATAATATGCTTCAATATCTTTATTCTCAGGAGATTTGACTAATACATTTATTTTCCTACCTCCAAGAGAATTAATGATACAGTTAGTACTACCTTCTCCACCATCAGCAATCGGCAATTTAATAATTTCAGTTTCTCCGTTTGCTGCTTTATCGATTTCCTCAGCTATTATTCTCGTTACCTCTTCCGAGCTTAGGGAGCCTTTAAAGCTGTCAGGTATTACAATTACTTTCTTCATATAGCTAAACCTTTTATACAATATTTTAATTTATACTAACTAGCTTCATATAACTAAACCCTTGGAACAAATAAGTTCCAAGGGTCTTATATACTATCTTAATAGCTACCTTATCGTACAAAATCCAATAGTACTTGATTTGCTGGCACACTCTTAACTACGTATGGCTCATTGACAAGATCGAGGTCAAAGTATAATGGCTTTCCATTTGAATCCTCTTCATATGCAGTAACCTTTGCCCAATGGTCCAAAACACCGTTTTCTCTCCACACAACAAGTGTACCATCTATAAGGAGAGTCTTAAACCATGTGTCATCTGTTTTTCTATTAGAAGCATAATCCCAGACACCACCTTCAATATCTGCGAGCTGTTCATCTGATAATTCCACTCTCTTAGTATCATCAAATGGGCTTCCGTCTTTCATTGTCTTAATCATTTCTTTGCTCATAGTCTTCCTCCTTATTTTATTCAACCATCTGTCTTTCCACTAGTTTCTTAAAATAACCATTAAGGGCAATCAAGTCTTCGTAAGTACCCTCTTCTTTTATTTTACCATCATCTATAACAATAATTCTATCACATTCTTTAATAGTCGAAAGTCTATGGGCTATTACGATACGTGTACACTTAAGTGACGACAATGCGTCACTAACCTGTTTCTGTGTAATGTTATCAAGAGCACTTGTTGCTTCATCTAATATAAGAACATTCGGCTTTCCGACTACTGCTCTTGCTATCATAAGTCTTTGCTTTTGTCCGCCAGAGATACCGCCTTGTCCTTCTGAAATCATAGTATTCATACCCATAGGCATGGCTTTAATATCTTCATCAAATCCTGCAAGTCTTGCCGCTTCCCAGGCATCATCTAGCGTTGCTTTAGGAGCTGTAACTGTTATGTTAGAAAAAATGTCTCCCTGGAATATTTTACCATTCTGTATAACTGTTCCAATATTTCGTCTGAGAGATTTAATATCAATTGAGCTAATATCTCTTCCGTCAAAATATATGGCTCCACGTTCCATCTTTTCAAATCCAAGCATTAGCCTTACAAGCGTTGATTTTCCGCATCCAGTTTTACCTACTATTGCTACATATTCTCCCTTGTTAATTTTTAATGAGAAGTTTTCAAATATATATGGAGAATTATCGTTATATCTGAAAGTTACATTATCAATTGAAATATTGCCCTTTACATTAGATATAACTTCTTTGTTTTCTGCTGCCTCTGGAATGGCCTCTAATATAGGCTTACACATCTCTATTGATGGCTTAATATTTGCAACTTGCATAACAATTGCCGAAAGTCCAGCAAAAGCTCCTGCCATCATTCCATAAGCCGCCATAAATGCCGTATACTCATATAGTTCAATGCCACTCTTTATCGTTAAGAAATACATAACTATAGTTCCAACTGCCCCTATGGCAGTGCTTATTACTGAGCTCACCTTAATGAAAAATGGTGGATTGTAATCTAACTTAGCACCCTTTGCATAACATTCTGACCACTTCGCAAATGCTCTCTTTTCTGAACCTGTAAGCTTAATCTTCTCAACGCCTGAGAGAAGTGAATACCCAACACCTGCTGTCTTAGCCGAATATTTCATCGACAGTTTTGATCTTTTCATATTGCGAATGACAACAAAAGTATTAAAGGCAGTTGATATAAAAACAATAAGAACCGCCGGAACAACTAATGCCTTTGCGTATTTAAATATCTGCCATATATAAAGAAGCGAGAATAATGAGCTTAATGATATCGATAAAAATGTGCTAATTAAAAGACTACACAATCCTCCAATTCGCCCCTTAATATTCGCTAACTCTCCGGATGTATATTCTCTGAAAAAGCTTGTTGGAAGAGAAAAAATTCTCATCATAGTTGCCGCTTCTACACTTATCGAGATCTTTGTATTAAGTCTTCCCATGACAAAATCTTTGAGTGTGCTGAAAATCACCTGGCTTAACGATGCCGAAATCATAAATGCTCCAACAGCCATAAGTAACTGATATGATCCAAATTTGACAACATTACCGTATAGCAGTCCTGTAAATTTAGGTGTAAGCATACCAATAAGTGTTGTAACTAGATACAGCAGTAATACAACTGCCATATCCTCAACAGTGATAATATTTTTAATATAGATTAACAAATCAGCTACAGAAAGCTTTCTCATAGGAAACGGTCTGTAGAAAGAATAAGCATCCTCATCGATCTCGGACGCATTCTTAGATGTAATACGAATAAATCTATCTTCACTTACGCTATAATAATTGTATCCCTTTGGGTGCGCCGGAATAATTGCCACCACATCGCCACTGTCTTTAATTGTCCCAATAAACGGACCGTAAGCATCTTTATACCAGTCACCTTTAAGACATACTCTTCGTCTCATAATTCCGTGTGGATTGAGTTCATGCTCGAGCTTGTCATCCAGATTCTTAATATCACTAATACCCTTACTGCCCTTAACATGATAGTACTTAAGTAGCAAAGAAATGGCCTTATCTGCACCATCCATATTTATAGCATCAGAATCAAATCCCATGCTCTTACTACTTTTTCCAGTAACAGCATCTGTTAAGCGCAAATATGATTCCATAAGCGCATAATCATCATATTCAATTCTTTCACTTATCTGTTCATCATAAAGCCCCATAAGCCACCTGTTTAAGCATCCTCGCTTGATACTATTTCTTTATATAATCCACCACGACTCATAAGTTCTTCGTGAGTTCCTCTGTCAACAACTTTGCCCTTGTCCATAACTATAATTTCATCACAGTCTCTTACTGTTGATAGTCTATGGGCTACAACTATGCAACTAACCCCTCTATCATTTATAGATTTAACAACATTTCCCTCCGTTATAGCATCTAACGCGCTTGTTGCTTCATCTAAAATAACAATTGTTGGGTCCTGTGCAAGTGTTCTTGCAATCTCAATTCTCTGTTTCTGGCCACCAGACAAATCATTTCCGTTTTCATCAATTACATAGTCAAACCCACCTGGTCTATTAATAATATCTTCATATATCTGAGCATCTCTTGCTGCAAGAATAACTTCAAAATCCTTAATGCTCTTATCCCACATTCTAATATTATCTTTAATAGAATCATTGAAAAGGATTATGTCTTGATCAACTACGGCTAATGAGCTTCGAAGTTTATTTTTATCGATTTGTTCTATTGGTATTCCGTCAAATAAAATCTGTCCACTCCACGGCTTATATAATCCAGAAATAAGCTTTGTAAGCGTAGATTTACCGCATCCCGAACGACCTACAAAAGCAATCTTTGAACCAGGCATAAGAGTTAAATTAAAGTTCTCAATTAGAGGCTTTGCAAGAGCTGAATAGCCAAAAGTAACATCTTTCATTTCGATTTTTCCTGAAAGCTTATCAAAGGAAATCTTCTCATCTTTCGAGTATTCAGGTTCGACCGCCCTCTCATCAGATGGATATTCCATGACATCTTCAAGACGTTCCACTTCTGTTCTCATCTCAGTGAGTTTCTGATTCGCGCTAATTATAGAAACCGCAGGTGCCATGAATGAGTTCACAAGTCCCTGGAATGCCATTACGGAACCACATGTAAACTGACCATTTAATACAAGCATGATTCCGCATATAAGAACGACATTATTTGTTACAATCGAGACGATACTAGGTATTAAGCCAATTCCTTGTTCAATCTTCATAGACTTAATCTCAGCCGTATTGACAAGAGCTTGGTAACCTGCCCATCTTTCAAAATAACCAACTTCTGAACCCGAAGCTTTGATTGTTTCAATCATTTCAATTCCAGCAATTTCTGTTGAATAAAGCTTACCAGTATCTCTTATGGCACCTCTTGTCATATTCAGTCTTTTTTTTGAAATAACTCCTGAAACAGCATAGTTAATACATATGGAAGCGAGTCCAAATAAAGAAAGTAAAACACTTTGTCTAAGCATAACCCCAAGGTAAAATACCATCATTACACTATCCAATAGCAATGGAGCAAAAGTATTAATAAGTGTTGTCGAAATATTTGCAGAACTATTTTGTCTACTTTGAATATCGCCTACCATACGCTGTGAATAGAATTTCATAGGAAGATGAAGTGCCTTCCACATAAAAGAAGAACTTCCCACAACCGCCATTTTTCCATTAATACGAAGCGTACTAATTCGGCCTATGATAGATGCCGTAATTGATGCTACATTTACTAAGGCTAGTAATACGATAAATGGATACAGCCACTCAGGATTTCTGCCGGTTAATAGTCTGTCCACAAAAACTTTTGAAAATATAGGGTTTATAATGCCAAAAAGATTTGTAATTATAGTTGTAATTATTGCAAGAGTAACTATTACAGCTGTCCCTTTCAGCTGTTTTTTTGCAAAATCAAACATTGACCTTTGCTTACCACCTGGTACAAAGTCATCGGTTGGTTTCATAGTAAGCACAATGCCTGTATAATTTTCATCAAATTCGTTCCAGGATATTGCCCTTTGGCCAATTCCTGGATCATTGATATATACTTTATTTCCTCTGATACCTGTTACTACTACAAAATGATTAAATCCCCAATGCACAATACATGGAAATTCTTTAAAACTCTTAAAGCCATCAATCGCCATTGAATAGCCCTTACAGTCAAAGCCATAATTTCTAGCTGCCTTAACAATATTTAAAGCATTCTGCCCATCTCTTGAAACTCCACAGTCTTCTCTAGCCTCTTCAAGAGTTATCCATTTACCATAATATGCCAGAATCATTGCAAGACTTGCCGCCCCACATTCCATGATTTCAAGTTGCATTACAACAGGCACTTTTGCAGGTCTTTGCCCATATGCAATTTGTTTTGGTTTCCTACCTGTTCCCATTTTATTTACCATTAATCAAAAAACTAATTGGTCTAACCGAGTCGATAATCATTTCACCTTTATATGTTCCCTCTTCCAATCCAGACACTTCAAATGGATACGAATAATACCATCCATCTGCTTCATTGCCCATAATGTACAGAAGCTTTTCATCATCTTCATCGTCAACACGAAGTTTTTTCATCTCGCTACTATGCTCGCCTAATTTGTATCTAACATTTCCTATTTCTACCCACATGTCATCAGATACATACTGTATTTTTTCATCGCATAAATAACATACAGCGTCATTATCACTTACAACAACTGCTGTAGGGACTTTAGACTCAAGATTTCCAAAAATGCTAAATATTATTCCACCAACTACAAAGACAAGAATTGCCACAAGACACATCCATGTACCATGATTTGCAACCTTAATATATTCATCCAACGCATCTGGTGACTTTATTCTATCTATTGCTTTTTCCCTAAAAATATTATTATCCATAAATCAACCTGCCTAAATAAAATCTATCCTTTAACTAGTCTTGTACTTTATTGTATAATTAATAAATCAAAAATTAGTGTTAACAAAGGAATATATTCTTATGAACGAAAATAACAATAAAGACTCTTACGATACTACTATGGAAAACTCTATTGACACCACTAATAGTAATAGTGACGAAGCCGCTTTTCATAAAAGAGTTATATTTATTGCCCAAATTCAGGGCGCTGTCTGTTGTCTCCTTGTAATTGCAGTTCTATTTGTCTGCGCTTATATCCCTGCAAGAAAAGGAATAGGCCCTCTAGCTGGAATTATACCATTAAAAGGCTCAACTGGCGATATCCTAAGCCAATCTCAATACACTGAACTTAACAAAATGTATGATTATATAAATGCAAACTTCTTATTTGACTATGACGAGGAAGCTCTTGTAGATGGTATCTATAAAGGCATGTTCTCCGCTCTTGATGATAAGTACTCTGCTTACTACAACAAAGAGGAGTTCAAGGAACTCATGGATACCGGTAATGGAACATTTGAAGGCATAGGTGCTTATCTACAATTAGATGAAGAGTCTGGCTATACAAAGGTTTTAAGAACTATCCACGATTCACCAGCCGAAGCCATAGGCGTATTAAAGGACGATTTAATCTATGAAGTTGACGGGGAAAGTATGAAAGATGTGGATGTGGATTACGTTGCCTCTAAGGTTCGTGGTCCTAAAGGTACTGCCGTACATATTGTTTTCAAAAGAGGCGAGGAACTGATTGAATACGATATAGAGCGACACACAGTTTATGAAGACTCTGTTGCAAGCGAAGTATTAGACGATAAAATTGGGTATCTCGCAATTTCATCATTTGATGATGATACTAATTTAGAATTTGAAAGGCATATGTCAAATCTGACAGATCAAGGCATTAACGCTCTTATTATAGATTTAAGAAGCAATGGTGGTGGCTATGTAGACACTGCTGCAGATATAGCTGATCAGATTTTAGATGAAGGAAATATAGTTACCATTAAATATAAAAATGGCACCTCCTATGCGTATAACTCAGACGCAGAAAGGAAATTGGATCTCCCAATAGTATTAATCATTGATAAAGATACTGCCAGCGCTTCCGAAATTTTAACAGGAGCTCTTAGAGATTATGGTGTTGCCACTACTGTCGGTACAACATCTTTTGGTAAAGGAATTGTTCAAGATGTTTTAGATATGGATAATGGCACAGGATTTAAACTTACCGTCGCACAATACTTTACTCCTAATGGTGAATGTATCCACCAAAAGGGAATCACACCTGATATATACGTTAAATTTGATAAAGATTCCTACATCAATGATGGAATTGATAATCAGCTTGAAAAAGCTAAGGAAATTATAAAAGAAAAAATCAAATAACTATCTAAATCAAATGGCAGGAAAGCCATTCTAGCTTTCCTGCCATTTAATTACCGCTTCTATCTTGTCGGTTGAAAGTATATTTATCTTTTGAGCCAAGTCTGCGCTAACACCCTCTAATGTGTTTATAAACAATCTCATTTTTTCTAAAACTTCCGAAAAATCTGTAGCTTTAAATTTACCACTAAACTGATTTTCTCCAGTATTTAATTCTATTTCATAGAAGTCCTTAACTATTTTTACCTTTGCATTTATTACAATACCAAAATTCACAAGGTTTACTTCTAAAAGCTTAGCTGAAAGAAATATTTTGTCGATATGACGGTTAAGAAGATCGGAATATACATCCTTTTTGTTCTTTCTATAGTCTTCCACCACTTCATGAATACAGTCATCATCTGTATAATATTCTCCGCCATCCATGACTTTGGTAGCTACTAATTTCTGATCAAAATAGTAACTTAACTTTCTTTCGTTGTCTGAATGTTCAACAACTGCTCTCATTGTATGTGTTGTTACAGAAAAAACATATTCCTGTCTTACTGGTACTATTTCCATTCAATTCACCTTTCCAATTTTGAATCCTACGAACTTAAACTAATTACAAATTTATGTCTGTATACTAGCTTCGACCTCATCTCTTGAAGGGATGGACTGTATTGCCCCTGCTCTAGTTACTGCAATAGATGCTGCCTTAGTTGCCATCCTCACCAAGAGTTAGAACAACTTGCGCCTCTTTATACTAGCATTTCTACTTAGTAATAAAAAATTGCCAAGTAACAAACTGTCTATACTTAAAACCCAGTTCATTTTAAGGCAACTTTTTAATAATTAATAGATTGTTTTATTATAATTCTGCATTCTTTAATGCTTCCATGTTGGCTGCGATTCCATCCATAATAAGCTTAAAGTTATTAAGAAGATCCATATTCTGATTTCCCATGTTCGCAGCTTCAAATGTGCTTGCTGAGATTTCCTCACTACTTGCTGAAAGTGTGCTTACTGAATCTACAATGTTGAGATTTGCTTTATTAATATTCTCCATTAATCCAAGCATCCTATCAACGTCTGATAAGAGCATCTCAATGTTAGTCTTAATATCAGCGAAATTGCTATTTGCAGCATCTGAATATGTACGTTCATTGCTAGATATCTCAACATTCTCATCAACTCTCATAACTACATCCGCTGCATCTGTTGCAAGCTCATCAAGTATTGAGCTAATATCCTCTGTTGCCTTTTTTGTCTGCTCTGCAAGAGATCTAATTTCATCTGCAACTACTGCAAATCCCCTACCTGCTTCGCCAGCTCGTGCAGCTTCAATTGAAGCATTTAATGCAAGAAGATTTGTCTGTGTTGAAATACCAATGATGATATCTGTAATTGCGCGGACCTCACTACTTCTCTGCTGAAGTCTTCCTGCTGATACCTTCATGCTGTCAGCAGCTGCAATCGCCTGGTTAAGACAACTATTCAAGTCTCCCATTGACTGGGCTCCTGTATTAACTGCACTAGCTGCTACTTTGCTGAGTTCACCTAGCTGCCTTGTTGTATTTGTAGCTTCATCAATTACTTCCTGGATATCTTTAGTAGCTTCTGTCTGATCTGATACAGCCTCTGTATTGGCATTAACACCAACTGAAATATCCTGCATAGACTGGTTCATTGACTCCATAGAATCATTAATCTGGCTAAGAGTTTCTTTTGACTCATCCATCTTCTCATTAATCACGCCAGCAACCTTAATGATTTCTGAGGCAACCTGCTGATTTTTCTCTGCTGCCAAGTTAACTTCTTCAACAGAACTTTCAAAGAACTGGATAATATTATTGATACCCAACACACATCCTAGAGTAATAAGTACCGCAACAATTGCTTCAACCATTATAGTTTCAATGACATCCTGTATATCAGCTGCCGCAGAAGCAATTGTAACTACTTTTATAGCATTCGCAAGTACGAATACCACAGATGCAATTCTTACTGAAAACGTATCCATACTCATTACAAGTACTATGAGGAATGGAATCATATATGGATAAGTAGTATTCGAAACACTTGTAAGCATCATTACTATGTAAAAAATAGAAAATGATATTGCAACATATCTTACATAATTGATATTACTTTTATTCATCATGTACATGATGATATTTCCTATAAATACTACAATTAGTGCTGTGATAGGGATAATCGATCTGAATGGTTCTAACTCAGACATTGTAAGCTGGCTTATTAAACCAATCGTAAGGAAAATTCCTGCAACAATATAAGTTACAAATAAAACCCTATTATTTCTTGTTAAATGTGCTTGTCTTGAATCCATGATTTGCCCCCTTATTTTATATGCAACTTGCCTGCATATAACATTTGTTAAATATGGATTATAGCACTATTTATAAAAAACTACCATATCTTTTTAGTAGTTTTATGTAAACTGTTTTTTATAACATACCAAATATAAAATAATTATCTTTTACTACACTTTTCATATGCAAGTCTTGGGTCGTTATCCTCTACAACATAAATTGTTCCGCAACAAACAAAACCCAGTTTTTTAACAAGATTCTGCATAACAGTATTGTCTCCATGTGTATCAATTCTTAGATGTCCACACTGTTCATATGCCCAATTAATACAAAATGTCCCAATACCTTTTTCAGATCCATCTCCTGCAATTCTATGTACTACTCCATAAGGACTGTCTTCTAGCCAATGTCCTTCTGTTATATCTTTGTAGCACGGATCTATATCTTTTCCAAAAACAAAAAAGAATACGCCAATTACTTTTCCATTGTCATTCACACATACATAACTATTGCCGTCTTTTATATCATTATGAATTAACGACTCAGGAGGCCAGTTTGTTGGCCCCCATTGTTTTTCATTTCCATGCTCAGCCATAAAATTTCTAGCATAGGCATATATCTCCATTATTCTATTAAAATCCTGTTCTACAGATTTTCTAATTTTCATATTTTTTATTATTGAATTCTAATACCTGCTGCATCTGATTTGATTCTAATAAAATGCTTACCGTTTGATGTATCCTTAGCGTCTGATTTGTAATTTCCAACAACTGTGTCATCTCCAATTTTCAATGCTGCAAGATCAGATTCAATATCAAACCCATAACACTCGTATCCTTCCGCCGTTTCAATATCTACAGCACTTGCATCTGTCTCAATGTCAGCGTTTTCAAAGCTTATATTATCTGCTTTAATTGCCGTTGCATCAAGTTTTGCATTGAAATCTTTAATTACACTGTCTTCTAGTTTCAATGCTCCAGCCTCAGTCTCTACCGAAACCTCATTAGCAATTATATCATTTAATGCGATTGCACTTGCCTCTGTATGAAACGATATCTTATTCACACATAGATCATCCATGGATATTTTTCCAGCATCCATATTGTACTCGAAATCAAGATCACTAGATTCATCTGGAATCTCCACATATATTGTTCCAAGTACATCCTCGATGCTTTTTGTTAGATGTATTCCCTTTATAGCGCTCGAATTATTATTGTTTACATCAATAACAAGATTACCATCTTCGTTAGTTACCTCTGGTGTTTTCATATTGCCAGAAAACTTAACATGAATCTGGTCATCCATACTTACGCCGACCTTAATATTAGCCGCACTTCCTTCTACTGCTACCTTGTCTATCTCATTAACATTAAATAATCCTAAATCTGTAAAGTCTTCTTCCGAATAAACTATCTCTGTTTCTAATACTTCTTTTGCTAAATTACCTGCTCTTTTAATAGCACCAAAGAGAGCCACCATCATCATTGTAATTACAATACCTATTACAAGTATGATTGAAACTATAATAAGGACAAGTCCTCCGCCTGAAAGCTTTTTAGGATTTGATTCAACAAAATAGCTTGCATTAATTTCATTTGTCTGTGATTCATTATAAAGCTTTGACTTGCTAAATTCTTTGTAACGATTGAGCACACTTCCACGTACAACTAGTAAATATACACCTGCTGCTACAAAGAGTAGGAAACAACTAGAAACAATCTCACTTAATACTCTGTTTGCAGGCTCAAATATTGAGGAAGGTAAAATTGAAAATACGCAAAGTAGAATTCCTGCAATTAACATATAGTATAACTTATTTTCTTCTGCTTCTCTCTGATTCTTTAATGCTTCAGCCGCCTGCACGCTTAATCCAACCTGACGTTTTTTATTATATCCAAAAGTCTTCATAATATGTCCAGATTGGACACAAAGTAATACGCCCGCTGTTACAAATACAAAGAATATTAGGGTTGATATACCACCTGTTACAGCATCACTAGCATTAACACTTTCAGTTATGGCTTCATAAACTGATATTACACTAGGAAATATAATAAACAACGCCACTCCCATCGCCATCAATCTTGCACGTTTCCACATGAGAGTAAGGAATGCCTTCATCTTGGATTCATCCCAAATTTCCACTGGCTCCTCGTTCTTTGTTTTTTCTTCGTCTTTATTTAAACTTACCAATGCATTAGCATTTTTAGAATTATCTAACTGCTCCTTAATACCAAGAGCATCTGCCAGTTCTTCTAAATTTCCAAATTCTGATATTACAGTGCCAAATGCTTCAGTATCACTTTTTCCTTCTTTAATCAATTCTTCATATTTATCTTCCATCATTTCTAATAGCTCTGCTTTTGCTCTAAGCACTGCAGGATTTTCTGGAAGTCCTATAAACAAATTATTCAAATATTCTTTTATTTTTTCCATAACAATTCCTCCGAATGTTTCTATTATTTTGTCATATGTATTTATTATCTTGCCACATTTTTATATGTTATTTTCTGTAACAAATTTATCAATAACCTCTTTTGTTAATTCCCATTCCTCACATTTTTCTTTATAATATGCTCTACCACTTTCTGTTATTCGGTAATAAGTTCTTCGCTTCCCTTCTGTCTCATTTTGTGAGTAAGATTCAACATATCCATTTTTTTCCATTCTCGTAAACGCCGAATATAGTGTTGTCTCCTTAATCACATACTTCCCATCAGATATTTCGCGAATCTGTTTTGAAATTTCATATCCATAAGAATCGATTTTTTGTAATAGATACAAAATAATCGTATCGTTGTATCCTCTAATTACATCGCTACTAATTCCCATACGCGACTCTCCTTTTCATTGTTTATCATTTTATGTAAACTAGTTTTCATATATCTCGTATAATACTCCATCTATCGTTGCTATGTCTGTCGTACTACGTCTGTCGTAGTATAAAATATCACTCTTGATTTTGAATGTCAACATTTTTTTCAAAAAAAAAGAAAGCAGCGTATATTTAACTCTGCTTTCTGCATATTATCAAAACAACTATTGTTTTTCTTCTTTCCCAATAATACAGTTTTGCGGTTTCTTTCTGGCAAACCAACCTCTAAACACACCTCCATGAAATAATGAGATAATAGTAAAAAATAAATCCGCACACAGAATAAATACAAAGGAAGGAAGCATAATTCTCGTATAGTGAATGCCATACTCTTTTCCTTTATTAATACAATAAGCCAACCAAATATCAAAACTGATAATTCCACAGCTCAGAATAAGAATCGTCAATACATCCGTACCAAAATCTTTCAAAATCACAGGATCAAAGCCATTCGCAGCCATTTGCAGTAACGTAAGTCCAAAGACTACGCAGATCATAATGCGCATGACATTCATCATAACGCCTCCTCCGATTCCAAGGCCTCCACAAAAGGTCAGTCCAGCTCGAATGCAGAAATTCTCCATTGTCTGCATCAGTGGTTCATTCTGCCTTCCCTCTATAAAACCGTTATTTGCAATCACGTAGATACGCTTGTCAGCATGAATATCCCTGTAGTCCACTTCCATTTCTTTCAAGAAAGGTAAAATATGAGAAGGAACACCATCTACATAAAGAGGCATTGAAAAAACGACTACATCTGCGTCTCTGATCTCATCCAGAGTCGTTTTATAATCATTTGGTGTTATGAGCTTACACTGTACTTTTTTTCCAATAACGAAACATTTTGTCACCGCAGCTATAAAACCGGATGCACTTAATCTTTTCTTCGGGCTGCAATCTACAAATACCGTTTTCATAATACAGCTCCCTCCTTCAGTTCAGATTCAGAAACAAAACTGACAGCATATGAAGAATATCCATCATTCAGGCTATTAGCCTTCACCATCAGCTTCCAGGTTTCTTTCTCCTTTTCAGTGATGTCCCCATAAACAAAAACTTGTAATATCTCATGTTTCCCATATCGTAATGTATGATGCATCATTCCACCGCGATAGGTACTCATAGGTGTAGATATTCCAATCCCACGGTCCAACACACGTTTTACGTCAGGGCTGTATCCTCCGTAACAGTTCTCCGTAATAATAGTAAACTCATCCGCCTGTCCCAGAACTCTGCAAATTTCATGCAAAGAATCTGTCATAGCACAGGTAGCTGGATGTTTGGTCCAACATTTAAAGCAACCCTGACATGGAGCATATTTTCCATCTGCAAAGATCACTTTATCCGCCTTCTCCTCTAATATATCTGTCATGTTTCCCTTAAGATCATGTAATATTACTTTCATCTTCCATACCTCGGATTTTTTATTTCTATATACTGAAATCCAATTCTCATTATTAGTTAGAGTTCAATAGCAACGTTTATGCTACAGTCGGACTCGCCAATTATCTTAAGAATCCATATTTACAGTGATGGTTTCACAGGCTAGCCTAAGTATGTCCAGAGTTTTTCGTTAATTTCAGCTAGCTTTACAGGCTTAAATAAGGCATCTTTAAATCCATATGCTTTATATTCCTCATAAGCCCCCTTAAGTGCATTTGCAGTTAAGGCAATAATCGGCGTATCGATATTTTTACCATCTGCTTGCTCTTTAATTAGTCTCATTGCCTCAATACCATCCATTTCAGGCATTAAGTGATCCATAAATATCAAATCATATTTGACTTTAGCTGTTAATTCAAGTGCTTTTTTACCGCTATTTGCTTCATCAATTTTTATATCTGTCGACTTTAGCAAACCCTTTAATACCTTAAGGTTAACTATTGTATCGTCCACAATAAGAATTCTTGAATCAGGTGAATTGATAAGAGCTCTTTCATTTTCCTCATGTGCATCATCAATATTCAGTATCCTAAAATCCCCCATAGGTGCATCATTTATTATTTTCTGCGTCAAAATAAAGCTAAATGTCGACCCTTCTCCATAAACAGAATCAACTTTTAAGCTTGATCCCATCATATTTAAAAGCTGAACACAGATATTTACACCAAGACCCGTTCCCTCAATGTTTCTGTTTCTCTTCTCTTCTATTCTTTCAAAGGCTTCAAATAATTTTGACAGATTCTCCTCTTTTATTCCCATTCCTGTATCTGATATTTCATATTTTATGTCTGCCGTATTATTACTTTTAGAGATACATTTTACAGCAAACCTTATTTCTCCGGCTTGAGTATATTTTATTGAGTTTGACAAAATATTTGTAAGTATCTGCTTAATTCTTATACAGTCTCCATACAACTCACTCGGTATATTTTCATCCACATCAAATATAAGCTTAAGGCCTTTTTCCTGGGCTTTAAGGTCAAATAAAAGATATTCCTCTTTTATTAATTTGGCTGTACTATATTCATCATCTATTAGCGTAAGTTTTCCGCTCTCAATCTTAGAAAAATCCAAAATATCATTTATTAGGCCAAGAAGGGTCTCTCCGGCTAACTTTGCATCTTTAGCATATTGCTTTATGCCTTCATCCAAAGATTCTTTCATAATAATAGAATTAAATCCAATAACTGCATTTAAAGGTGTTCTTATTTCATGGGACATACGAGCAAGAAACGAGCTCTTAGCATTATTTGCTTCTTCCGCTTCTTCTCTAGCTTCTTTGGCCTCTTTTGATATTCTTTTCTGCTCTTCTAATGCTGCTTCAAGTTCCAAAAATTCAGGCGTGACAAGTGACTGCTGAATAACCGTAAGTGATAGAGCTATTCCAAATAATGTAAGTAATATTTTATTACCTGAAAGCAGTTCCAAAATGACAAATGCAAAAGTGATTGCAAAATATGCAATAATAGAATATCTCTGCTTCTTTGTGTATTCATTTCTACCTATGGCTAGTACAACAAGTACCATAGCAAAAATCAATGCAGGCGCTACAGTATTAACCATAAATAGCGGTCCCTGGTGATATGTTCCATCTGCGTCAATCCGTGATATAACGCCAGTAAATATATTAACAACAGATAATACAACATATGAAACAAATATTATCCTGGTTATCAGGTCTAGTACATGCAGTCTACGCGATTTATTATCAAACTGATACATTCTTGCATATCTATATCCAAGATACGCTATCATGGATGTTCCACAGTTAAATAAAAGTCTAAGTAGCATATACACAAATGTCGGAACTATATCAGGATACGAAACTGCTATATTCATAAGAATATCCATGACACATGTAATAATGGCACACAAAATCATCTGGTAAAAAATACGGTTTGCCGCCGTTATACCAGAAAACTTCTTTTTTGATACGACATATAACGTAAAAAGTATCGCAAGTGCCGCAATAACAAAGTCTATATTATTGGTAAATTGAAACATTCTCTCCTCCTAATACGCTATCTGTATTGTGCTTCCTTTTAGACTAATAAGTCGTCTGAACTCTTTCTAATAATGTGTGTACTCTCCCTATCAGTAGGTTTAACCTTATTACTCTATTATATATTTCTTTAACTTCATTTGACAGAAAATTTAGGAATGCTTTTGTTAGATAAAAATTATAATTTTCTTGTTTAACGCATCAACTCCGCTATGATATTTGCCACTTCCACGGGTTTATCAGCCTGCGGAGTATGACCGCATCCTTTGATCTCATAGAATGCCTTATCGGGTGCCGTTATATCCTCATAATATTTCCTTGCATAAGACGTTGCACAGGTATAATCCTGCTCACCGCTTATGAAATAAACCGGTACTTCAAAATCAGTTCCGTATATTCTGATATCATTTGCCACTTCTCCCCAGAAGAAGTATTCAAGCAAAGCAGGATAGCGTTCATACATTTTTTCAGGACTGGAATTGTCAATAAACATCCATCTCATATCATCAATGCCAAGATATGGAGAAAATGCTCCGTGAATAAATGCTCTTTCCGGTACATCAGGAGTATTATAAGGTGCTGTAAGCGAACGCAGTTCTGTTAATGTGAATCCCGGGTCTGCCTGAAAGGCTTCAAATGCGGCATCCAAAGCTGTCACATCATCACCGGCCTTTAATGCCTCGCTCCTTGCGTGTTTATACCCCTCTTCTTCTGCCGGAACGAAATTCGCAACCTGTCCGATACAGATTGTCTTTTCTATTTTCTCAGGATGAAGAAGTGAATATCTTACCGCCAATACTGTTCCCCATGAATGTCCGAGAACAGTAACCTTTTCCTTCCCGAATCGGTCACATGCGTAGTTTGCCAGCGCATCAATATCTTCGAGAAGCTGTTCTACAGTAGCCGATTCACCGTTAGCATCAAGGTTCTTGTTTTTGTAATATGTTCTTCCGCAGCCGCGCTGATCCCACGTGATATATGTATAATCATCCAGAAGATAATCCATATAAGAATAATCCATCATTCCGTCAGGCCCGCCAGGTCCGCCATGGAGAAGAATAATTACAGGATTGTCCACGTTTCTTCCCAACACCCTGATAAACTGCTCCTGACCATTCAAATCTACATATCGATCCTCAAAAACCGGATTTGAAGCGCCAACAAATGCTTTGATAAATTTGACGTTCTTGATTCCGAAATAAACTGTAGATGCCAGGACAAAGGCACATCCTATCACAGCCCCCACAACCTTGAGAATACGTACAGGAAGTACTCTCTTTTTCTTTCCGACCGCTTCGTTTCTATGCTGAAGGTGAATTCCGATATGACCGATTCCCAGAATCGACACCGCAAGCATAAGCATTGAATTTGAACCGTAAATTCCCAGCATGAAAAAAGCAAGCACAGGCAATGCGGCTCCTGCCACCGGCACTCCCAGAAATGAAGAATAGTAATCCTTCATTGTCTTTTTGCTTTTGAAATACCGAATCCAATACAGTTCATAGAAAACCATCAAAAGAAATGATATGCAAAGAATTATTAGCGAAGATACCGAGCGGGAGCTCAAATCAATATTGAAGTCACTGAAAATAAGAACTAATACTGTAACCAGTACCTGCCCGATTTTCTCAAATATCAAAAGTACCTTATTTTCTTTCTTCGCTGACTCTTCGTATCCCGAAGGCTTATTCTTCGTCCAAATGATGTTAGGTACAAACAACATCAAAAGCCATATTAAACCAATATATGAAAATCCAAAATGAAACATATCAATCAACCTCCTTATTTCCGCTCACAGAATTCATACACTCTGTCATAAAAGTCATTTGCTTCCTCAAATGCGGTGCTTCATTTCCGACAGTTTTATCATCGTCTCCCGCAATTATCAAAGTCGGACATTTTATATTTATACCTTAAATAGGTGTACCTACGCAAAGTAGAGTCAACACAAAAACCTGCTAATAAATTGCAAGCTATTTTTTACTTATTTTTAAACTTTTTTCAT
>JAUNIR010000157.1 GCA_030523345.1 Lachnospiraceae bacterium
TACAGATATTTCATTATCTACACTTGTATCTGTTAACTTTGCAATATCATCTTTTAATGGCGTACCACTTGCGGATTCAACTTCTTTTCTTATCGCATCGAGCAAATCCTCTTTAACAGACTTTACTGTCGTATCTGTTTCTGCAGTCTTATTATTAGAATCACTCAATATTTTTGTATCTTCAAGTAACTTTGAAAAATCTGAAACGAAGTCTTTCATATCACTAGAAATGATAGTTTCTGACGCCTCATTCTCGTCAACCATTTCGAGTACAAGTCTAGAAGTATCAAATACGGCTGAATCTATTTGTTTTCCTTCAAACGTATCCCTATTACTTACTACTGTTTCTTCAGTCTCAGCAGTAATCTCTTCATTATTTAGCGTTTCTATTGCAGGCTTTTCCTCATCTACTGGGTTCTCTTGATTTGCCCCATTTAATGCATTCAAAAAAGCAGTAAGGAGATTTTTTCCACCTGTTTTAACTGTTTCTGCAGCATTCTGAACTACTGTCTCTATTGTTTTCTCCTGGGTAATATCTGTGATACCAGACTGCTTAACTGTATCCAAAAGACTATCTTTAATTAAGTCTGCTACACCCTTCGATATGGTATCAACATTACTCTTAATCTGATGCTCAAACCCTTTATAGTTTTCGTACTGATTAATCGTGAGCTCATTAACTTGTAATCCAAGTTTCGTTAATTTTACTATAGTGTCTGGATTTGCATTAGGAAAATTATTTATTTGCTTAGACATATCATAAATAGCATCTTTATTAATAGGCATACTTTCATCCATCATAGAAGATACCATTTTTGCATATCCATCTGTTAATGGCAGTCCTGCAGATTTAATTGCCATTGTAACAGTTTCCGAATTATTAAGATTTGTATATAACGGTCTTAATGCCGTCTGACCATTTTCAGTATTTTTAACTTCAAAAGAAAGCGTCTGTCCTAAGAGAGCATTTATATTCCCCTCAAGACGTGCATTTATCGTCTGATTATTAGATAATAATAGTTTTATATCCTTACCATCAATATCAACTACCTGGCCAGAAATTGTCTGTCCAGCCTGAAGATCAAGTCCTCTAACAGATATTACAGTACCTTCTACATTAACATTAACAGAACTGGAGACATTCTGCCCATTATTTGCTCCAGCAGCCTGTGAGTTTATGTAATTAGTAGTATTGATATTTAATGCCATTTATAGCCCCTGTATATAAGGATTAAAACTATATGTGATTTCTAATAAATGTTTTCCTGTGTATTTCGCATGGCCCAATTGCTTTTAAAGCTTTTCGATGAGCTTCAGTTCCATAGCCTTTATTTTTTGAAAATTCATATCCTGGATATATTTTATCGAATTCATCCATCATATGATCTCTTGTAACTTTTGCAACAATACTTGCTGCTGCAATACTTGCAGATTTTGCATCTCCCTTTATTATAGGTACCTGTTTAATGTCAACAGCTGGTATTGTCACTGCATCATTTAATAATATATCGGGCTTAACTGACAGATTATTTATAGCCTGACGCATTGCTTCATATGTAGCCTGTAATATATTAATCTCATCAATTGTTTTTTCATCAACAATTCCGATGCCTATGGCAACCGCTTTTTCTTTGATTTCTAGGTATAATGCCTCTCGTTTCTTTTCAGATAACTTTTTTGAATCATTTAGATATAAAATGTCGCAATCCTTTGGAAGTATCACCCCACAAGCCACAACAGGTCCAGCAAAAGGTCCCCTTCCTACTTCATCTATACCACATATATACTCATATTCACTATATTCACGTTCATATGAAAACATTTCATATGAACGTTTCTTTTCTGCTTCCAATTTAGCAAGCTGTTTCTCTGTCATATTACTTAATAATCTTTATATGGTTAGCTGGCCAAAAAACAAATGCAGCTTTCCCCATAATGTCCTTTCTTCTGATGTTTCCAACTTCATTCGATCTTGAATCCGTACTTTCATCGCGATTATCACCTATGACAAAATATTCGTCATCTGATAATTTGACGCCACTAGAAGCTACGCCACCACTATCTATTTCCTCAAGACCTTTTACATCTTTAATTTGTTCGCCATCAATATAAATATTGCCATCTACAATGCTTACCGTTTCCCCCGGCAAACCAATAATTCTTTTTATTAGAAGATCTTTTTCTTTATAGCTTTTAAAGCAAATAATATCAAATCTCTTTGGGTCACCAATGTTATAGGATAGCTCATCCATGATAATATTATCCCCATCAAATAGCGTATCCTGCATTGATACATTATGCACAATTGTTCTTCTAAATACATATGTTACTAATACATATACCGTGACAAGTATCAAAAGTAAAAAAACACCTGTCTTAAACGTAGATAAAACAACTGAAGATATTTTTCTCTTCTTTTTTTTCTTCTTTTTTGCCATATTATGTAAACTCGCAATTTGTTATCTGCCTACTACCTAATCCACTTTTTCTAGAGAAATACGCCCAAGCCTGCCATCTCTAAAGTCATCTGATAATAATTTTGCAGCCCTCTTTGTATCTGGTTCTCCGCCTTTTACTAGTAAGTTCCTATTTATCGCAATTTCTTTCAAAATATCATACTCAGCTTGATTCTCTTCTATGTCATATCTACTAGACAAAACTGACGGTTTTATCTCTTTTAATGTAGCAATTAACCTCAGCGCAAGTTCCTCAAGGTCAATGATTTCTTCATTAACAGAACCAATGAAAGCTATATGTTCACCTATTTTTTCATCGTCAAATTTAGGCCAAAGAATTCCAGGCGTATCAAGGAACTCTATGTTACTTGCGATTCTTATCCACTGCTTTCCCTTTGTAACGCCCGGCTTGTTACCCGTCTTAGCTGCAGCTTTTCCCGATAAAGTATTAATAAATGTAGACTTACCAACATTAGGTATACCAACTATCATTGCTCGTATTGGTTTATTTTTTATTCCTCGTCTTAAGTCTCTTTTTATTTTCTCATCACATGCTTTTAAAATCGCGTCTGTAACCTGTTTTGAAAATCCTCTCATTCTTGAATTAAGCGCAATAGCATAGACACCCTTTTCCTTATAGTATGAGATCCATTCGTTATTTGTTTTTTCATCAGCCAAATCTGACTTATTGAGAATGACAAGCCTTGCCTTTCCCTTTGCTAAATCATCCACATCCGGATTTTTAGAGCTGATAGGTATTCTTGCATCTAGCAACTCTATTACAAGATCTATTAGCTTAATATTTTCCTCCATCATACGCTTTGCTTTAGTCATATGACCAGGATACCATTGTATATTCATTTGATTGATTTCCTTACTTAATCTTTCCTGCTTTATTTTTACCAAACTTTAGCCTATACCAGGCCTTTCCTTCTATCATAGAAGTTTTTACATTACCTATATTGGCTGATCTTGAATCTTCTGAATTCAATCTATTATCACCGAGTACAAAGTACTCATCTGTATCTAAAGTTATTTCCGAAGCTGCCACACCACTTTCCTTCGTATCAGATGAAACATCTTCATTATAAACATTTCCATT
>JAUNIR010000158.1 GCA_030523345.1 Lachnospiraceae bacterium
ATTAAGGGATAAAGGATATATAAATGATAAATCTGTATATTCCGAAAAAATGATAAGTCAGGAATATGACAGAACAGATTTTTTGACATCTATTAGATTTTCAATAGATTCAATTGTTCGTAGGGTTTGTGCAAAAACAATATTTAATTATTTGTGCTATAATTCTTCGCCAGAAGAGATGTTAGCTCCCAAGTATGATGCATTAAGAAAATATATACGTTATGGAGAGTGGGACGATAAGTTATGGTTTAGATATTCAATTGGCTATGTTTCAGCTGCTACACCACCGAATGATACATCTCACGTTGTAGGAACAATGATAAGTTTTGAAAATGGTATGTGCGAGCTTTTGGGATGCGTTACTTGGTTTGGAGAAATTACATATATAATAAAGATCTGTGATGTGGCTCCAGTTGCTGAGCATGAATTAGGAGCAGGTCTGACTGGTTGGCAGATGCCGAAAGTAGAAACTAAATTTACCTATTTTGATAATGAAACAACCATAATTACAGAGGAAGAAGCTACATTTATTTATGGAGGCAGAAATAGCTAACAGTAGTTTTTTTTTCAATTATGAAGCAGAAACCAAGCGTCCGGGGTGGAATGATTCCAACTTCCGGGCGCTTTTTTATCTTCAAAAATATCAAAATTTAGAAATAATAATCATAGAAACAACGTGCGCATATAAAAAATAATATAAGCACGAATGTTAAAAATGAGCTTTACAAACGTGCGTATATAAATTATAATATAAGAGCGTTTGGAGGTGATTGCCGTGAATGAGATTGAAAACCTTGTCGATGATTCTGGAATGATTACAACGAAAGATGTGGCCAGAAATAATCAGTCAAAGGCAGATTTTTACAATTATTTGAAAAAAAATAATTTTGAACAGATTTCACGTGGTATTTATGCTTCGCAGGATGCGTGGGTTGACCCGTTATTGATTGCTCACATGAGATGCCCTAAAGCTGTGATATCTCATGATGTTGCGCTTCACTATTATGGGCTGGTTGACAGAGAACCTTCATCACCAACACTTACCATTTATTCCGGTTACAATACAAGCAGACTTAAAGCAGCAGGCTATAAGGTTTTCTTTGTAAAAAAGGAATGCCTTGATTTAGGGAAAGTGGAAGTAACTGATTTGGATGGTAATACCATTCCAATGTATGATTTGGAAAGAACGATGTGTGACCTTGTCAGAAATAGAAATAGCTTCGAGATTCAAGATTTTAATACAGCACTTAAAACTTATGCCAGAAAGAAGGAGAAGAACCTTACAAAGCTATTTGAATATGCACAAATGCTTCGGGTAGAAAAACTAATGAGATCTTATATGGAGGTACTTTTATAATGGGATTAACATCTGCACAGGCAAAAGGAAGAATTAAAAATATAGCATCGAAAAATGGTGCGGATCCAAGAGTACTTATGAGAATCTATATGATGGAGAGATTTTTGGAGAGAGTATCACTTTCGGACTACAAGGACAACTTCATCATAAAAGGTGGAATGCTCATAACATCAATGGTTGGCATTTCGATGAGGTCCACTATGGATATTGATACAACCGTAAAGGGACAGGACTTAAACATAGAGAATGCACAGCGCATAGTGAGTGAGATAGCAGCAATTCAGCTTGATGATGGGGTATCTTTTATCATTAAAGATGTAGAGACAATAATGGACGAGATGGAGTATCCCGGAATTCGTTTTCATTTGGATGCTGTATTTGAGAAAATGATTACACCGATAAAGATAGATGTTTCCACGGGTGATGTGATAACTCCAAGAGCGATTGAATATAATTATAAGCTTATGCTTGAAGAAAGAGAAATCGAGCTGTGGAGTTATAACCTTGAAACCATTCTAGGAGAAAAATTACAGACGATACTTGTTCGTGAGCGTGCAAATACCAGAATGAGAGATTTCTATGATATTTGCGTGTTAGTAGAAATGTATGCGGGTGAAATCAAAGCAGAGGATTTTAGGGCAGCTTATGAAGCAACCTGCAGAAAAAGAGAATCATTGCATATAATGGGAAATGAAGAAAAAATCATAGGAATTATAGAGAGTGATAGCAAACTGAATGATCAGTGGGCAAATTATCAGAAGAAGTTTTCCTATGCATCTGATATCAGCTTTGAGAAAACAATCGAGTGTGCTAGGACATTGGTTTCGTTATTGCGAGCAGATGAATAGTTGTCGCATTGAATCTAAGAATGTAAAAGACATTTTGTGAATGGGGATAAATTTTAATTTAATGTGATTAAAACAATGGAAATAGTATTAGACAAGTCTGATATCGAATATTGATAATGATAAGAAAAAACAGAATAGATTATTAGATTTGGTCAATGACATGCATGATAAAGTTATTGTTGTTCTGGCAGAGGGAATTGAGACTAAGGAAGAATATGATTTTTTGTATAATGCAGTAGTTGATTTTTTTCAAGGATATTATTGGGGACGGCCTAGTTAACCTATTCTGCGTATAAATTTGTTGTAAAGGAGATGGGCAGAATGGCTAAATTTACACAGCAAGCAATTATGTATAGCCTACTTAAGTTGTTGCAAGAAAAACCAATTGATAAAATAACCGTAAAGGATATCTGTGAATTATGTGAAATTAATAGAAATACCTTTTATTATTATTACAGCGATATTTATCAGGTATTTGAGGAATTACTTAGAAGTGAAACGGAAAAATCATTAAAAGAAAAACAAGAATACAAAAATTTTTATGAGGAATATTTGCAGAAGTATCACCTTGTTCTTGATTATAAGAAGGCAGTATTTCACCTCTATAATTCAAAAAATAGAGATATGATTTTGAAATATTTTTATGATGTTACAGAGGATTTTGTAGAGAAATATGTGAGAAAAGAGGTTGTAGGAACGAATTTATCGGAAGAGGATATTGAATTTGTAACACATTTCTATAGTAATTCTATGATTGGAAATACACTGCGGTGGTTACAGCATGGTATGCAGGATTCACAGGAACGATTAATTCATAGAATGTCGGTTTCCTATCAAGCTACAATCAAGGCTTTAATTGCTCAAATAGAGAAAGACAAAAGTAAAAACTAGACACATTTACAACAGTGCCCAAAAATTTGGACACTGTTATTTTTTTGTCTATTTGAAGGAATGAGTATTTATTTTAATATCATAGCATAAGGAGGTTGAACTTTTATGAAGAACTTGAAAAGAGTAAAAAATATCTATCTCACATTAACTGTATGCTATATTGTCGGTGGATTAATGCTATTGTTTTGGCCGGGACTAGGGTTAGACGTTTTGTGCAAAATATGCGGAGCATTTTTGCTTATTTATGGATTAGCTAAAATATCCAGTTATTTTACGAAAGACATATTTCAGCTTGCTTTTCAATTTGATTTTGGATTGGGAGTTGTGTTGATTATCTTAGGATCCGTGATGATATTTAGAGCAGAGCATATTGTTGGAT
>JAUNIR010000159.1 GCA_030523345.1 Lachnospiraceae bacterium
TGTAATTGTAAATTTTGGTGCTAGGCTTCCACCATTATGCCAGAAGCCTCCAAAAATTAAGGAAATAGAGTATAAATATGAGTATTAAGACGATATCTTATAACGAGGATAGTTCTTTAAATGAAACACAGGAATATATCCTTTCAATTCTTAAACAATTTTTAAATATTGCTGAAAAGATGAATGTTAAGTGTTATATGCAAGGCGGCACAATGCTTGGGGCAATACGTCATAAAGGATTTATTCCATGGGATGATGATGTCGATTTGGGTATATTACGTGATGACTATGAAAAAGTAATAAAGAATATTGATAAATACTTGCCTGAAAACTTAGAACTTCGAACTTATTGGGATGAAAGTGACCATCATTATTATTTTTCTCGAATTGTTGACACAAGATACCAGATAAAACGAATGGGAAGTGCGGAAACTAGATATGAAAATGTTTGGATTGATATCTTTCCATTAGATGGAATGCCAAATAAGGGGATTTTATTGAAATACCATCAAGTAAGATTGTCTTTTGCGAGATTATTTTATCATTTGTCAAGTATAAAAAAAGTTAATTATAAACGCCCTGGAAGGCCATTTATTGAGCGAATGGTGATAAGTATTGCACTTAAGATTCCAGTAGATCGTATTTTTAAGACTCAAAAATCACTTGATAGGATAGATAAATTATTAAAAAAATACTCTGTAACGAGCTCAAAATGGATTATTAATTTTATGGGCCAAACATCATTTAAGTATACAGAAATGATTGATAAAAAAGTATATGGCAAGGATACATATTATCAGTTTGAAGATATTAAAATGTTAGGACCAGAATTCTATGATGAATATTTAACATCACTTTATGGGAATTATATGGCACCACCAAAAGATGCTGATAAAAATGCTCATGTTTCAGAGTTAGTAAAACAGGAGAGATAAATGAAACTTGGTGATATTGCAAAAAATAGTAAATTAAATCTAAAGATGATATCCGAAGAAGAAATAAGAAACCTCCATAAAGTTCTTTTAGTGATATTAGATGATTTGTTAAAAATCTGTGATGAATACAATCTTAATTTTATTTTGATTGGAGGAAGTGCAATTGGCGCACTAAGAGAAAAAGGTTTTATTTCATGGGATGATGATATTGATATAGCAATGCCTCGTAAAGATTTTGAAAGATTATATAATATTGTTGAAAAAAAATATGCAGAAAAATATTCTATTCTTCATCCTCAAAGTGAAGAAAATTATGGGCGTATTCTACCTAAAATTAGATTGAAAAATACAGATTATAGGACAATTCTTGAATATGATTTAAATGATGCCGGAATATTTATTGATATCTATACTATTGAAAATATTCCAGATGGTAAATGCAAACGTTTTATTCATGGAATTATATGTTTGTTTATGGGGTTCTCTTTATCGTGTCGTAGAATATATAAAGGATATTCTTTTTTTAAAGAATATAATAATGGAATCACCTTTAAGATAAAAGCAGTAATTGGTCTGATATTATCTTTTGCATCAATAGAAAAATGGGCTAAATGGACTGATTACTGGTATTCAAAATGCAAAGATGAAACTAGCAAAGATGTTGGAGTGCCTTCAGATGATTTTCACTATTTTGGTGAGATTTATAGTAGATCAGATTTTTGCAATTTTGTAGAGACGGTATTTGAAGGAAGAAAATGCAAAATTCCGTCAAATTTTGACTCATATCTAAAAAAGAGATATGGTGATTATATGACACCACCAAATGTTGATGCTCATGAAAGAAATAGTTACATTTCTTATGATTTAGGGATATATAAGGAGGAATTTTAAAAATGCTTAATTTTACTGTTGGACCGGTAATGTCATCTGAGTCAGTTTGTGCCATTGGTGCAGAGCAGGTTCCCTATTTTAGAACTTCCGAATTTTCAGAGATAATGTTAGAAAATGAAAAATATATGCTTGAATATTCTAAAGCTCCAGAAGAATCCAGAGCTGTCTTTATGACTTGTTCAAGCACTGGATCAATGGAAGCAGTTGTCATGAACTGTTTTTCTAAAGATGATAAAGTATTGGTTATTAATGGAGGGAGTTTTGGACATCGTTTTGTAGAGTTATGTGAAATTCATGATATTCCCCATGTTGCTTTAGAACTTGAACATGGTAAAAGTCTTACTAAAGAGAGACTTTACGAATATGATCAACAGGGTTTTACGGGACTTCTTGTTAATGTGGATGAAACATCAACAGCTGTGTTATATGATACAATGATGATTGGAGAATTCTGTAAAAAAAATGAGATGTTCTTTGTTTGTGATTGTGTATCTTCATTTTTAGCTGATCCATTTAACATGACTGAGTGTGGGGCTGATGTCATGATTACTGGTTCTCAGAAAGTATTGGCATGTCCTCCGGGTATTTCAATTATAGTTTTAGGACCTAGAGGTCTCGAAAGAGTTGCAGAATCTAAAGTTAGAACAATGTATTTTGACTTGAAAGATGCATTAAAGAATCAAGAGAGGGGGCAGACCCCGTTCACACCAGCCGTAGGTATTCTTTTACAAATTAATGAGAGACTAAAAGAAATTGAAAGATTGGGTGGTGCTGATGCCGAGATTGCAAGGGTGGCTGCACAGGCACAAGATTTTAGAGACAAGATTGCAGAATTACCTTTTGAGTTTGTTTCTGAAAGTCCAGCTAATGGTGTTACTTCAGTACATCCAATAACTGCAAAAGCATTTGATATTTTCCTCAAACTCAAGGATGAGTATGGGATTTGGATTTGCCCAAATGGTGGAGAGATGAAAGATAAGATTTTCAGGGTTGGCCATATTGGAGCACTTACTCATGAGGATAATGATATATTGATCAATGCACTTAAAGATTTACAAAAACGTGGATTATTGTAAAAAGAGAGGAGCCGTGATGATTTCATGCGAAAAGTAATAACATATGGTACTTATGATCTATTGCATCATGGACATATAAGATTGCTTGAAAGAGCGAAAGAATTAGGGGATTATTTAATAG
Source organism: Lachnospiraceae bacterium (assembly GCA_030523345.1). Taxonomy (GTDB): domain Bacteria; phylum Bacillota; class Clostridia; order Lachnospirales; family Lachnospiraceae; genus UBA2868. Next base: position 3,024 of record JAUNIR010000159.1, read on the forward strand.
TAGGTGTAACCGCTGATGATTTTGATAAAACACGTGGAAAAATAAATGTTAAACAGAGCTTAAGTGAACGTGTGGAAGCAGTTCGTGCTACTCAAATTGCAGATGAAATTATAGTTGAGGAATATGAAGGGCAAAAAATTGATGATATTAGAAGGCTCGATGTTGATGTTTTTACTGTAGGTTCTGATTGGGTAGGATATTTTGATTATCTTGAAGAGTATTGTGAAGTAGTATACCTTGAACGTACGAAAGGGGTATCTAGCTCAGAAATAAGAAATGAGAAGAGAAAAATTTCACTTGGTCTTGTTGGAGAAGAATCTTATATAAATAAAGTAGCTACAGAAACTTCTTTTGTAAACGGCTTAAAACTCTCTGGTGTTTATGCTACCGAACATGG
>JAUNIR010000160.1 GCA_030523345.1 Lachnospiraceae bacterium
AGCATTGTTTGCCTTTGGTCTGTGCATTTCAGAGCATATTCCAGATAAGGTAATGTATGATACATTGATAAGTTTCTCGTGGTTTTTGATACTTATAGGTATTTCTGAAATTATAAAGGATGATATAACCAGGAAGATGGTGATAACTGTAAGTAAGTATTCGTATGCTGTTTTTTTGACGCATGATTTTATTATTTACAGTATGGCATCTTTTTTTGATCTTGGGTCATTACAACGAAGAGACTTGATTATTCTTTATATTACGGTCATATTGTTTACAGCATTTTGGGCGAGAATTATTTTTATGGCAGAAAAAATGCTCAAGGAGTATTGTGGCATATATATTTCTTCAATCAAAAGAAACGTAAAATCGTAATCTATATATTGGGATATTGCAGCAAAAAATATATATATGTGAAATGATAGGAATAATAGTATAAAATTTTGTCCTCTTAATATGAAAGTGATTATAGTCTTTCAATAATCTAGAAAAAATTAAAAGGGACATTGGAATAGTCGACTAGGGTCGAATAAATTCGAAGTATCGCACTGGGGTTGATGGAAGTGTCAGAAAAGTGTGATTATTACAAATGATAGTTGCTTGATATTAATATAGTGTAGAGACAATTATTATTGTTATGTATTATAGGTGTGAGCATGATAGTACCATTAATATTAGATAAAACAAGTGATAAGGAACTCAGTTATTTGTACGATTTTTTTGCAGGAGTAAGGATGGCTCTTGACGAGAAATGTGGATTGGTGATTGCACAAGAGGAATATAATCATGACCTTAAGTTTTTTAAAAATATGGGTCGTATTGAATGTGATTTTGAGTATGGATTTCCAGCTAGATTATTAACACAGGAAGATTTTGATTCAATAAGAATAGGGTATATTAGGGATGCTGTATTTGATTCTATTGTAGGCGATAAAAACTATAATACTAGTCAAGTTGCACGCTATCTTTTGTTTAACAGGTGTAAAAAACTAGAAAAGGAATTAGACAGAATATATGAAGAGTATATAGCTGAATTTCCGGAAAAAAAGATAGATGCATTTTTAATGTTTAGACAATATAAATCAGTAGATATCTGGGCGAAAAAAAAACATATTGATATTATTTACTATGATTGGAGTACTTATAGACATCCTGTATACAATGGTTTTGTATATATTGATCTAAGGGGGTTTCTCCAAAAAACGGAGATAAAGAGAAGGTATTATGAATTTAGTAAAATTAAAGATAAAGTGCCCATTTTCAATGGATTGGAGTTATTGGCACTTACACTAAACGATAAGTATAAAAAAAATATTATTGATTACTATAAGAAGCCGGTTTATAAATGTGGTGTTACGATGCAAAACGAGGTTGCTCTAGAAGGACTAGCTTCTCGAAGCACGATGAAAAATATTACGGTAATAAAGGCACTAAAAAATGAATATAGGAATGAAGAATTGTGTGTAAGAGAAGATCGTAGGGATGACTTCAAGGCGAGAACAGTTGACAAAAGTATTATTTTAGATAAAAATGAGTACGCTAGTCAATTTATTACTGATTGTATAAGTGTAGCAAGTATTTGTTCGAATATTGCATTTGAAACAAAACTATGGGGAAGGGATGCAATAGTGGCAAGTAAGGGGTTGTATGAATTTATGGGCAATCGATTGTACAATAATATGATTTTAAGGCGAAATACTGAAGATGAGGCTATGCTTAGTTTTTGCACGTTTGGTTTTTATATTCCTTTCGAGAGACTGAGAAGTATAAATTATTTGAAATGGCGACTTACTAGACCTGCAGAAGAGGTAATATATATGGATAACTTATTATATTATCTTAGGAAGAAGGGAATTTCAAAAAAAATATTAAATGATAAGGATAGGCTTACTAAGATTTTAGATGAGCAAGGATTTGATAATATTAGTGATGAATTAAAAAAATTGAGGATAAGAAGACCATGATAAATTTTGATATTAGTTATAGCAATAGCTAGGATAATGTTAAGATATATATCTATATATAGATTTTATTTTGCTTTATATAGACGTATTATTTCGCATATGAATCATAAAAATTCATATTAATAGAAAAAACAATAAACAAACTAAATGACTAAAACTACGAAAGATGAGACATCGATTATACACTTAAATATTTCTTGATTTGCTTAATTCGTCATAGAATGCTTTTGCGATTACATAATCCCAGTATGTATCAATATCAATAGCTTCTGGTTGTGAAACCTCGAGCTTATATACATTAGGACCAAAATGGTATTTCCAGACTTGAACGTTCTTTTTTTCTGAAAGTATTATTCCATTGGTAAAATTATAGTACCTAGGTAAATCTTGTGAGTTAACATGCTTTAAACCACGAGAAAAATTCATTGGTCCATGCTCGTCTAAGAGAAAGTGTTGATAGGGTAGTACAGTTATTAAAGAGTCAAAGCCTTTAGTTAGTGCGTCTTCATACGTATCGATAGCTTTTTTATATAAATCAGTGTCAACAATAGGAGAAGTGCAGCAAGCCCACATAAGGTGCTCGCCTTTTATAATATCACAGATATATTCTAAAAAAACACCAAAAGGTTGAGACTCGTCAGCGTATTTTTTCGGACGCTTAACAGCTCTAACGCCTTCTGTTTCGGCCATTTCAAGCATTATATCAGAGTCAGAAGAAACTATGATTTCAGACAAATAGTCAACTTTTTTAAGTTGGCGGATTTTGTGTACTAATAAATTACTATCTGCAAAAGGTAATATATTTTTATTTTCTAATCTAGAACTGGAACCTTTAACAGGTATTACGGCAGAAATATTGTGTTTAATCATAATTACTCCTCTGTTTCAGCTTCGAGATACTTATTTATTCGAGATTTTACAACCTCAGGATTGAACATTTTACCTGCATCAAAAGAAGCACATAAATCTTTGTTAAGAGGTTGTGGAACAATTTGTGAATTATAAATACAATTCATACAGGCAAGATTTGAGATATCTTTATTAATATGACGATTTCTATATTCGGAAAAAGTTCTGCATTCCCAAGCTTGTAATAGTGTGTTTTTAGATAAATCAGCAACGGCCAAATAATCCTGACACTCTACGCAACACCCAGTAAGAAATCCATTCGCAGTTATCGTGACAGCATTGAAAGGAACAGGGCATGGAACCGTACGGCTTGAATCATAGTCTACATCCATTTGTGGAGTGCTTAGCTCGGTTCGAACTTCAGGATTGTATCCTCCTAAATTCCATGCGGCTAAAATTAGCACTTCATCACAGTAAGGACTGAATAAATTATATATTTCTTCACGAGATTTAATGGTATATTTGGTTTCTACATATGAAACAAATATTTTGAATTTATT
>JAUNIR010000031.1 GCA_030523345.1 Lachnospiraceae bacterium
TGTATAAATTAGAAAAAAATTAATTTTTTGAGTCCAAAAATAAATAATTCTGCTAAATAACCATAGGAAAAAGGGATATCACTTCAACCAGCAGAGAAGGAAGCAATATTAGGTTATTTTTTAAAATAATAATGTCTAAATAACATTATTTTCAAAAATTACGACCAAAATTGAAAAATTCTGCTAAATAACCATATACGGAAAAATATTTATCCAGACACGAAAAATATAAATTGTGTCAAAAAAACAAAATTTTTGGGTCCAAAACAAAATCATTCTGCTAAGTAAGGGTAAAGAAAAAAACAAATTTTTAGAAGGGAGCATAAAGCTTATGGATGATGTAAAGATTTTAAGAGTTAATGATTTAATGCAGAGAATGGGAATTGGAAGAGATAGGGCTTATGCAATTATGAGATCCAAGGGATTCCCTGCAATGAAAATTGGAGTTACCTATTTTGTAACAGAGACCAATTTTTACAGATGGCTTGATGATTATGCAGGCAAAGAATTTAAGTTTGATAATGAGAAGGGAGCATAAAATTATGGGTAGAAATGCGAATGGACAGGGAAGTTTTGAAATACTTCCTAATAAGAAGGTAAGAATGAGAAAGCAGTGTGGGTATACATCAAATGGAAAACCAAAGATTCTTACTGTTACAGGTGATACAAAATCAGCATGTATTCGTGCAATGAAAGTCAAAGAAGATGAATGGATTAAAGTAAGGAATACGGAGGCAAGCATTCTTGTAGGAACACTAGCAGAGTTATGCTACAGACATCTTGAATATGACAAAGTACATAAGAAGAATTTTAAGCCAACAGCAGTGGACAGACGTGAGTGTACAATTAGAAATCAGATTGAGGATAATAAGTACAAAATAAGTAGGCTGCAGGTTCAGTCGATAACAAGTGTCGACGTAAAAGAACATATTTATGGTTTAATAGATGAACAGAAATTGTCAGCATCATCAATTGAAAAAACCTTTAATGTAATTAATGCAGCATTTAAATGGGCAGTTGATAATGAATATGTTTCAAAAAATGTTTGTATATCTATTAAGGAAGAAATAATGTCTGAGATCAGAGCGATGACAGATATAGAAGATGCTAATATAAAAAAGGTCAAAGCCTTATCTCCATCTCAAATAAAAGTATTTGAGGAAACTTGTTTGATTAGAAATGCAAACAATGGAAGATATAAATATGAAGCTGGCCTGTATGGGCTGTTTCTATTATACACAGGATTAAGATGCGGCGAATTATGCGCACTTAGGTATAGTGATATTAAAGAAATAGATGGCAAGACATTTATAACAATTGATAAAACTCGCTCAGTTATTAAAAACAGAGATGAGGATGTAGAGCGAAAGTATGTAGAGCATGAAGGTAACACCAAAAATGTAAAGGTTAGAAATCTTGAATTAAGTGAGATTGCTATTCAAATACTTAAGGAAATAAAAGAGAGCAGTCCGTTCACTAAGCCGGATGATTATGTCGTGCTTAATAAGAATTACAAACCTACTAATCCTTCAAAACTTGGAAAATGTATCAATACGATATACAAAAATGCAAAGTTTTCAGACACAATAAGTGGCGCACATGTACTTAGAAAGACATTTGCAACACAGAGATATAAAGCAGGCTATGATGTACCTGCAATTGCAACCTATTTGGGTGATACACCAGAGACTGTGTGGAAGCATTATATCTCTGATCAGGAGTCAATAGATGCAGGAGAAGAAGCAGGAGAATTTCATTACGTAGCAGCACTAAAATAGAATAAAAAACAAATTGTAATAATAATTGTAATACATAGGTTTTTAAGGTATCGCAAATGCCTATAAACACTGGACAAACTGGTCGAAGGGGCCAAGGCCTCTGACTCCGTCATTGTGAAGGTTCGAATCCTTCTAGCCCTGCGAAAAAGAAACCTCACATCCAAGGATGTGGGGTTTTCTTTTTCACAGAACCAGATTATGAGAAATTGCAAGGATGGCGCACCTTTGCCGCTTGTGGCAAACAAGAGATGCGCGCCCGATTCGCGAGTGAAGCGAGCGAAAAGGTTCGAATCCTTCTAGTTCTGCACGATAGCGTAGATTTGTAAAAAAACTATGAATAATCAATGTGATGACTAAAGTTAGTAACAGGATAGGTTATTTAATTATGGAAAAGAAAATATCTGAGTGTAAGGAAAAAGCCATAGAGTTAAAAGAGAAGGCGGAATCTGAAAAATATCTATATATATGATATACTGTCTAAATAATAGTTTCCACATTAGATAATGAAGGGAGAAAAAATGAAAAGACTTACTAAGTTTATAGCAGCATTCTTAGTTGCAACAATGTGTTTATCACAGGTTCAGATGGCATATGTCTTTGCAGATGATGTTGAGAGTCCTGTTATAGAAGAAACAGTTGAAGAGAGCGTGTCAGAGCCAGATGAGGCAGCTGAGACGGTAGAAGAGTCTGAGCCAGAGCAAGTGGCTGAACCGGAGATAGAATTACAGGAGCCAGATGAGGCAACTGATTCAGTGCTTGAGTTAGTAGGCGCAGAAGCACCTGAACCTTTAGATAGTGAAGGTGCAGCACGTACTGATGAAAAAAGAATACAGGGAACGTTTAATACTGAAAAAACTACAGTTACAACAACTAGCAACAGTGATGGAAGCGTTGTTGGTAATATGACTGCAATTATAAGCGGTATTAGTAATCCTGAAAATGCAGAGTTAGCAGCGAAAATCATTACTGATGGAATGCCATCATTAGAGCAGTATAGTTCCGTATATTATACAGACGAGTACTATATTGATGCAGAAAAATATAACAATAATATTCCAGGATATGATAGCCAGCACTGTTGGGCTGCAACAGCATCTAATATTTTATGGACATCAGGATATGCGCAGGAAGCTATTAATCCTCAGACGGGAACTTTTTTTAAGAGCGAAGATGAGGTATTGCACTACTTCACTTCTAACTTTACTGATCTTCCAGGAGTTCCAGATGGAGCAGTTAACTGGTTCCTTTATGGTGAAGAAGCATATGAATACACAGGAGAAGCTGGAGTAGCACAGTTAAAATATCCAGGAACAAATTCAGGTGGTTTATTAAAGAATTTATCTTTTACACCAAGAAGAGGATTAATAAGACAAAGTGTTGAAAGCATAAACGTTGTTGAACAATTAGACAACTATGGTGTTGGAGCACAGCTTAGAGAGATTCTAGCAGACGGCAGCGTTAACATGAAGGGCGCACACTGGCTTACAATTGTTGGAGCAGTAATTGATAATTTAGCTACAACAGTAGGAAATAAGTTTAAGGCTCTTATTTTGGCTGATTCAGATAATACACCTGTAAATGGCGATATGTCTGTAAGTGACGCAGAAAAGTTTCAGGCTAAGACAAATGCAGAAAATAGATACACCTTGTATAAAGTCACTCTAAAACAGTTTGGCGAGGGTGATTACAGATGGGTTTTAGATGGATACTCAAGATACGGAGCTGTGTTGTGTTATCTTTATTCCCTTGAAAATAATGGTGGAAAGGGAGGCCCTGGAGATTGTGATATAGCTGATCCAGAAGATACTATTAAGGAACAGTTTAACCAGATGGGTATAGAAGTTGAAGTTGAAAAAGTTGAAAACGCTGCAGAAAATGTCGTAGCTGCGGTACCTAACAAGACTGAAGCTATGGAGGCTATTGCTAAAGTGTTTGATGTACTTACAAAAGAGCAGTTAGAAACTAAAGAAGTAATTAAGAACTTAAAAGATACTCTTCTTGCCAATAACATGGTAGTTTATGCACCAAATAGTAATGCTGTATCAGTTGATAACAAGGAGATATATACAGCATATGTTGCATCACCAGTTACATTCCTTGCTGGAATCGAGGCAAATGGTTATGTATTAGGTTTAAATGAATATAACCTTGTTGAACTTGGTAATGGTATGTATAAGATTGAGTTCTCAAATGAATTCTTAAAGAAATTGCCAAAGGGTAAAAATATCATTAAACTTAAAATCGATGGAATAGAATTACCTGTAGAAATCGTAATAAATATTATTTAAAAATAAGAAATAGCATTACCATACTTTTCTTGCATATGAGTCTCTATATTTTTTTGGTGTCATACCAGAATAATGTTTAAAAGTTGATATAAAATGACTTTGAGATGAAAACGAAAGAAATTGCGCAATATCTGCACTTGAGGAATCGGAATACTTCAGCAGGTTTTGCGCTTTTTCTATTTTCATTTGTAAAATATAGTCTTTAACAGATGATCCTGTTTCCTTAATAAATAAACGAGATAAATAGCATGGAGATAAGGCAACATGCTTAGCAATATCTGTAAGTGTTACTTGTTCAGATATGTGGCTGTATATGTAATCAAGAGCATTCTGGATTGATTTTGATACAGCAGAATATGTCTTTGAAAGGTGCATTTTTCCTGTGAAATCCAGCACCATCTTGTCGTGCCACTCAATAACCGATTGCACATCCATGAGGTGATCAAGAGATGAAATATAGTAATCGCTTAGTCTGAAAGCCTGTTCAATTTCAAGCCCGCCCTCAATACAATGTCTCGTAAGCAGAGCAGCCGTTACACAGAAGTGATATTTGAAATTCGTGAGAGGATTATTTGACAGGACACCCATACCTTCAGGATTAGCAAAACTATGCTCTTCGCAGTTTTTTCTGACATAATCAAGGTTCCCTTCTCGAACGGCATGGTAGAATTCATACTCTTCGCTCAAAGCACGATGACTTGGGATGTTGTAATCTATTTTTTCAGTTGTAGTAAAATCATTATTTTTATAATCGTTCATAACTATGACAAATTTTTGATATTTTTATATGATATTTAATATATTATCAATCAAATAATGCGTAAAATCAATATGTCACTAGTTTTTTGTGGAGGATTAGAAAATGACAAAAAGATTTATAAAGACATTATTACTTGGAACCACAATTGCGAGCTTCATGCTTTCAGGATGTGGAAATAGTAGTGAGGCAGCTCCTGCTGAAGCATCAGTTGAGGAGGCAGCGCCTACGGAAGAAGTTGTTGAAGAGGAAGAGGATACATCGGCAATTCAGCTTGACGGCTATAACCTTTTGTGGCATGACGAGTTTGATGGAGATAAACTCAATGATAAAATATGGACACGAGAAGTAAGAGAAGTAGGTTGGACAAATAATGAGCTACAGGCATATGTTGATTCTGAAGAAAATGCATTTGTAAAAGATGGTACATTAGTACTAAAGGCTCTTGATTCAGGAGATGGAACATATACATCTGGTAAGGTTAATTCTCAGAATAAGGCAGATTTTCAATATGGAAAAGTAGTTGTAAGTGCTAAGACTCCTAAGGGAAAAGGCTTATGGCCAGCAATTTGGATGATGCCACAGGATGAAGAGCATTATGGCCAGTGGCCAAAGTGTGGTGAAATCGACATCATGGAAGTATTAGGTGATGATGTAACAAAGGCTTATCAGACAATCCATTATGGAGCACCTCATGCAGAACAGCAGGGGACATATGTGATTTCAAATGCGCTTAAGGATGGTACATTTGCCACTAAATTCCATGAGTATTCTGTTGAGTGGGAACCAGGAGAAATCAGATTCTATACAGATGACCATTTGGTTCTTACAGTAAATGATTGGTTTTCAGCTGTTGAAGGTGAAGATGATAAACCTTATCCAGCACCTTTTGATCAGCCATTTTTTGTACAGATGAACCTTGCGGTTGGTGGAGACTGGCCAGGAGATCCTGACGAAAATACGGATTTTGAGAATGCTGAGTTTGCTATTGATTATGTTCGTGTATATCAGAAGGATAGTTATGACATGAATGTTGAAAAGCCTAAGAAGGAGTATAGAGCGCCAGACGAGACGGGTAACTATATCAATAATGGTGACTTTGCTACAGAACTTGATAAGGCAGCAGACTGGACATTCTATCAGGCATCAGGTGGAAAGGGTGAAGCAACAGTATCAAACGGAGAGCTTATTATCACTACAGAAGAGGAAGGAACAGAGGATTATTCGGTTCAGATTTTCCAGGCAGATATCCCTCAAGTAAAGGGACACAAGTATCGCGTAACATTTGACATGAAGGCTGATGAGGCAAGAAAAGCAATAGTATGTGTATCAGCACCAACAGCTGGATGGGTCAGATATTTACCAGATACAGAATTTGACGTATCAACAGAAATGGAAACTTATATATTTGAATATGAAATGACTGAAAAGGATGATAACAATGGAAGACTTGAATTCAACCTTGGTCACAGAGGATCAACAGCAACAATTCATATAGCAAATGTAAGACTTGAAGAAATTGAATAGTAAATAGAGCAAAATAGATTAAAACTCCCTGCATTGGTTAGCGCTTTTATAGTGTATATCATATGCAGGGAGTTTTTTAGTAGAAAAACACTAAATTAATTTATAATTATGCCGATACAAAATATAGATTACATGTTTTGGCATATTTTTTTCATAAGAACGAAATGGATTTCGATATTATTCTCAAGGAGTGAGATGCTTATGATATAGTACTAGATTACTATATCTTTTTGTTGTCTTATCTGACAAATGTATCCAGAAATCCAATTGTATATTATGTAGGGAAAATGATGTGTAATTCACATTGTTTTATAAATTGAGTGTAAAGATATATTTTAGCTAAATTAAGGAGAATGATAATTATGAATGTTGGAATGAGCTATGATCAGAGCTGTTTTGAACAAGCAAGACGTGATTTAAAAGGTATAGGAAAAAAGAATGTTTCAAAGTTAGAATTACCAAAAGAATCCAAGGATACTACTGGAATATCACAATTATCAAAATTGGTGGATAATGTAAACTCTGACTTAGTGAAAGATGTTGATGCCATAAGTAGAGGTAATAATATCAGTCACAAAAATGAAGAAAAGCTTTCTCAGAAGGCACAGGACTTTCTTAAGAATCTTCGCCAGAGGTATGGTGACTATGACTTCATGATTGGAAATAGTGCAGATGATCTTAAAGCTCTTTCTAAGAGCGGAGGTAAGGAGTTTTCAGTTATTTTTTCTAGTGCTGAGATAGAAAAAATGGCAAATGATGAAAAGTATGCTGAAGAGAAAATGCAGTCAGTTCAGGGTGCGGTAGAGATGTGTAAGCGCATATGTGAAGAAAATGGATATATATCTGCATTTGATGGTGGCAAAGGAGAAAATGGTACAATCAATAAGATAGGTGTTTCAATTGATGATAATGGAAACATGAAGCTATTTGCTGAACTAGAAAAGACTTCATCAAAGCAGAAAGAGCGTATTGAAAAGAATAAAGCAAAACATGCTGAAGAAAAGAAAGCAGCAGAAAAGGCTAAGAAAAAGAATCCTTATGAAAAAGAAGATAAAGACACTGTTAAGAGAACAACAATAGAAGCATCAACAGAAGAAGAACTAATTCAGAAGATTAAAGACTATAACTGGGATGATATTCAGGACAGTCACTCGGGTGATAGATTTAATTTTACAGCCTAATGCTTAATCAAGGAGGAAAAGGATTTTAAAGTTGGTACAAGGTTAAATATAAGGGGGAAATTATATGCGACTTAAAAATGTACTTATTGTTGTAAAAGATATAGAAAAGGCAAGAAAATACTATCACGACTTATTTGGCCTTACTGTTGTTATTGATAATGATGGAAATATGATTCTTACAGAAGGTCTTGTACTTCAAGAGGAGAAGTACTGGTTAGAGTTTATTGGGAAGGAGATTACTCCTAAAAATAACCACTGCGAATTATATTTTGAAGAGAGAAATATTGAGGATTTTGCTGAAAAACTTGAAAAAATGTACCCAGAAACTGAGTATGTTAATAGATTAATGATCCACAGTTGGGGACAGAAGGTGATACGTTTTTACGATTTGGATGGAAATTTAATCGAAGTTGGAACACCAGTGTAATTAACATTAGAGAGTATGTGAAAAAGATTCATGTAGTTACGTAGTATTTTTGCCTATAATAAGATAAAATGAAGTTGAACTATAAGAGATTGTTCGAAGGATAAATTGTATCATTAATAGATATTTATCAAGATAAGGAGTCACCAGATAATGAAGCGAAACAAATTGCTTAGAATTATTAGCGCAATAATTATAGTGCAACTTTTGGTACAGCCTATAGAGACTTATGCTTTTCCTATGGTATCTATAGATAGTAATGAAGAACTTATTGCACCATCGGAAATAGATGATGATAGAGCTATTGATACAGTTAATAAAGGATGTAAAAATAAGGAACTGGCAAATCCAGAAATTGTTGCCAAGTACTTATATGATAATGCACAGGAGAACGTGATAAAACAGGTGCCGGTAGCTACATGCGAAAAGCCATTTCCAGAAAAGTTTGATCTTCGTGATCAGGGATATGTTACACCTGTAAAGTTACAGAGTCCTTGGGGAACGTGTTGGGGATTTGCAGCTATAGCAGCATGCGAAAGTTCAATACTATCAGAAATGGGTAAGTCATATGATGAGACAGGCCTTGATCTATCTGAACATCAACTTACTTATTTTTCAAGAACATATATTGATGATGATTCAGATCAGAAATATGAAGGAGTGCACATGTTTAATGAGGATATGGCACTTAACACAGGTGGATACTTATTTACCGCTAGTTCTCTTTTTGCATCAGGTATAGGACCAGTTCGTGAAAGTTTAATTCCATATAGAGGTAAGGATAGCAAAACAGTTCATCAGGGATTTGTTAATCAACACTATTCTATGAGAGATGATTGGACAATACCATCGGATTATAAATTTGTTCAGCAGTTTAATCTTGTAGAATCAAGCGTTCTTAAGTCACCTGCTATATATGATTTTGAAGATGGTATGGACGAGGATAATGTTGATGATAGAGAGAAAAGTTATGTTGGTTATGATGCGGCTGCAACAGCAACAATAAAAGAAGAGGTTATGGCAGGAAGGGCAGTATCCATAGCATATTCTGCGGATACATTTCTTCCATCTCAGTTAAAATTAGGTCTTGATGCCATATATTTAAATATCTTAGATAATAAGTGGACCCATTATACATTTGATGGTGGTACACCTAATCATGCGGTAACAATTGTTGGATGGGATGACTCAATAAAAAGTACTGATTTCATAGATCATTCTAATGACCAATATGGAGATGGACTTGCACATCAGCCAGAAGGAAATGGAGCTTTCATTGTAAAAAATAGCTGGGGTGCAGAAACAGAAGAGTTTCCTCATGAATTCAATTGGGGAATTAAAGATGAGAATGGTAAAGCCACAGGTTATTTTTATCTGTCTTATTATGATAGAAGTATAACGCTTCCTGAAAGCTTTCGATTTGATGTCACGGAAAAACAAAATGATTCATATATGATTGACCAGTATGACTATATGCCAGAAAGGTATACACAAGGTTGGGCAGATAATGATGGTCTCCAGATGGCTAATGTATATGAGGCAGAAGATGATGCATTTATAACAGATGTATCATGTCAGACTAACTCAGAAAAGGTTAGTACAACATACCAAATATATTTACTTGATAACGATGCTAAAACTCCGGATGATGGAGAGCTTGTAGCAATTGTTTCAGATGATTATGAACATGCTGGATATCATAAGAAAAAGCTTGATAAACCAGTTCATGTAAAGAAAGGTCAAAGATATTCAGTAATTGTAACTTCTTGCTTTTCTGATGGTCAAAATGTTTATTATGAATTTTTAACATCTACAGGAGATAACGAGGAAGCTGTCAAAGAAAAAAATAGAAAAATTCTTTACAGTCACAGGGGCGAATTTGTTCCTGGAATTGCAAGTCCTGAGGACGTATATGCCGAGGAATTAGAACCATACTATTTCAAAGGTGTAGTAAATGAGGGGGAGAGCTTTGTATATGCTGATGAATTAGGACAATGGTCAGATCTTTCACAAATCATTTCATATCTACAAAAATATGAAAAGTACGAAGGTGTTGATTTTGATAATTTCTCTATAAAAGCATATTTGGAATATGAGGATGCTGAAACGGGTTCTGAAAGTACTGCCGAATATATGACGAGTGGACTTGAGTATAAAAAGCCTGCAAGCAAAATATATTATAAATATATACTTAATGTGTGCATCTATATTATAATAGTGGCGCTTATTGTATTTTATTTTATAAAAAAGAGGAAAAAGAAAAAAGAGAAAATAGCTCAGTATAAAGAAATGCTTGAAAAGATAGAACTTCTTGAAAAAGAAAATATGGAGCTTAAGAGTAAGGTTTCAGAATAAAGTATCACCGCGTGTGAAATAGTATTTTGAGCTCCAATCAAAAGAGGTTAATAATATGCAAATTAAATGCGAATATTGCGGTTCATATATTGATGAACATGATGAGTTTTGTAAGCAGTGTGGTGCTGTGAATGCCAATTTTAAAAGGTCAACTGATGGAACACCTAAAACTATTACAGAACTTAAGATTTGGTATGAAAATCGAAATCTTCCTCCAAAAGAAGTTACTAGGTTTTTTATTGGAGAAGATTATAAAGGACCAAGAGCGTTTGGCATATATGAACAGAATGGCGAGTTTATCGTATATAAGAATAAGGACGATGGCACAAGAGCTGAGAGATATAGAGGTAAGGACGAAGCATATGCTGTTAATGAAATATATCTAAAGCTTAAAAGTGAGATACTTAATCAAAAAGCCCATAATCTTAACAATAAAAACGGTTATGGTGGAGCCACAAGCGCTAATCAAAATGATAAAGTTTTTAGCATTGGACGAATTGCATTACCTATTTTCTTTTTCTTAGTTGTTGGAATTAATATAATCGCATTTGTAGGCAGCAGCATAAAGCGTGCAAAGGATGCACCATATGCTGGAAACTACTACAAATATGAGGATCACATATATTACTGTAACAGTTATGTGGATGATGACTGGTATTGGTACGATGATTACAGTAGGGATTATCTACCTGTCAATATACCAGCAGAAATGTACAACGACATACAGAACTATAAATTTTCTGAGTACGATAAATGGGACAGTAGTATTGTAAAGTTTGAAGATTCATCAACTGGACATTATGTAGAAACTATAAATGATAGTTCTGATTCGGACTATAGCTGGGATTCAAGCGATTCATGGGATTCTGATTTTTCAGATTGGGATTCAGATTGGTAAAGACAAAGTAATATGGAGGTAGCATATGGCAGGATTCAATTTTGGTTCATTTTTTGGTGGAGGTTCTAATAATTCACCGTTGAACATATTTAGTTCGTTTAATTTTTCAGATTATAATTCAATTAAAAATGGAAGTTATAGAAAATTAATTAAATCATATTATGCTAAGGATAAAGTTGATTCAAAATCTAGTAATACAGATAAAGTAGATAGTGACAAGCCTGCAAAAGCTGGTTACAAAGACACAACTGGAATTACTAAAATGAAAAAAGAGTCAGATGAGCTTACTTCTTCTGTAAGTGCACTTAATAATAAAGACTTATGGGCAAAGAAAGACGGCAAGTATGATATGGATAAGGTTGCAGATGCGGTTAAAAAATTTGCAAGCGAGTACAATGATACTATAGCTCAGGCCGACAAAGTTAATAATGCAGATGTTTCAAAGCAGATCTCAAATATGGAGAGCATGACAAACATAATGTCAAAGAAGCTTTCTTCAATTGGTGTAACAGTAGGAACGGACGGAAAGCTTTCTGTTAATGAAGATAAGCTAAAGAGTGCTAATATTAATGATGTTAAGTCATTATTTGAAGGTTCTAATACATATGGAGACCAGATATCAAAATATGCTGAGGATGCAGCTAAGGCAGCAGTAAATGGAGCCAGCACATACTCTGCAGATGGCTCACTTACAAACCCATTACAGGGAATGTTTAATAACTGGGTATAATTTTAAGCTATAAATACCATAATTGATATATGAAACACATTATTCTAAGGATTATAAACCCGAGAATAGTGTGTTTTTAATTTGTCTTTATCTTTTATTTTTGCGTATGAAAAGGTGATATAATATGTTTAATTATTAGGAGAACCTTTATGAAGAAAGTTAAAGATTATATTGTTAAGCACCCATATATGTCGCAGTTACTTGCATGTATTATATCTTCAGTTGTAGTTGCAGTTTTGTATTCAACTTATAATATAATTCATAGACTGCTTACATATATGAAATTTTCATGGGAATTAATTGGAGAATTCTTTTTTGGAATATTAGTATTTGCATTTATGTTTGCGGTGATGATATATCCTATTGTTGTAACGATATATGAAATACTGAGACTTATTACTATTGTAAAAAAAGATGTCAAAGAGTTAGATAATCAGAGTACAGACATATTGAGCAATGTGTTTAGTATGCTATACGATCTTTTTATTGTATTTGTTGGTATTATACTTGAAATTATCGTGTTGAGTTTTTTTCATGATGTTGCATTCGAAGCACAATGGTTTGAACAGCTTACAAATGACCAGCTTCACACACCTCTTAATACGGATTATATTATAACTTTTCTAGTTGTGTTATTTATGTATGCAGTTTCGATACTTGCACTGACATTTGTATCAAATAAAAAACGACCACCACTAGTTACAGTTTCATGTATTGCTCTCATGTACATGGGGGTTATAGAGGTTATACTGTTTACCATTCAGGTTCTTGGCATGAATTATTTAGGAGAAAATGGTGTGCACCATTATAGATTCACGCCACTTCTATTAGCTACTTGTATTTTGCCTTTTAATATGATTCTTATATTGTTAAGAGTGATGTTAATCGAGACAAAGACATATGAACCTGATGAGAATCGTATGTCGAAAATAGACAAAATTCCATTCCTATCATGGTGTAATAGGATACTTAAAAATTCAAAGAACTGGCCTATAGCTGCGGCAATTCTTATGGTGCCGATATTAGGAATAATTATTATAATTCTGGCATTATTTGGACAGGCACCGGATGCCGCCATAAAGGTATTTACTGAAACTGCGAACTATACTTTTTCTAAAAAGATTCCTCCACAAAACGTGTTTTATGACGAACATTATTTATGTACCGTTGCAGCTGGTGGCCATAAGAAAATAGTAAAGCCTGTACGAATGGGAAAACGTCATGGGCATGACGTAGTTGTAAACAGACAGCTTATGATTGCCAATGCTTTCGAGCAGGTACTTGAGGAGAGAACTCCTGTAATACATAGAAAAATTAGAAATTTCTACGATAAATATGGGTTCCCAATAGCTAAATTAATTAGAACAAAATTAGCAGCAGATATTGTTTACTTTATAATGAAGCCTCTTGAATGGATATTTCTGATAGTTTTATATTTTGTAGATGTGAATCCAGAAGACAGAATATCAAGGCAGTATTTATAAAAGAAAAATTATTAGTAATAAATTAAATGGATGGGTTACAAAATGATAGAGAAGTACAGACTTAACTCAGAAGAGAATAAAGAATATCTAAAGTTTTTAAGAGAAGAGCTTATTGAATTCGGGAAAAAATTTCCATCAGAGAGTGGTTCATCATACTACTTAGGTGATGATGGTACGCCATGGAAAGAGAGACCAAGAGAAACTTGGATTACTTGTAGAATGGCACATGTATATAGCATAGGAAAAATGCTTGGCATGAACGGTTGTTATGAACTTGCTAAAGCTGCAGTAAATGGTCTTAATACGGAACTGCATGATGATAATTCGGATGGTTGGTATGCGGGAATAGATAATAACGGAAAACCTCTTCCTGATAAGCAGTGTTACGCTCATGCCTTTGTAATTCTTGCAGGAACTTCTGCGGTACTTGCAGGAGTAGATGGTGCAAGAGAACTGCTTGATAAGGCACTTAAGGTATATGATGAAAAATTCTTTAATAAAGAAGAAGGTTTGTCAGTTGATACATGGAGTACAGACTTTAGCGAGTTAAGTGATTATCGTGGATTAAATGCAAATATGCACACTGTTGAGGCATTTCTTGCAGTGGCAGATGTTGAAAATAATGAAAGCTATAGAGTACGTGCAGGAAAAATAGTTGATAGAGTAATAGGTTGGGCTGAAAATAACAACTGGAGAATTCCTGAACATTTTAATAGTAGTTGGATTCCAGATCTTGAATGTAATAAAGATAATCCGGCAGATCAGTTTAAGCCATATGGGGCAACACCTGGACATGGAATAGAGTGGGCAAGACTAATAACTCAATGGGCGGTTTCGTCATTTGGTAGTGAGTCAGAAAAAATTAAGAAATACATCGAAGCATCAGAGAAATTGTATAACACAGCAATATCTGATTCATGGAATAGAAATGGAAAGCCAGGTATTGCATATACAACAGACTGGGATGGTAATCCTGTAGTTACAGACAGAATGCACTGGACATTGGCTGAAGCAATAAATACTTCAAGTGTTTTGTACAAGATAACAGGAGATGAAAAATATAGTGATGACTACTATATGTTTATGGAATATTTGGATAAGTATGTTCATGATAAAGAAAATGGGTCGTGGTTCCATCAGTTAGATGAGAATAATAATGTAATTGGGACAGTATGGCCTGGGAAATCGGACTTGTATCATGCTTTTCAGGCAACACTTATTCCATATAGTAATGTATCAGTATCAATAGCAAAGGCGGTTTTAATAAATGAACAGTAACAAAATAGATGTAGTAGCATTAGGTGAATTATTAATTGATTTTACAGAATATGGAAAAAGTAGTCAGGGTAATAAGTTATTCGAGGCAAATCCAGGAGGCGCACCATGTAACGTCTTAGCTATGCTTCAGAAGCTTAATAAAAGTACTGCTTTTATAGGTAAAATTGGTGATGATCAATTTGGGAGAATGCTCTGTGAAACTATCAGTTCATTAGGCATAGGTGCTGATGGACTTGTTTTTGACAGCAAAATACCAACGACGCTTGCTTTTGTTGGTAAAAATGCAGAAGGGGATAGAGAGTTTTCATTCTACAGGAACCCAGGTGCAGATATGATGCTCAATAAAGATGAAATAAAGGAAGAGATAATATCCAATGCTAAGATTTTCCACTTTGGAACACTCTCTATGACACATGAATCTGTAAGGGAGGCAACATTGAGTGCAATAAAAATTGCAAAGGAAAATGGGGCCATTATATCTCTTGATCCAAATTTAAGGGAGCTGCTTTGGGATTCTTTAGATGATGCGAAGAAGCAAATGAAGGAAGCTCTTAAGTATTGTGACGTACTAAAAATTTCTGACAATGAAATAGAATTTCTTACTGGTGTATCTGATTTTGATGAAGGTGTTAATATAATCAGAAAAGACTACAATATTCCACTGATATGTGTAACTATGGGAAAAGAAGGAAGTATTGCATATTATAAAGATATAAAAGTAGTGGCAGATGGGTTCTATCAGGAAAATGTTGTTGATACAACTGGTGCAGGTGATACATTCTGTGGTTGTGTACTAAGCTACATATGTGAAAAGGGACTTAATGATTTATCAGCTGATATGCTTAGCGAAATGATTACTTTTGCCAACGCGGCAGCTTCGCTAGTGACAACTAAAGCAGGAGCAATTAAATCAATGCCTGAACTATCTGATATTCAGCTCTTGATAGATAAGAATAGAAGATAACAATTTACTCTCATATTTATTTTATTCCGAGGAACGCAATAAGTGTTCCTCTTTTTAATCCTGAATTTCTATGTGAAAAGAGAAAATCAGGATTACATTTAGTACAAAGGTTAGGCATAAATATATTTTCACATTTTACACCAGATTCTTCTAATACAATTTTATTAGCTTCCCAAAGGTTAAACTGATATTTTGTGTCATTTTTTTGATAATATATTTTGTCGTAGTCAGATTCTGAAAAACCTTCTCTTGCCTCAGATATCATATCCCATTCAACTTCAAAACATTCAGGACATATTGAAGGGCCAATTGTAACTAACAGATCAGATGGATTAGTTCCATAATTTTCATGCATCATATTTATGGCATTTTGACTTATTCTGCCAACGGTACCTCGCCAGCCTGAGTGACAAAGTCCTATTGCTTTATTAACAGGGTCTACAATTTGAATAAGCGAACAGTCAGCACTGAAAGCAAATAAAGTGGCAGAAGATACATTAGTAATAACACCATCAACAGACGGAAAATCACAGCCTTTTTCACTGATGCTTCTAAAGGTGTGTGTTTCATCAAGCTTTACAACAGTGTTGCTGTGTACCTGCTTTGTAGTGACTATTTTATTAATATCTATGCCGGTAGCATTGCAGAAAATCTGATAGTTTTTATACACATCACCAGGATGATCGTAGTCGTTATATGCGAAGTTCATTGACCCACAAAAGTCTTTACTCACGCCACCAAGTCTTGTTGATATTCCATTTCTAAGCCATGGGATGTCATCTAAGACAGGAGATGACAGGTATACTACATCCCCTTTTTTATTAACATTCAATTTACTGTGTTGTTCTGAGTACCATTTTATCTGCATTCTATTTCACCTAAATAATAGATTTTTACTAATATTGTTTGTTAATTGATATATATAATGATACAATATGTGGGTTAAGATTTAAAGATAACACAATATTTTGACAGGAGTAATTATGAAAAAATTATTAATAGGTTTAGTTGCTGGTATATTACTTGTAGGAGCTATTAAGACAGATGTTAAAGCTGTAGATTATGAAACAGCATTAAAGCTTCAGCAGGAGGCAACAGATAATTATTATGCAATGCTTCAGGCTCAGGCAGGTGCTGCAAATGCGGTAAGCCAGCATGTTCAGGATACACAGGCAGCACTTAAAAGCCAGCAGGAAGCAGCAGCGGCTCAGCAGAAAGCCCTTGCAGATGCAGTCGCAGCCCAGCAAAAAGCGGCAATGGACGCAGTTGCAGCTCAGCAACAGGCTGCAATAGATGCAATGAATGCCCAACAGAAGGCAGCAATGGAAGCAGCAACAGCTCAGCAACAGGCTGCACTTAAGGCTCAGCAAAGTGCCATGGAGGTGGCAAATGCGATACAGGCAGCGTCTCTTACTACTCCTCAGTTAGATATAATATGTGATACAAACTGTGCTGAGCAGAATGCTATGCTTTATGCAAAGTCTGTACCTGACTTTGTTCTCGTAGATATAAGTGAGCAGAGAGCAATTTTCTATAGAAACGGTATAAGAGTTCTTGGAGATAATTGTGTAACTGGAAATAAAAGAGCGGGACATGATACAACAGTAGGACTTCATAAGATTATTTTTAAAGATTTAAACAGAACTCTTCATGGATCATATGGTGAGGCATTTGTTAAGTATTGGATGAGATTTACTAATAGTGGACAGGGACTTCACGATGCAGGATGGAGAAGAGACTTTGGAAAAGGCATATATATTACTAACGGCTCTCATGGTTGCGTAAATCTTCCAAGAGAAACAGCTAAGACAATTTATGAAAATTCATATCTTGGTATGTTTGTAATTGTTGAAAATTAGTATTAACAATTGGCATGTAATTCCGATATAATAAGTATAAGCAGTATCTAATTCGGGAGAACGGATTCTCAGGTAGATATTAACAATGTATTATTAAGAAAGGAAGGAACCTAGAAAATGGAGTTAAATTCAGTTGGTGCTGTTAACAGCACATACCAAGCTTACGAAGCAGATACAAATAAAGCTGTAACTTCAGAAAAGCCAGCAGAGGCAGTGACAGTTGAAGAAGGTGCAGTGTTTGAGAAATCTTCGGGTGAAGAAAAGAAGGCTACATACTCGATCAATAAAATGAGTCCTGAAGACAGAGCCGCATTTGTGCAGCAGCTTAAAGATGATCAGGCTGCACGGAAGCAGAGCTTTATAGATATGGTTACTCAAATGTTCCAGGGTCAGGGTAAAGCGATTGCCATAGCAGATTCAGATAATGAAGATTCTCTTTGGAAGATGCTTGCAAGCGGAGATTTTACAGTTGATGCCCAGACTAAAGCACAGGCAGAGAAAGATATTGCAGAAGACGGCTACTGGGGAATATCACAGACATCACAGAGATTGTTTGATTTCGCATCAGCTCTCGCAGGAGATGATGTAGACAAGATGAAAGAAATGCAGGATGCAATGGAACAAGGCTTTAAACAAGCTACAGGAACATGGGGAAAAGATCTTCCTGAGATTTCCCAGAACACATTAGATGCTGCTAATAAGTTATTTGATGATTACTACAAATCAAAAGGAATTGTCGAATAAAAAATAAAAATAATTTTTTGTAAAAAAGATGGACCATTTTTAAAAGATGGTCCGTCTTTTATTTTTGCACACTTAAAATTTCATACTTGCATGGGGAGGCATGCAAAATCTATTCAATCTAAACTACAGGTTTATTTTTCCATCATTATTCAAGTTGTATTATTGTGTTACGACAAAGAAAAAGGGGGTAAAGTAAATATGAATGTTCAGGTCAAATCATCAAACGGCATAACACTTATGCCAGCAGAAACAAAGCTCCTCGAAAGTAACAGATGCATTTTCCTCGAGGGAGAAATTAATCAGGAATCGGCTTTAGAATTTGTAAAGTCATTGATGGTGCTTACAGCATCAGATGCATCGAAACCAGTAAAAGTTTTAGTTAATTCCCCAGGAGGAGACGTAAACGCGGGAATGCTAATCTATGACGCAATTCAGTCAAGTATCGTACCAGTACAAATGTTTTGCTTAGGCAGAGCTTACAGTATGGGAGCTCTTATCTTCTTATCAGGACGAAACGGAAGATACATGCTTAAGAACAGTGAATTAATGTTACATGAGCCACTTATCGGAGGAAAGATTGGCGGTAACACATCATCAATTAAAGAGATATCAGATTCGCTCATAAAAACAAGAGATAAGCTTAACAAAATAATTTCAGAACACAGTGGTAAAACAATTGAAGAAGTTGAAAAGGAAACAGATCACGATCACTACTACTCTGCTGAAGAGAGTGTAGAGTTTGGAATCTGTGACGAGATTGTAGAGTTCAGTAAGATTATGGAGGGCTAAATATGGCAGATAAGGTTATACTTGCAGAGAATTGTATTTATTCATCAGATACAGAAAAAACACAGCTCAATAACAACATAATAGTATGCGGCACATCAGGCTGCGGCAAGACAATGTCAGTAGCAGAGCCAAGATTGTTAGAGACTTTTGAAACAAGTCTTGTTGTAACCCTTACAAAAAGAAGACTCATCAATAAATATATGAATGTATTCAGAAAAAGAGGGTACAACGTGTGGGATTTGAACTTTGCAAATCCCAAAAAAAGTCAGGTGTCATACGACCCACTTAAATACATTAATTCTCATCAAGACATAATATTCTTGTCAAAAGCACTGATTGAGGCAGATGTGGACCCTGATACAGTAAGAAAAGACCCATTCTGGGATGATACAGCAGCTTCATTGATGTCAGGTATTATTGCTTACTGCATGATGAAGAAAAAGAACGCCACAATGGGTGATGTTGTAAGGATGTTCAAACGTATTAACTTCCAGATAGATGCAAATGGTTATACAACAGACCTCGATGAGGAGTTTGAGACCTTAGAGAGAAAGAATCCTGGGTGTTTTGCGGTAACATGTTGGAATACATTCAGAAAAATGCCAGAGAAGACCGCAGCCTGTGTATATGGCTCAGCTAATAAGGCAATAGACAAGATTTTTTCGCCAGAGCTTGTTGCCATGTTCGACAAAGAAGAGAGTGTGGACTTTGAAAAACTGGCTAAAGAGAAGACAGTACTTTTTGTTACATCATCAGCTGTAAATCCTTCGCTTAGCTGTTTTGTAAATATCTTTTATGCGCAGGTATTTAAAAGTCTCTTTGAATTCGCAGAGTTAAGAGATGATGGAACACTACCAGTTCCAGTACATGTACTGTGTGATGATTTTGCAACAGGTTCAAGAATTTGTAACTTTCCTGAATACATATCGATATTCAGAGAAAAAAGAATATCAGTAACACTGCTTCTTCAGTCCGAATCACAGCTTGAGGCTATGTATGGTAGTGGGAATGCAACGACTATAATCAACAATTGTGACACATATCTGTACTTTGGTTCAATGGACCTTCATACATCAAAAAATATAAGTATAAGACTTAATGAGCCAGTGGACGAAGTACTATACATGCCAATTGGAGATGTGTATGTTTTCAGAAGAGGCCAGAGACCAATTAAGACAAAGAGATACAACATACTTAACGATGAAAAGTATATAAAGGTAACTGAAGAGTATAACAATAGGCAAAATGACAAAGGGGTAAAAAAATATGCGTAATAGTCATTTAATCAGACTCAAAAAGTGTCTTCGTAAAGAAAACATAAGATATTATGGTGGATTAATATTTTCAGATGAAGATAGTGAGATTATCTTTCCCCTATGCCTATCAAAGGTTCCAGCTGCAATATTTAGAGCACTCGTTAATAAATCTGGCAAAATATGTTTTACAGTTAAATTAGGAGTTTCAGAGAATGACTACGTAAGGAATAGGCTGTATCCAGTGTTAAATGAATTAAACAATAAATATAGTTTTGTTTCGTTATTTATCGACAAAAAGGATGGTATTTTCTGTGAACTCCAGTTTATCATCGATGAAGACACATCTGACGATATTATTTGCGAATATATTCATGCCATGTTATCGATAACTAATGAATCGGCATCTGCGATATCTAGAATTCTATTAGAGGAACCAGCTAAAATCAATGAGGTTGAAAGCCCAGATATGTGTGAAGAGTTTGCAGATGAGGAAGACGTGGATTACAATGAATCGGATGATTATTATGGAGAAGACGTAGATTATAATGAATCAGATGATTATTATGAAGAGGACACGAATTCTAATGTAGTGGATGAGGATTATATTTTATCAGATCTAGCAGATTTATCAGATTTATTAGAAACTGAAGATACGTCAGAAATAAATGAAGAATCTGAAACAGATGAAACATCGGAATTTGAAGATCTGTTTTTGGAAAACGATTTATTTTTAGATGATGAAGATAATAGTAGTTCAGATGATACGGATGCGGACGTTGCATAGAAACTGAATAGAATTTAAAAGTGTGAAA
>JAUNIR010000032.1 GCA_030523345.1 Lachnospiraceae bacterium
ATTCAGATTTTTGGAACTAAAAAGTGTAATGATACAAAGAAAGTAGAGCGTTTCTTTAAAGAAAGAGGCATTAAATATCAATTTATAGATATGAAAGAAAAAGGCATGTCTAAGGGTGAATTTAATTCAGTTGCTTCAGCTAATGGTGGTTTTGACAACATGATTAACTGGGAGCATAAAGATCAGGCGTTAGTTAATCTTATTAAATACACAGTTGAAGAGGACAGACTTGAAAAAGTTCTCGAAAATCCATCTGTAATCAAGACACCAGTAGTAAGAAATGGTAAGCTGTCTACAATTGGATATATGCCTGAAGTATGGAAAGGTTGGAGTTAATTTAAATGGCAAAACACAGAATTGCTATAATTTCAGATACACATGGCCTGATACGAGACGAAGTTCGGGAAGTACTTAAAACATGTGAAATAATATTTCATGGTGGGGACATCAATACTCAGAAAATAGTAGATGAGTTAGGTGAAATTGCACCACTGCATGTAGTACGCGGAAATAATGATAAAGAATGGGCCGAGCATATTCCTATGACTGTTACAGAAAATGTTGCAGGCTTTAAATTCTTTATGTGCCATAAAATGTCTGATATTAAAAAAATCGGTATTCCCAATGATACAGATTTTGTTATCTATGGCCATTCTCATAAATATGAGACTTATGAGGAAAATGACATATGCTATATAAATCCAGGAAGTCCTGGTCCGAGACGCTTTCATCAGCCAGTTACTATGGCGGTACTTACTGTCGATGAGACAGATAAAAGTTATCTAGTAGAAAAAATTGATATGTCTCCAGTATTATTAAAAGAATCTGCTAAGGGTACCATATCACCAAAGGATCTTGATAAGGTAGTAACTCTTATTATTAAGGACATGAATTCAGGTAAGTCGGTAGGTGATACCGCAAAAAGAAACCGTGTTGATGAAGAGCTTGTAGATAGTATCTATAGAATGTATTCAACACATCAGGGCATTGATATATCAGGTATTATAGACAGGCTTGAACTTCGAAATGTATATACTAAGTAATGGTATAGAACATGACAGACACAGAAAAGCTTAAAGCATACGAGGCTATGCAGAAAATAATGTCTATGTATGAAATCTTTGATATTGAGTAAGGATAAATATGAAATTAGAATATGCAATGGCTATTGCCATAACTCCAGCTCTTTGTATGCTGGTTGGCTTGGTTATAGGCACGCTTAGATATGTTAAATACGGTAAAGAAATAAGAAAAAGGGTTGAAGAAGAGTTTAAAGAAAAAAGAGCTGAGGGTGGTATCAATGAACTTTTCTTCAAAAGACCTGATAAAAGAGTGGCTTATGAGACATTCGGCAGACCATTAATTATAAGTCTGATTGCTTGTTTTGCAGTAATTCTTACAATATTTTACTTGTTTTAATCCGATATCATATTTAGTGTATAAAGACAGGTTACCCAATATTATAATCATAAAAGGAATACACCATGCCATTTCAAATAATTAGAAACGATATAACAAAAGTTAAGACGGATGCTATTGTGAACACGGCCAACCCAAAAGTAGTGGTTGGGCCGGGAGTTGATGATGCTATATATAATGCAGCTGGTAGAGACTGGCTTCTTTCTGAACGCGCTAAAATTGGAGACCTTGATATAGGTGAAGTAGCTATCACTCCTGCGGGTAATCTTTATGCGAAATACATTATCCATGAAAGTGGTCCAGTGTGGATTGATGGTAATCATAAGGAAGTTGTTATCTTAAAAAGCTGTTATAGAAAGTGTTTAAATCTAGCTCTTAAATATAATTGCGAATCTATTGCTTTCCCACTACTTGCATCAGGTGCATATGGTTTCCCTAAAGACGTAGCATTAAGAATTGCAATTGATGCTTTTAGAACATTTCTTTCAGAACACGAGATTGATATTTATCTTGTGCTATATGATTCAGAATCCATTAAGTTGTCTGAGACAATGTTCGATGGAGTTAAATCATTCGTAAATAGCAGATATTCTGTCATGCCAATGGCTTGTTCTCCAATGCCAATATTGACGGATTATGACCTGCTTGAAGATGCTGCTATAGGGGCGGCGGCTGAAGAATCTCAGGTATTTCGTAGTGTCGAATCATCAAAGTCACTTGATGATTACATAGATCAGTTTGAGAATCAGGAAGTTTTATCATTTGGTGAATACTTGCAACAACTCATTAATAAAAAGGGATTAACTAATAAGGAAGTTTATTTCGAATCGAATCTTTCAAAGCAGTATTTTTCGAAAATTATTAATAATAAACTTGCAAACCCATCTAAGGAAAAACTTTTATGTATCGCTGTAGCACTCAAGCTTAACATTGATGAGACAAAAGATTTTCTTTTACATGCAGGATATGCGATATCACCATATAGTAAAATCGATCTTGTCTTTGAGTACTATATAGAAAACGGTATATACGATGTATATGAAATAAGTTTTGCTCTAGAAGACATGGGTATAGAAGGTGGTCTATGGCCAGAACTTATATAGGTAAATTGCTAATTTGCATAAATTTTAAAAGGTAGCCTCACAGGTTACCTTTTCTTTTTTTATAAAAACTATAATGCGTACATAAGATAAATAATTCTACCGGTAGAAAAATAAAAATTGAATTGTTTGGAGGTACTTAAAATGAAAAAAGGTTTAACAGAATTAGTATTTATTTTGGACAGATCAGGTTCTATGAGTGGTCTTGAGTCAGACACAATTGGTGGATTCAATAGCATGATAAAGAAGCAGCGTGAGGAAGAGGGTGAAGCCAATGTAACAACGGTGCTCTTCGATGATAATTATGAACTTCTTCATGACAGAATCAATGTCAATGACCTTAAGGACATGACATCTAAGGACTATTTTGTAGGCGGATGTACTGCATTACTTGATGCTATAGGCACTACAATTAAATCTGTGAATAAAAAGCAGAATGAATTACCAGAAGATGAACAGGCAGAAAAGGTTATATTTGTAATTACTACTGACGGTATGGAAAATGCAAGTCACAAGTATGACAGAGATAAAATTAAAAAAATGATAGAGAAAAAGCAGACGAAGAAAAACTGGCAGTTCATGTTCCTTGGGGCAAATATGGATGCAGTTTCTGAAGCAGGCAGAATCGGAATACGTGCAAAGAGAGCTTTTAAATATACTAATGATTCAGAAGGGGTACAGCTAAATTATGAGGCTGTAGGTGGAACGATTAGTGCAATGAGGGCGATGCCTTGTGCAATGGCTATGGATGAGGTGGACGATAGCTTTTTTGAAAAGGTAAAGGAACACGCAGAAAGTTAATAACAATTTAAGAGGAGCCTAACCACTGAGATCTTCGGGTTAGGCTCCTCATTCTGAAACGATTGGACTATCCATTGGACTGTACTCCTTTACTTAGTATAGTTTTGAATTAATATTTAATTATCTGGTGGAGTGTACCTCCTTTGTTTTGATAATTAAATGGTACTACTTTAAACCTGGCAAATCTACTGATTTTATAGCCAAAAGTTTGGTAAATATTTCTGTTATTTCGCGAATGGATTTTTGCTGTAAAAGTGTTATACTATGGATATCTTCGGGAGTCCAATTTGGATTCCCGATTTTTTATTTTACACATACCATTTTCTTAAATAAAAGCTTTGGTAGCATATTTCTATAGTGAGACAAATATAAATCTTTTATAGTATTTTTGTCGTGGGATTTGCCTAAATCCATCTCAAGAATTATATAGTCAACACCGAACAATTTTACCCTCACAGAAGTATCAATATATCCATTTGAAAGATAGAATTTTAGTCTTCTAGACATATTTGTTTTGTTTTCTTCATTTTCAGCGCATTCAGGGTCTTCCACTTCGCCTATTACGCTGCCAGCGTTTTTAAATTCCTGCTTCAATAAATCGAGAAATATGCTTCCTAAACCGGTATTTCTTTTATCAGAAGAAATTGCAAAGTAGTCAAATAAATAGTTATTTTCCATCTTTATGAAGAAGGCATATCCCAAAATATCTTTCTCATCTGAGTTATCATCAATGAGCCCGAAACCTGTGTAAATTCCTTTCTCATATGGTTTAACAATAAGCTTGAGAGGTCTTAATTCGTCTTTTGGAAAGTCGTAAACCATTCTTTCATTGTAGATTTGAATTATTTGATTTTTATCTAACTTAATTATTTTCATATATGCGCTCCGTATACCATACATTATAATACATTCTTCCTCGGGCGGCACTTAGTGTATCGCCTTTTAACGTCTCAGAGTGTAAAATATAAAGTATAAAGTATATAAAAGAGTTTAGGAGCTTATATTATGATTCAGAATATACTAAATGAAATGATTAAATATGACACGGGTGATGTTCTGCGAATTCAGCATTTTATAAAAGTGTATTCATTTGCACATATGATTGGTGAATTAGAGGGCATGGCAGGTGAAGCTTTACAGATTCTTGATATAGCATCAATTCTTCATGACATAGGCATTCATCAAGCTGAAAAAAGATATGGTAACTGCATGGGTAAATATCAAGAGGAACTTGGACCTGATGAGGCAAGAAAACTTTTAGCACCATTTAATCTTGATGATAAAATAATAGAAAGAGTATGTTTTCTTATTAGCCATCATCATACTTATGATAAGGTTGATGGTCTTGATTATCAGATTCTTTTAGAGGCAGATTTCCTTGTTAATTCATTTGAAGATAGTCTTAATAATGAGGCTGTAATTACGTTCAGAGATAAAGTCTTTAAAACAAAAACGGGTATAAATATATTGAATACCATGTTTGATATTGCAAAACGATGAGCTAGTGTCTATATATTCAGATTCTTTTTGTTCTTTTTCGTGGGCATTAATACAAAAATACAAAAACAAAAATTTTTTTATGAAAAATGTGAAAGTACAACAGTTTTGCCACACTTACTTTATTATACTGTGTCCATAAACAAAACAAACAACAAACACAAATAAAAAGACACAGAAAGAGGTAAAAGAATTATGAAGATTAATAGCACAAAGACAACAAAAAGAGTAGCAGCAATTATTTTAGCAGCATTTGCAGCATGTTCAGTAATGGGATGCTCAGTAGAAAAGAATTTTACAACAACAGAAACACATACAGTTACAGATGCAGATGGCAACACAACAACAACTACTACAACAAATCACAATGGTGAAGTTACAACAGAAACAACAACTACAACAGCTGGAGAGATGGATGTTGAAGAAGTCAGCGAGGCAGTAATGTATGAAAAGGTTCCAGTAGCATTCACCAACAATATGGGTTGGGACATTAAGGATTTCAGCATTAAGATGTCAAATCAGGATGAATGGAGCGACAACTTCCTTTCAGAAGATCAGTACATTGATCATGATACAACAGCCAATGGCATTACGGTTAATTACAATGAAGACCAGCACTTTATGGATATTCGTGTAGCAGATAGCAATGGTGATGGTGAAGAGTTCACAGAAATCGAACTTCCAGCTGAAGGTGCAGATAGTATCGAAGTAGTACTCGGATATGATGAAGTAAATGGTACATACACAGCTACAGTAAATGCAGTATAAATAGATTACAAGATATATAATATTTTAAGGAGTTAAATAGAACAACGGTTAATATACGAAATGTTAATTGAGAGCCCATGCTGAAGTGATTATTCGGTGTGGGCATTCTTATTTTATTTTTTAAGACCTCGTACTATAATAATGAAATGTGCATATAAAGGGATGAAGGAATGCTGTAATTAAACACGTTAAGAACATAATAGAGGATTACTGAATATGAGTAATATTGTATTAATGAATGGATCATGTGCAGACCAGGTAGCAGACGTTATAGTGAATGCAGCTAATTCTGGATTATGGGCCGGTGGTGGCATATGTGGGGTTATATTTAAAAAAGCAGGAATGAATGAATTGACAAAAGCTTGCGGTAAATATGAAACACCATTAAAGGATGGCTCGGCTGTCATAACACCTGCATTTAATATTACTAATGCAAAGGCCATAATACATGCAGTAGGACCTAATTTTGCCGTGAATCCGACGGCATTTCATGAATTATTTGATGCATATTATAATTCCATGAAGGTAATGATGGATAATGGATATCATAGTATTTCATTTCCACTTATAAGTTCTGGAATCTTCGGAGGATCCTTAGATAACCCGGTGGCAGAATCTACGAAGCAGTGTTTGAGAGCTTATAATAAATTTGTACAGGATTATCCTAATTATGAAATAAACGTTAAGCTGTGTGCCTTTTCTGCAAGAGAGATGGTAGACGCTAGGACGGAATGGGACAAGGATAGAATAAAATGAGGACACGTGAAGAAGCATTATCATTTGGGTTAAGTCTTCCATATACATATTTGGATGCACCATTTCATGACGACAACTGGCAGCTAGTAAGGGTCAGCGGTTGTAAGAAGGCATTTCTTTGGACATATGAAAGAGATGGATATATAAATCTTAATGTTAAAGTTGCTAAGGAATGGAGAGATTTTTGGAGAGATACATATTCTTCTGTGATTCCTGGATGGCATCAGAATAAAGAAAATTGGAATACAATAATCCTTGATGGTACTATTCCTAGAGTCGATATAGAGCGAATGATTTTGGAAAGCTATGATCTAGTGTCAGACAGTCCAAGAAAGAGGATATATGAGGCTGTGAAGAGCATACCGAAGGGATGTGTAGCGACTTATTCTCAGGTGGCCAGAATGGCAGGTAATGATAAAATGGCAAGGGCAGTTGGTAATGCTTTGCATAATAATCCTGAGCCAGGTATTATCCCATGCCATAGAGTTGTTGACGCCAAGGGAAGGCTTGCAGGGGCATTTGCCTTTGGTGGAGCTGATTCCCAGGAGAAGCTTTTAAGAGATGAAGGTGTTATTGTAGTTAATGGCCAGGTTGATCTTAAAAAGTACCAGTTGAAACAATAAGAGGAGCCTAACCACTGAGATCTTCGGGTTAGGCTCCTCATTCAGATGTGATTGGACTATCCATTGGACTGGTCCTCCTTTTCTAAAATTATCTATATGTACTGGTTTTAGATTCGTCTAATTAAAGGTAAATCCTTTCTATTTACTATAAGTGTCCTAGTCTGTATTTTAGACCTTATCTTCGGCACCAGCTTCAGCCGATTCTAAATGAAATGGTTCTAACGTCTCCACTGGAGTGGTCCCCCTTTCTTTTGATAAGAGAATATTACTACTTTAAACTAAGCAAATCTACTGATTTTATAGCTAAAAATTTGTGTATTATTTTTGTTATTTAGCGAATGGATTTTAGGTGAGAAAGTGTTATACTATGGGTATCTTCGGGAGTCCATTTGGGCTAACCGGAGTTTTTTTATTTATACAATATGAGCATTATTATAGCGAAGGCCTTAACATGAGATATAGCAAAACATTACGTGCAAAATTTATAGATCGTCCTAATAGATTCATAGCACATGTGGAGTTGTCTGGAAAAGTTGAGACAGTACATGTGAAGAACACAGGACGGTGCAGGGAGTTGTTAATTCCGGGAGTCATGGTCATATTAGAAAAATCAGATAATGAGTCGCGTAAGACAAAGTATGATCTAATAGCTGTATACAAGAAGAACTTTGGCCTTATTAATATTGATTCTCAGGCGCCTAATAAAGTGGCGAGAGAGTGGCTTGAAAGTAAAAATTATTCGTATATAAGGCCTGAGTACACATATGGCAAATCAAGAATTGACTTTTATATGGAAGATAACAGCAAAAAATATTTAATGGAAGTTAAAGGATGTACTTTGGAGCGAGATAAGGTTGGATATTTTCCTGATGCTCCAACGGAACGAGGAGTAAAGCATATATATGAGTTAATAAAAGCAAAGAATGAGGGATACCATAGTATACTGGCTTTTGTAATCCAGATGGAAGGTGTATGTGAGGTACTTCCAAATACAGAGATGCAACCTGAATTTAAAGTAGCCATGGATGATGCTAGAAAAGCTGGTGTGGAAATTATTTTCATAAAATGTAAGGTTTATGAAGACCGTTTGGAATGGATATAAAATAATACAAAAATTGCAAGGTAATGGTATAATGAATACGTTATGCCAGGTATCATTAAAAATATAGTTAAAAACATACTTCCAGTAGCAGCAACTGTGTTTCTGCTACTTGTTCTGTTATTCTCAGTGGGTCTTAAAAATACAACAGCCCCAGTTTCTGAAGAAATCATAGAGGAGACAACAGAATCCGACACATCAAAGGTTGAAGAACCTGAACCGGATTTAGCTTTATCGGAAGAAGAAATTATTACTGATGAAGATGAAGAAGAACCATTAGAAAATCTGATGGTTCCTTTTGATGTTGAAAATACCTATTCATATTGTAAAAATCCTAAGTGTCTGATTGATGAAAATAAAGAGAATATTGTCTATTCATTTGATTTTACAAATGGTATTCCAAGAAGTGACGATGACAATGTATATTTATTCGAGTTTTCAACATATGAAGATGATGAGACCGAAGGAAAGAAAGCTATCCAAATTGCATCTAAGGCTAAGGAAGTATCAATCGAAGTGCCATATGAGGAAAGATATCTTTTTTCAAGATTTGCACCTGCAGTAAAATATGAAGGCGAATATATATTGTTGGAAAATGCTAAGTATGTAATGAATCCAGAGGCACTTGCTTATAATACATGTGATTATTTTTCACCTGATTCAAAGAAGGGGATATTGCTCGATGCTAATACTATTGATAAGCCTGAACTTTATGATTTAAATGTAAAAAGGGCCGTCTATAATATTCCACTATCTTTTATTATAGGTGAGACTGAGAATGAATCAGTTCCAACTATAGAATATGAATATAATGGTGAAACATATGAATTTGATGGCTTTATGTGTGGAGGTTTTGATTCTCTAATATCATATCTTACACAGCAGGGAATTCACACAACAATAATTATACTTAATGACTGGAATAAAGAGCATCCAGAAATAATTCATCCAAAAGCTAGAAAGCGTACAGGACGATCACAATATTATGCCTTCAACACGGAGGAAGAAGAAGGTGTAAGACTTATGGAGGCTACGGCCATGTTTCTAGCTGAACGTTATTCTGGTGGAAGTGAGTATGGTCTTGTAAATGACTGGATCATTGCAAATGAAGTGAATCAGCAGAAAATATGGAATTACATGGATACGAAAGACATTGATTATTATACGGAGTCTTTTGAGAGGTCATTCAGAACTTTCTATAATGCTATAAAGTCTAATTATAGTAATGCGAAAGTATATTATTCAATAGACCATGACTTTAATGATAACTACGGAAATAACGGGCGATTCTTCAACGGAAAAGAGTTCTTGTATAAGTTCAACGAATATGCAGACAAGGGTGGAAATTATGATTGGAGTTTGTCTATCCATCCATACCCTAATCCATTAAGTAAGGTAAAGTTCTGGAAGGGATCTTTTGATAAAACTGAGAATGCCGGAGTATTAACTCCGATGAACCTTTCATCAGTTACGGACATAATGAAAAAAACTGAATTTCTGAATAATAAAGGAGAAGTCAGGGATATTGGAATAACGGAGTTAGGGTTTTCTTCGGGAGCAGGGGAAAAACTTCAGGCAGCAGCTTTTGCCTATTGTTACTATATAGTAGAAAATAACGAATACATATGCTCGTTCCTAATGAACAGGCAGACCGATGATGCGGGGGCGCTTAAGAGTGGTTTAAGACTAGGAATATACAACTATGATTATTCGCCTAAATACATTAAAAAGGTGTTCACTAATGTAGATGGTGAAAATCGGGATGAACTAATTAATGAGATGCTTGAAGTAATCGGTGCGGGAAGTCTTGAAGAAGCACTTTCGTGGGCTGAATAATCGTACTTGTTGGAGACATTCATAGGTAGTACAATTTAGTAAGGTACATCATATAAAGGAGAATGTAGATTGAAGGTTAAGAAAAGCCGTTCAAGAAAAATTAAATCAATATTGGATTCAGGATGGGCAGCGTTTTTTGGTAATCTGGCGCTGATTCTTGCTTTTATAATTCTCGCAGTATGGTTTGATAAGTTGTTGCATCCTGAAAATGTGAGAGAAGCGGGCCCAATCATCAATTTCTTTAATCATTATACTATTCGTCCGTATATGCTTGTCGTTGATGAAGCATTTAAAGATGGTGTTGCTGTATCAGTTATTATTGCTGATGTAGTACTTATTTTTGTAAGTCGTATTCTTAAGAAGATAGACAACTCCCTTGAGGAAGAAATCAAGTCAAATGCAGACCATCATGCAATTATAAGAGATTATAAAGCTTATAAAAATACAATGGAATTAGACGTTATGGGAGAACCTTGTAATTACATCAGTAAGAACGGGGAAAGACTTCTTTGCTGGCAGTATACAAATCTTGAGAAGCTCAAACGTCATAGCGATAATCCGAAGCGTAAAATAAAACTCACAAGACGAATCCTTAAAGAGTATTTAGCTTATGCTGGTAAGAAAAATGTCAATATTAAAAAAGTAAAAGAGCAGATAGAGACATATATAGAAGGTGATGCAGAAAACAATATACCTCCAGGAATTGTTGAAATACCTGATGTTTGTTTATTTGTTAATAGACAGGGAATGAATAAAGAAGAGCCTTCGAGAAATCTTAAGGTTGTATTTGACGATGACACAAATCACCATGAGCTGCCTGATTTTATCGAGGCACATGCAGTGGAAATTATGAATGCTCATAAGACGTCAAAGGCTAAGAATAAGTTTACAATGCGTCTTAAGGGTCTTGATTATAACAAAGATACAAATACTCTTATTCTTAATACTGAGAGAACGAATTATATTCATATGATGCTTACAAATCGTTGTATGGATTTTCCACTTGCTAATGGTGTATCAGTAAGATCACTTTATGAATATAGGGAATTTGTTCAACCCCTTGATAAGACCGTTTTAGGTAATCAGGTTGGTGTGGAAGGCTTAATAATTACAAGAGATGGATATACACTTATAGAGAAGAGAAGCCACAACCAAAAGACAACATGGAGAGATAAATTTGCGCAGCCAATTTCACTTTCAATGAGCTGTGAGGATTTGGGAATTAAGGAATCGAAACCCCTCATAGGGGGAGGACCTAAAGATGCAGAGGAAGCTATTTATAAAATGCTTAAAAAACATCTGGAGGGTTATGGTATTTATGAAGGAGAATATAGTTTTAATATTTCTGAAAATTTCCTTGGTATTTCAAGAGATTTAGTTGAAGGTGGAAAACCAAATGTGTATTTCTATGTAGTAGTGGATATGGACCATAAAAAACTAGAAGAGAAACTTATTGAACGTGCTAAAATAGACCCAACAGAGCCTGTAAAAGATAAAAAAGCTCCTGAAGGTAAAGTTAAGGACGATAATCTCAAGAAACGACTATATTTATATCCAATATGGCTACTGAATTTCAACTTTAATTATATTATGAA
Organism: Lachnospiraceae bacterium; assembly: GCA_030523345.1. GTDB lineage: Bacteria > Bacillota > Clostridia > Lachnospirales > Lachnospiraceae > UBA2868. Next base: position 11,495 of record JAUNIR010000032.1, read on the forward strand.
AATGGATATGCGCATTGCGACAAGAGTGTGCAGATACAGAGAATATGACACTAAAAATTGTGACATGTTCTTAGATAAGGTTGAAAGAATTTTATGGAATATTTCTCAGTTTATACATAATAATACTGACAAAGCCAAAATGATTTGGAGACGATTAGTAAGAATATTATTTGTATTATTCAAAAAAGATTCAAGATATGGTCTCTATACAAAAGAATGCGGAGAGGCATTTCTTGGATGTCTTGCATTTTACAGAATGTGTCAGGAAAGAATTGATGCGGAACTGACACGTATGGAAGCGGAAAAGATAAGAATTAAGAAAAAATATGGAGACGTATAAAATGGATGCTAAGAGAATAGTTGCTTTTGGAGAAATTCTATTAAGATTTACACCACAGGATGATAAGCCAATTGCTGAAGCAACAGGGTTTGACTGTTTCTATGGAGGAAGTGAAGCCAATGTGGCTATTGGATTAGCAGCTCTTGGTGATAAGGTATCGTACATAACGGTTCTTCCTGATAATGAGCTTGGCTTAGCTGCTAAAGATAATCTTATTAAGTATGGGGTAAATACAAATAATATACTTATTGATGGAAGCGTTCTTGGTTCTTATTTTATACAGAAAGAAACAGATGGTGTCTCAGCGGCTGTTATATATAACCGTAAGGGATCAGAAATATCCAAGGCGTCTGTAAATACACCATTTGATTATGATGAAATATTTAAAGATTGTGGTGTGTTTCATATATCTGGGATTTCCTTTGCCCTATCAGAAAGCTGTAGGGAGCTTTGCTTTAAGTTTGTTAATGAAGCAAAGAAAAGAGGAGTCTTAGTAAGCTTTGACTTTAACTATAGACCAAGACTTTGGAGCGCAGATGAAGCAAAACCGGTATTTCAAAAGATAATTTCACTTGCGGATATAGTATTTTGTGGAAAAATGGATCTTGATACATTTTTTGATGAGAAGACACCGGAAAAAGTGATTGAAGAATATGGTTGTAAGTATTTAGTTTATAGAAACCGTCCTGAAGGAAAATCTGGTGAGCGCATGGTTTCAGCTCTTATTTATGAAAAACTGGAATCATCAATTAAGCGTAGTATAAAAATAACTACTGGATTTAAAGGAGACCACAGAATAGGTACAGGGGATGCATTTGATGCAGGATTTATTCATGCACTATGTAAGGACTCTTCTAATTTAAATGAAATTATTGATTTTGCGGTGGCAACGTTTATTGTAAAACATTCTGTGCCAGGAGATTTTCTTGCGGTATCAGAAGAGGAACTTGGGGAGCTTTTTGTAAAAAGTCAAAAATAATTATAAGGGAATATTAGTAAGGACTAAATGTAATGAGTGTTAAGATTTGTCTAAGCATTTTAGAACGTGATGAACAGTTTAATAGGATGGAAAAAGAACTCAGTGAGGTTGCGACAGTTGATGTGGTAGACCTTAACGTATCTTCGCTATCAGGTTATGATATTTTCATTGGAAAAAAGCTTAGTAAAGAGGTGCTTTTAACAGCAGATAATTTAAAAGCAATATTCGCATACAAGACAGGTGTTGATGATTTCCCTCTTGATGAAATTAAAAATAAGGGAATCATATTAGTAAAATCTCATGCTGATGCTCACTTTATAGCGGAGTATGCAATTGGACTTGCCATAAGTTTGGTAAATAGAATTACAGAATTCGATAGAAAATTCAGAGCAGGCATATGGTACGACACAGAAATTCCATATTGGAGAAGTTTTTTTGATATGAAAATTGGTTTGTTAGGTTATGGACATATAGGTAAAGAGGTCCATAATTTACTTAAACCTTTTGATAATATAAAAGTATATACAATTGACAGAGGCAAAGATTATACAGACATAGAGCTAGTTAGTTCCGTTGAGGAACTCTGTGAAAAGACAGACATGCTTATTTTATCTCTACCTAAAACTCCGGAAACGAATGAAATTCTTAATAAGAAAACATTTTCGCTTCTTAAGGGCAAATATATTGTAAATGTAGGAAGAAGTAATGCCATTAATCAGAACGATTTCTTTGAGGCTCTTGGTGGAAACCTTAAAATGGCGAAAATACACGAATTAGAGGTAGAGGGAAAGAAGGATGTTCATGTAATTCTTTCAGAAGCAGAACGTAGCAATTATCTTGCGGGTGCTGCCATTGATACATGGAAAACAAAGCCTGAAAAAGGTAACACTGACTTCTATCCATTTGATAAAAATAACGGAATGGATTTTACAATAATGGACAACATTGTATTATCACCACATCAGGCTATGAAAGTGGCTGATGGACATAAAAATTACGTAGAGGACATTACAGATAAAGTTAAAAGATATATTGCAGGTGAAGATATTCCTGACAAGGTAGATCTTGAAAGGGGATACTAGGATGCAACTTACTGTATGGCCTTTTGTAATCGTATGCCCTTTAGTATTTATAGGAGCAGTTATTGACGCAATAGGTGGCGGAGGTGGACTTATTACACTTCCCGCTTTTCTTTTTGCAGGACTTCCACCTCATATGGCAGTCGCAACAAACAAGCTTTCTTCAACTTGTGGTACATCAGTTGTTACAACGCGCATGATTAAAAATCACCTAATTGATTTTAAGCTTGCAGTACCATCAATTGCATGTGCAATTATTGGTTCGGGAGTTGGATCGAGACTATCTCTAATGATTCCGGAAGAGATATTTCTAAAGGCGATGATAGTTGTACTTCCTGTATGTGCTTTTCTTGTTCTCAATAGGAAGTTATTTAATGATGAAGGCTCAACAGAAATCGAAGCAAATGCCAAGACATATTTTTTGGCTGGACTTAGTGCGTTAATTATTGGCGGATATGATGGAATATATGGCCCGGGAACAGGAACATTTCTTATTATCGCATTTACAATTTTTGCAAAAATAAATATGCAGGCTGCTAACGGCCAGGCTAAGATCATAAATTTGACTACCAATGTTACATCTCTCGTAGTGTTTCTAATTAATGGACAGGTTCTCATACCGCTCGGAATTGCCGCAGCAGTATGTAACATGATGGGTGGATACATTGGAGCAGGTCTTGCAATTAGGAATGGCAGTAAGATCATAAAACCATGTATTATTTTGGTCCTTACTATCCTTTTAGTAAAGATAATTTTCGGATTATAAAATAATAGTTATAAAGAAAAATTATAAGTAATCATCAACAGTTATTTAATTTTAAAACAATAGATGTTATGATGTTGAAATATCGCTTAGATTCTATGTTGCTTGGTAACATTATGGAGATATTTGATTAGCTATGAATCAGTATGCTATGGCGTCCATCATTGCATTTACATTATTTGCAATGGGACTTACAGCACTCTTGATGGGTGTTCAAAATTTTAGTCAGAATAAACAGTCAAAAACCACACGTCAAATGCTCATGGTATGTGCATGTGTTTTTGTGTGGGATTTTGGATACGCATGGATGAGTCTTTGCTATGATTCTGATTTTGCATATGTTCCTAGAGCAGCTGCTCTTCTTGCAGTATATTTATATATGGTCTTTACATTAAGATATATATCTGAAATCACATCTTATCCTGAAAAGAAACTACGTATAATGATGGTAGTATTTTGTATTCTAGGATTTATTTCGTGGCCTCAAATAATTAGAAAAGATGCAGTATGGTTCACAACTACTGCTTGGGGATACTGGTATTATTCTAAGATGACTGTTGCAAGACTTATCCAGTTTGCAGATGTTCTTTTAGGTCTTATTTTTTACTATATAATTATTCATTATGGAACTAAGAGGGTTCAGACGAGGAGAGAGAAGTTTGTTCTTAAAAGATTTGGATTATTTGGTCCTATTCTTTTTACGGGATACATGTTTGATACATTGATTCCATCACTCTTTAAAACACCAGCTATTCCAGGTAGTGGTATTGCTGCTTTCATCGCGGCAATGATTCTATACAATATAGCTAGAATTAACAGAGTTATGGGTCTCTCTAAAGAAAATGTTTCTCAGTATGTTTTCGACGATGTTAAAATCCCAATCATTATTACAAATGATGATGACGAAATAGACCTGTGCAACACCTTCACTTATGATTTCCTGAGAAAAGGACAGAGGAGTGTTAAGGGAAAGGATATTTCTGAATTTTTTGTTGAAAATGAAGATGGCAATTATATGGTTGTAGGTCAAGAGAAAGAATGTACTCTTGAGAAAACAGAAATCATAGATAATTTTGGAGAAAGACTTTATACAATATACTTTGTAAGAGATATCACAGAAGAAAGAAATTCCTTTAGACTTATGCAGAAGAGTAAGGAAGATGCTGAAGAAGCAAATAGAGCTAAAACAGATTTCCTTGCAAACATGAGCCATGAAATTAGAACACCTATGAATGCCATAATTGGTATGAGCCAGGTAATTATAGATAGTAATGAAGTATCTGAAGGTGTTGTATCAAAAGTTAATGAGATTAAGATTGCTGGAACAAATCTTCTAAACATCATTAATGATATTCTTGATATGTCAAAGATCGAAGCTGGCAAGTTTGAACTTGTTAAGGATAAATATGATTTGGCAGAGCTTATTCACGAGCTGAGCTCTGTAGTAACAGCGAGACTTCATGGCGGAGATGTTGTATTCAATCTTGATATAGATCCAACAGTTCCAAGAAAGATGATTGGAGATGAAAACAGAATACGACAGATTCTTCTTAATGTTCTTGGTAATGCTATTAAATTTACAAAGGAAGGCTCTATTACATTAAAAGTAGCATGGAATTATTGCGAAGAAGCACCAGATGTAATATTCGATGTAGTGGATACAGGTATTGGCATAAGGGAAGAGGACAAAGAGAAAATATTTGGAAAATACGATCAGGCCGATACTAAGAGAAACAGAAGTGTTCAGGGTACAGGACTTGGTCTTGCGATAAGCCGTAATTTTGCTATTCTTATGGGCGGAATGATTACTGTAGATAGCGAATATGGTATAGGATCGACATTCCACATTGTAATTAATCAGGATATTAAGGAATATAATGAGATTGGCGAAGAAATAGCTGCTAAGCTTAGAAATAAGACATTTGTCATTCCTGTAAGGCAGGAGGTTATAGCAACGCCTAAGAGGGATGCAACAGTTCTCGTAGTTGATGACAGTAAGGTTAATCTTTTAGTTGCTACAGGTCTTATGAAGAAATACGAGATGACTGTTGATACAGCTATGAGTGGTAAGGAATCAATAGAAAAAGTACAACAGAAGAAATACAACATCGTATTTATGGATCATATGATGCCAGAGATGGACGGTGTGGAAGCTATGAATGCTATCAGAGATCTAGGGGAAGAATATAAAAAGCTTCCAATCGTAGCGCTTACCGCAAATGCTTTAAGTGAGTCAAAAGATAAACTGCTAGGACTTGGTTTTGATGATTATCTTGCTAAGCCAATTAATGTTGTTGAATTAGACAGAGTAATTAATAAGTGGACATAGCATCATCTATATATCGAATTTCTACAATAATACATGATGAATTTATGCGTGTAGATGCTGGTTGAACGTAATATTTCAAAAAGTCAAATAAAATAATACACAAGATTTAGTGGTTTATTTTGTACAAAACCCCAACTTGATAAAACGTCACATTGTATGGATAATAATTATATAATCTTTGGGAGGAGATAAATAGTTATGACAGAGGAAGTGCGTTTTGAGGCAGAACAGAAAAATATGGAAGCGACTCTTTATGGATTAGTAGGTGCTAAGGAACCAGGCTTTGAGGATTTCCTTACAAAAGGCCTTGAGAAGGCATATGCAATGCTTGAGAGTGAAGTAGTTACTAAGAAGGTAATTTGAGCATACTTTTATTGCTTGTTACAAATAATATTGGTAATATTGAAAATGGATCATGAACAGTCATGGTCCATTTTTAAGTGTTGTAGGAGAAGATGATGAAAGAAAGAATAGATAGTATTCCAATTAATGATGCAATGGCCAATGCAGGAGAGTGTCCTCTTTGTTTTATTGAAAAGAAAGTAGAAGACAACGCTCTTGATTACGTGCTTGGATCTGGGAGTTCATATATGGAATATGATACCCGTGAGATGACAGATAAGGCTGGATTTTGTAGGGCACACTTTAAGAAGATGTATGATTACGGTAATACACTTGGTAATGCCTGGATTTTGTCTACTCATTATGACACTATAATTCGTGAAATGACAAATGAATTTAATGATTTTACGCCTGGAAAGGGTAAACCGGCTTTATCCTTTGGCAAGAAGAAAGGTGCTTCAGATAATTCAATTGTGAATTGGATTAATGGCAGAAATAAATCATGCTTCATATGTGAAAACGTAGAACAGAGTTTTGCAGATTACATTAAAGTCTTTTTTGGGATGTATAAAAAGGACAAGGAATTTAGAGATAAAGTTGCTAAGAGTCAGGGATTTTGTCTTTCTCATTTTGGCGTGTTGTGTGAAGCAGCAGACGAACACTTAAATGAAGAGGGACTTAAGAGTTTCTACAGTGAGATGCTTCCACTGATGCTTGATAATATGAAAAGAATTAAAGATGATGTGGCATGGCTTATTGAGAAATATGATTATAGGAATAAAGATGCTGATTGGAAAAATTCAAAGGATGCAAACCAGCGTGCCATGCAGAAATTAAAAGGTGGATATCATCATATGCCACCTCATCAGGGGAAGAAATAATGAATACATACATAACATTATTAGTATATCCAATCCTTATAATTCTTTTACTTGTTAATTCTAAATTTGCAGGTAAAAATGAGTTCAATAATGAATGGTCATCAATAGGTCAGTCTAAGGCAATTTTGGGATTCATTTCTATATGCATAGTGTGCCACCACACAGCTCAGCAAACATCAGTAGTGTGGCTTGAGTCCGGAAATATTGTTAATGGACTTAATTTTTTTAATGATATTGGATTTGTGCTTGTATCCCTGTTTTTCTTCTGGTCGGGGTATGGTTTATTTAAGAGTACGATTAAGAAGCAGCGATACTTATCGGGGTTTATTAAGAAAAGACTAGTTCCAGTTTGGATACCATATTTTGTAGTATGTCTTCTTTTTACATTTTTAAGATTGTTCATTTTAGACGAAAAAATGAGCACTACTTATAAAGTTACTAATTTTACTGGTATTACAACAGGTTATTCATATGGATGGTATATACAGGCCATCATAATTTTTTATTTACTCTACTATATAGCATTTAAATACGGGGCATACGAATTTGATAAGATTTCATTTGTATGGGCCGGAACATTTCTATGGATAGCTACCGGAATTTGTATAGATCATAATGCATGGTTTATGAGAGGTGAGTGGTGGTATAATTCAGTAATTTTGTTTCCAATCGGGGTTACATTTGCAAAATTTGATTCAGAGATCATAGATTTTCTCAAGAAAAAATACATGTTATATACAGTTTGTTCTCTGATACTGACAGTGATATTTATGGGATTCTATAAAATAATGGAGGGAGAGTATGGATATTACGGAGAGGTCATGGGGGTCAAAACGGGTATCAAAATATTATGGAGAATTATGACTCTTGCGCCTCAGATATTATGTGCAATTTCCTTCGTTTTATTCACAATAATGCTTAGCCTAAAATTATGCATTGGAAATAGGGCTTTAAAGTTCTTGGGTGAGCATACTCTCGAAGTATATTTAACTCATGGATTTTTCCTTGATCCACTTGCTGCAAAATATAATTATGCCAAGGAAAGCATGTTTTTCGGAAGGCCTTGGTTGCTGCTTCTTGTTACTATTATTTTTACCATTCCCTCGGCATATCTGCTGAAGAAACTGACAGGAGTTGTTCTAAAGGTAATTGATAGAAACAGAAAATAGATTTAAGTAATAAGTATGAAAATAGAACTTGCGCCTATGGAAGGCATTACATCATATATATATAGAAATGCTTTGGCAAAATATTATGGAGGGATTGATACATATTTCAGTCCCTTTATTTCCACGCATAAGGATAAAGAACTTAATTTCAAAGAAAAGAATGAAATTAGGTCTGAAAATAATGAAGGGATGATTTTAGTTCCACAAGTTTTAACAGCTAATGCAGATGAATTTTTATACACTTCAGGCAAAATCAAAGCTTTTGGACATGACCATGTTAATATAAACTTTGGTTGTCCGTCCGGTACAGTTACAACAAAAGGTAAGGGTAGTGGTGCACTTACGGATTCTGAAAAGTTGGAAAAGCTTCTCGATAATATTTTTTCACAAACAGATATAAAAGTTTCTATAAAGACAAGGCTTGGATACTCAGATGAATCTGAGTGGGAAAATCTTCTTAAAATATATGAAAAATTCCCATTAGAAGAACTAATAGTTCATGCCCGTATACGCGAGGATTTTTATAAAGGCGGTGCAAGGACAGATGCATTAAAAAAATCGGATTTTTGCAATATGCAAAATATAAAAACATCTTATAATGGAGATGTTTTCACGGTAGCAGATTACCAAAGAATAATAAATGATTTTCCATATCTCGATGCTGTTATGATAGGCCGAGGTATAATTGCTAGGCCGTGGTTAGCAGCAATGATAAAGGGAGAACCATTTGGTGGAATTGATACATTCAAATCATTTAATTTAGAACTAGTAGAAAAATATAATGAGATAATGCCTGGTGAAAAAAACACATTATTCAAGGTCAAGGAATTATGGGTTTATATGATAAAGCCATTTGAAGAAGGTGAATTATCCAAATCTATAAATGCCGGAAAATTGCTAAAGAGTATTAGAAAGTGTGGTTCACTCAAAGAATATTCTACAATTATAAAAACTATATAAAGACAGAAGATGATATTTTCTGTATAAATGGCTGGTTATCTGATGAAAGCGAAGAGGATTTGATAGGTAAGGATGGCGGTATATCAGTTGAAATCTATACAAAAGGATTGAAAAAGTATCAGGAAATATACTAAAATAAATAATTGGAGTGTATTGCTACTACTAGTAGTAGCTTTAGGCATAAGCCAAAAATATAATTTAAAGGAGAAATACTATGAATCTTTCACCACTTCAGAAAGCAAGATATGAGTATAGCCCAAAGTTACCTGGCATGCTCAGAAATGGTATCGCAGAAATCTGCGTTAAAGAAGGTAATGAAACACAGAGTGTTGCTGATCAGGATAAGATCAAAGCTCTCTTCCCTAACACTTATGGTAAGAAGGAAATCACATTCGAAAAGGGTGCTAACACATCAGCTGCTAAGAAGCAGGTTGTAGGTGTTATCCTTTCAGGTGGTCAGGCTCCTGGTGGACACAACGTTATAACAGGTCTTTATGATGCATTAAAGGCTACAGATAAGAACAACGAGCTCCTTGGATTCAAGGGTGGTCCAGATGGACTTCTTAAGAATGATTACGTTACATTTGATGATGCTTTCATCGATGCATACAGAAATACAGGTGGTTTCGATATCATCGGTTCTGGTCGTACAA
>JAUNIR010000033.1 GCA_030523345.1 Lachnospiraceae bacterium
GATAAAGAAAAAGAATATATTTGTCAGAATGTAATTAACAGAATTAACGATCTTGAAGTAGATGAGATTCCTATTCCTGTTATGCATAATATAGTTGAATCAGCGTTGGAAGATGTTAAGCCAATAGTTGCAAAGTCATATAGAGATTATCGTAATTATAAGCAGGACTTTGTAAGAATGCTCGATGATGTATACAAAAAAAGTCAGTCAATTATGTATATTGGTGATAAGGAAAATGCAAACACAGATTCAGCATTAGTATCTACAAAGAGAAGTCTTATCTTTAATCAGTTGAATAAAGAATTGTACCAGAAATTCTTTATGACAACGGAAGAAATTCAGGCATGCCGTGATGGATATATATATGTTCATGATATGTCTGCAAGACGAGACACAATGAACTGCTGTTTATTTGATGTATCAAATGTTCTAAAGGGTGGTTTCGAGATGGGCAACATCTGGTATAACGAGCCGAAGGCACTTGATACAGCATTTGATGTTATAGGTGATATTGTGCTTTCAGCTGCATCACAGCAGTATGGCGGATTTACTGTCCCAAGTGTTGATTATATACTCGAACCATATGCTGAGAAATCATATAATAAATATATACAAAAGTATTTAGACCTTGGCATTGCACAGGAACGTGCTGAAGAAGAAGCTGAAAAGGATGTAATTAGGGACTTCCAACAAGGATTCCAGGGCTGGGAATATAAGTTTAATACCGTAGCCTCATCTAGAGGAGACTATCCATTTATAACTGTTACTGCAGGAACTGGAACAGGTAGATTTGCGAAGATGGCCACAATTCAGATGCTTAATGTTCGTCGTAAGGGCCAGGGAAAAGATGGATGCAAGAAACCTGTATTATTCCCTAAGATTGTATTTTTGTATGATGAAAAACTTCATGGTCCAGGCTGTGAACTTGAGGATGTATTTGAAGCAGGTGTTGAATGTTCAGCCAAGACTATGTATCCAGATTGGCTTTCGTTATCTGGAGAAGGATATATTGCATCTATGTATAAGCAATATGGCAAAATAATATCACCTATGGGATGTAGAGCGTTCCTCTCACCTTGGTATGAGAGAGGCGGAATGCACCCAGCAGATGATGATGATCAGCCAGTATTTGTTGGTAGATTTAATATTGGTGCAGTTTCACTTCACCTCCCTATGATTTTGGCAAAGGCAAGACAAGAGTCTAAAGATTTTTATGAGGTTCTTGACTATTATCTTGAATTAATAAGAGGTCTTCATAAGAGAACATATGCATATCTTGGAGAGATGAGAGCTTCTACAAATCCTTTGGCATATTGTGAAGGTGGATTTTATGGTGGCAAGCTAGGTTTACATGATAAGATTAAGCCACTTTTAAAGGCAGCTACAGCTAGCTTTGGAATTACTGCGTTTAATGAACTTCAGCAATTATATAACGGAAAATCGTTAGTTGAAGATGGTGAGTTTGCATTAGATGTTCTTAAATATATTAATAAGCGAGTTAATGAATTTAAGGAAGAAGATGGTAATCTATATGCAATTTATGGAACACCGGCTGAATCTCTTTGCGGCTTACAGATTAAACAGTTTAGAAAGAAATACGGAATAATTGAAAATGTTTCGGATAGGGAATATGTTTCTAATTCATTCCATTGTCATGTTACAGAAGATATAACACCTATTGAAAAGCAAAACTGCGAATATAGATTCTGGGAGCTTGCGAATGGTGGAAAGATTCAGTATGTTAAATATCCAATAGATTATAATATTGAGGCTATAAAGACTCTTATTAGAAGAGCAATGGAATTAGGCTTCTATGAAGGAGTCAATCTTTCTCTTGCATACTGCGATGATTGCGGTCATCAAGAACTTGAGATGGATGTGTGTCCAAAGTGTGGATCTAAAAACCTTACAAAAATTGATCGTATGAATGGATATCTCTCATATTCAAGAGTTCATGGTGACACACGTCTTAATGAAGCAAAGATGGCTGAGATTGCGGAAAGGAAGAGCATGTGATGAGATATCATAATATTACGAAGGACGACATGCTCAATGGAGACGGCCTTAGGGTTGTGTTGTGGGTTGCAGGATGTACACATTGTTGTAAGGAATGCCAAAATCCATTAACCTGGGATCCCGATGGTGGACTATTATTTGATGATAGTGCTAAGCAGGAAATTTTTAAAGAATTAGAGAAGTCATATATATCGGGCATTACATTTAGTGGTGGTGACCCTTTGCATATAGCTAATGAACTTGATGTTAGGCTTCTAATTGATGAGATTAAAGAAAAGTTCCCCAATAAAACTGTATGGCTTTATACAGGTGATAGCTGGGAGAATATATATGAGTCACAGACTGTTAAGAAAATAGATGTGCTCGTAGATGGTGAGTTCCATATTGAAGAACGAGATGTTAAGCTTATGTGGAAAGGCTCAAAAAATCAAAGAGTGATTGATGTACAAAAAACTCTTGAGAGTGAGAATCCAAAGGTTCCAGTTCTTCACTGTGATGATTACAGAGATGAGAAAGATAAAGTAGAAGTCCAGAGGTGCGCAAATGCAGAAAGTCGCTAGATTTCATAAAGTAAGTTATGAGAGATTTCTTCATGATTGGTTAGACAGTTTTGGAGATTCAGAAGATGTAATAAAGGAGATATATAATAATATTAAGCTTCCTAAAAGAGCAACTAAAGGCTCTGCAGGATATGATTTTTATGCTCCTGTTGCAATTGAACTTAAGCCAAATGAGACAATTAAAATTCCTACGGGAATTAGAGTCGAAATATTAGAAGATTGGGTGCTTAAGCTTTATCCTCGTTCAGGTCTTGGATTTAAATACAGACTTCAGCTTAATAACACAGTGGGCATTATAGATAGTGACTATTATTATTCTGATAATGAAGGTCATATTTTTGCCAAAATTACTAATGATACTAATGAAGCCAGAGAAGTAAATATCAAAGCAGGTGATGGTTTTATGCAGGGTATTTTTATACAGTATGGAATTACACTTGATGATGATGTAACTGAAATTAGAAATGGCGGTTTTGGAAGTACTACTAAATGATGACAAAACATTTAATTTCACAAATTTCAAAAGGATCTATCGCTGAGGGGTTAGGAATAACTTCCGGCGATTTTCTTTTATCTATAAATGATTCAGAAGTTATTGATGTTTTTGATTATAGATATCTATGTCAGGATAAAAAAATCAAGCTTCTCATTGAAACAAAAGATGGAGAAGAAAAAACTTTCGAAATCATTAAAGATGAAGATGAAGAACTTGGCCTAGAGTTTGATGAAGGACTTATGGATGAGTATAGACATTGCTCTAATAAGTGCATTTTTTGCTTTATAGACCAGATGCCTAAAGGAATGAGAGAAACATTATATTTTAAAGATGATGATATGCGCCTCTCGTTTTTACAAGGCAATTATGTGACACTGACCAATCTTAGCGATAAAGATGTTGAAAGAATTATTAAATATAGGTTAGAGCCAATTAATATATCGTTTCAGACAACAAATAAAGAATTAAGATGCAAAATGCTAAATAACAGATTTGCAGGAGAGGCTCTTAAAAAAGCTGATACACTATATGAAGCAGCGATCACGATGAATGGTCAGATTGTATTATGTAAGGGTGTAAATGACGGAGAGGAATTAGAGCGAAGTCTACGCGATTTATATCGATATGTACCAGTTCTAGAAAGCTTGTCTGTTGTTCCTGTAGGATTGTCAAAGTATAGAGATGGTTTATATCCTCTTGAACCTTTTGAAAAGGAAGATGCAAGAGAAGTATTGAAAATCATACATAAATGGCAGGACAAAGCATTTAAGGAGCATGGGATACATTTTGTTCATGCTTCAGACGAGTGGTATATATTGGCTGAACAAGATTTGCCGGAAGAAGAACGATATGATGGTTACCTACAGATAGAAAACGGTGTAGGTATGTTAAGGTCGTTAATTGTTGAATTTGAAGATGGACTCGAACAATTGAAAGAGGGCATTGAAAATTATAAGCCTTCTTTTTTAGCAAAGTTTAATTTAAAAGGATACAACAAAAATTATAGTGAAATGTCTGGTATTAATAATATTTCAGAGATAATTGAGACACTTTCAAATAACAGGGAAATAAGTGTTGTTACAGGTAGAATAGCTTATCCATATATTAAATCTTTGACGGATGAATTTACAAAACAATATCCAAATATAAAAGTAAATGTCTTTGCTATAAAAAATGAATTTTTTGGTGAAAGAATAACAGTTACAGGACTTATTACTGGCCAGGATATTATTAAGCAACTTGATGGTAAAAAATTAGGCGAAACACTACTTATTCCTGAAAATATGTTAAGGGCTTCAACGGATGTATTCCTCGATGATACAAGGCTTTCAGACATTGAAAAATCTTTACATATAAGTACCGCTATTGTAAAATCTAATGGTAGGAATTTAATAGAAAGAATAATAGGAAAAGAAGTATATGTCTAAACCTATAGTTGCAGTTGTCGGTAGACCAAATGTTGGTAAATCGACTTTATTTAATGCCCTTGCGGGTCAAAGAATTAGTATTGTAAAAGACACTCCAGGTATAACAAGAGATAGAATATATGCTGATGTAAGTTGGCTAGATAATGATTTTACACTGATTGATACCGGAGGTATAGAGCCTGAAAGTAAGGATATTATTCTTTCGCAGATGAGAGAACAGGCTCAGATAGCTATAGATACAGCTGATGTGATCATTTTTATGGTAGACGTGAAACAGGGATTACAGGATTCGGATTCTAAAGTAGCAGATATGCTAAGAAGATCTAAGAAGCCTGTAGTTTTGTGTGTAAATAAAGTTGATGACATTAGAAAATACGGAAATGATATTTATGAATTCTATAACTTAGGTATTGGAGAACCATTTGGAATATCTGCAGCAAATATGCAGGGTCTTGGTGACATGCTAGATGTAGTCGTTTCATATTTTGACAAGAGTCAAAAGACAGACGAGGAGGATGAAAGACCAAGAGTTGCTATAATTGGTAAGCCAAATGTAGGAAAATCATCAATCATAAATAAGCTACTCGGTGAAAATAGAGTAATAGTTTCTGATATTGCAGGTACTACAAGAGATGCGATTGATACTCCTGTTAAACGAAATGGGAAGGAATATGTGTTTATTGATACAGCAGGCCTTCGTCGTAAGAAAAATGTTAAAGAAGAGTTAGAACACTTTATGGTACTAAGAACTGTATCTGCAGTCGAAAGAGCAGATGTTTGTGTGCTTGTAATAGATGCGGTTGAAGGTGTTACAGAACAAGAAGCTAAAATTGCAGGAATAGCACACGATTCTGGAAAAGCTGTAATCATTGCTGTCAATAAGTGGGATGCTATTGAAAAGAATGATAAAACTGTAAATGAATATGAAAAGAAAATAAGAAATGTACTTTCATATATGCCATATGCAGAAATCACTTTTATTTCAGCATTAACTGGTCAAAGAATGAATAAATTATTTGATCTTATCGATTTAGTTGTTGAAAATCATGCAATGCGAGTTCAGACGGGTGTGTTAAATGAAATAATGACAGATGCCGTAGCAATGCAGGAACCACCATCAGATAAGGGTAAAAGACTTAAGCTTTATTATATTACACAGGTTGCTGTTAAGCCGCCTACGTTTGTTATTTTTGTCAATGATAAAGAACTTATGCATTTTTCATACACTAGATATATAGAAAATCAGATAAGAAATGCATTCGCATTCAGGGGTACACCGCTAAGATTCATTATTAGAGAGAGGAACGATAAATAAGATGTGGAGACTAGTATGTCTTGTGATAGGTTATGCGTTTGGCTTGCTTCAAACGGGATATATAATAGGCAGAATAAATGGTATTGATATAAGATCCGTTGGATCAAAGAATGCTGGAACTACAAATACTCTTAGGTCCTTAGGCGCTAAGGCTGGGGCTATAACATTAGTAGGAGATGCATTTAAGTGCATATTTGCTATTGTAATATGTAGACTAATATTTAAAAATAGTCAGGCGGATTGTTTATTGCTTGTTTCACTATATGCTGGACTTGGGGCTATGCTTGGGCATAATTTCCCTTTTTACCTCAAATTTAAGGGTGGTAAAGGAATTGCATGTACAGCAGGCTTAATATTGTCGTTTGGACTAGTGCCGACACTTATAGGAATTGTTGTTTTCTTCTCAACATTTTTTATTACACACTATGTATCACTTGGTTCACTTATTTTATATACGGTTATGATGATACTAACAGTTATTTGTGGACAAATGGGATTGCTAGGACTTTCTGGAGCTATGCTGTATGAGGCTTATATTATTGTATTTATTATGATGGTAATGGCTTTTATTAGACATAAAGATAATATTAAGCGTTTAGTAGAAGGTACAGAGAGAAAGACCTATATTAAGAAAAAAGGCGAGATTGGAGAAATGTAATGGCAGATATAACTGTAATTGGTGCAGGAAGCTGGGGAATAGCTCTTGCAACAGTATTATGTAAAAATGGTCATAATGTCACTATATGGTCAATTGTTAAACAAGAAATAGAAATGCTTCAGGAGTTTCATGAACATAAGGATAAACTCCCGGGTGTAATTCTAGATGACAGCATTGTATTTACAGATGACATTGCAGTTGCAGCAAAGGACAAGGATGTTTATGTAATGGCGGTTCCATCACCATATACTAGATCTACATCGCATCTTTTTGCTCCATATATTGAAAAGGGTAAGATAATTGTTAATGTAGCGAAAGGTATTGAAGAGGATACACTTGATACATTAACAGATATAATAAATGAGGAAATACCTCAGGCAGTAACAGCAGTGCTTTCTGGTCCGTCACATGCTGAAGAAGTGTCTAGAGGTATACCAACAACATGTGTAGTTGGAGCCAAGGATAAAGATACTGCTGAATATATTCAGAATATTTTTATGAATGAATTTTTCAGAATATATACATCACCTGATATTCTTGGCATTGAACTTGGAGGAGCATTAAAAAACGTGGTGGCTCTTGCAGCGGGAATAGCTGACGGACTCGGGTATGGAGATAATACTAAAGCAGCGCTCATTACAAGAGGTATTCATGAAATAGCAAGACTTGGTATTGCTATGGGTGGCAATGTTGAGAGCTTTACCGGATTAACTGGTATAGGCGATTTAATTGTTACTTGTGCAAGTATGCATTCAAGAAATCGTAGGGCTGGCATATTAATAGGTCAAGGCAAGACGATGAATGAAGCAATGGATGAAGTTAAGATGGTCGTAGAGGGTGTGTATTCAGCTAAAGCGGCAATTAAACTGGCTCAAAAGTATAATGTTGAAGTGCCTATAATCGAGCAAGTTAATTTAATATTATTTGAGGACAAAAAAGCGTCAGATGCACTTTTTGACCTTATGAATAGAGACAGAAAAGCTGAAATTGTTACAGACGAATGGAAATAAATTCGAATCCTTGGAGGAATTATGAGCATTAATGAAAATGGATTTAAAAGCACGGATACATATATTGCATCAGAAGAATTGATGAGTGCTGTTAATGTTGCTAGAGCACTTGAAAAACCACTTCTGATTAAGGGTGAACCAGGTACAGGTAAAACAATGCTTGCGAGAGCAGTTGCTGCTTCGATGGGAATGAAACTTATTACATGGAATATTAAGTCCACAACAAAAGCTCAGGACGGGCTTTATATGTATGATACGATTCAGCGATTATATGATGGACAATTTGGAGAAGAGGGTGTTGATGATATAGCTCATTACATCAAATTGGGTAAGTTGGGTGAAGCCTTTACTTCTGATGAGCAGGTTGTTCTTCTTATAGATGAGATAGATAAAGCTGATTTGGAATTTCCAAATGATTTGTTGTGGGAACTTGATCAGATGGAGTTTTATATTTATGAGACTAAGGAAACTATTAAAGCAAAGATTCGTCCAATAGTAATTATTACTTCAAATGCTGAAAAAGAGCTTCCTGATGCTTTTTTAAGAAGATGTATTTTCCATTATATTGAGTTTCCGGATAGAGAACTCATGGAAGAGATTGTTAAGACTCATTTTGACCATGTGGATGATAATTTATTGCAAAATGCAATGGACGTTTTTTATGAAATAAGAGGACTGAGAGAGGTAAAGAAAAAACCTTCAACATCAGAACTTATTGATTGGATTAATGCACTTCAGTTAGGAGGAATTCCTTATACAAAACTTAAGGAGGAATTACCATTCCTTGGAACAGTCGTTAAGAAAGACGAAGATTTAGATGCAGTCAAGAAAAACAAAAACCAGTTTACATAAAATATTAGGCCTATAGATGTTTACAGATTATTTTTATTTCTGTAGGGAAAAAGGACTCGATGTGTCTTTATCTGAATGGCTGTCGCTTATTGATGTTTTGGATAGGGGATTGGCACATTCGTCACTTACGGAGTTTTATTATATTTCCCGAATGATTCTTGTAAAAACAGAACATGATTTTGATAAATATGACATGATCTTTGAAGAATACTTCAAGGGTATAAAAGGTGACTTTGATGACATTTCTGAAACAATGAAGAAGTGGCTTGATAATCCTGAATTGTCGCAGATGTCGAAGGAACAAGAGTTTGCCAGAAAACAGATAGAGGGAGAGGCAAATCATCTTGATAAGGAAGATGTTTTAGAGAAGTTTAGAAAAACAAAACAGGAACAGGATTCAGAACATAGAGGTGGTACTAAGTGGATTGGTACTACAGGAAATTCTTCCTATGGTAATATTGGAGGCCATATGGGAGGCGTTCGTGTAGGTGGTTATACAGGTTATCAATCGGCATTTCAGGTAATTGGAGAAAGAAAATTTAGGGACTTTAGAAATGATAGAGTTCTTGATAATAGACAATTTCAGGTTGCGCTAAAAAAGCTGAGACAATTTTCTTCAAGGCTTGATGTCCCAAAGAGTGAACTTGATATAGACGGTACAATCAATAAAACATGTAATAATGGTGGCTATTTAAGTATAGAAATGCAGCGCCCAAGGAAGAATACAGTCAAACTGTTACTTCTTATGGACTCTGGTGGAACAATGATTCCATATAGTTCATTGCTTAATGAACTATTTCAGTCAGTTAATAAATCCAACCATTTCAAGGATGTAAAGACATATTATTTTCATAACTGTATATATTCACATCTCTATAATACTCCTGAATGTGAGAATGGAGACTGGATAGAGACAGAATGGATGTTTAAAAATCTCGATAGTAACTATAAGGTGATTATTGTAGGAGATGCTGCGATGGCACCTGAGGAACTTTATTCTACAACGGGTAATTACAGAGGACCTAATGATGGGTTATCGGGACTTGAATGGTTGAATTTGATGAAAAAGCATTTTAAAAAGATCATTTGGCTTAATCCTAAGATGGCTCCAGGAAATGCACCTTGGAGAGAAGCAGAAACAGTATGTAAAAATTTATTCTTTATGCGCAAGTTAACTGTTGATGGTCTTAAAGAAGGTATGAAATATTTGATGCAAAGTGGAAATTAACCATTTCTGAGGTATTTATATGTATAGAATTATGATTGTTGATGACAATAAAACAAATCTAATCATGGCTAAAAAGGCTTTAGAGGATACATATGATGTTATTCCTATGTCATCGGGCGTTATGGCTCTAGAATTTTTAAAAGATATGCCAGAGCCACCAGATATCCTTTTACTTGACGTTGATATACCTGATATAAATGGTTTTTATGTTATCAGTGAAGTTAAAAATCAAAAAAGACTTGAAGATATGCCAGTTATTTTCTTAACAGCGCAGGATGATGATGCTACGGAAATAGAAGGGTATTCTCTTGGTGCAGTTGATTATATTACTAAGCCATATACAACTATGCTTCTCAGAAAGAGAATAGATATTCATGTTCAAGCTATAGAAACAAATAGACAGCTAAAAGCTGCAAATAAGGCATTGGCAGATGCAGTTAATAACAGAACTCACAACGTTATTGAACTTGAATATGCTATTGTAGAAATGTTCGCATCTCTTATGGGCCATAGATCTAACATAATTGAAGGCCATTCTAGAAGAGTTGAGAATTATATGACTATTTTTATAGACGAACTCAGTAAAAATCCTAAGTTTAAAATTGAAGAAGCAGATAAGCAAATTATTGTATTTGCTTCTAAAATTCATGATATTGGTAAAATCTGTATGACAGACAGATGTCTTGCGGATATGGGTGACTTATCTCTGCAGGAAAAGGAATTTAACCATGCACATACAATCCTTGGAGCAGAAGCTATTAAGAAAGTAACAGATGCGGTTAGTGCAAATAAATTCCTCACATATGCTTATAATATGTGTAGATCACATCATGAAAGATGGGATGGCAAAGGCTATCCTGACAAACTTATGTCAACCAATATTCCGTTTGAGGCTAGAGTTCTCGCCATAGTTAATAGTTATGATAATTTTAGAACAAATAATGACGGACAGGAACCTATGAGCCACAGAGAGGCCCTTACACGTATTAAATTCTGGGCAGGTACACATTTTGATCCAGAACTTTCAGAAATATTTGTTGCATTAGATAGTAAAATAAATGCGTAATATACTTAAAACACTTTTTGTTTCAGAAGAATATTCTTATGAAGTTCAAAACTTTAACCTCGTTCAGATGATCTATTTTATAGGTCTTTTATTGTTGAGCGGGGTTATTTATATTTGTATCCCTAACCCTATTTATTTATACTATACAATTCTTATGTCTTTTATTCTTCTTGTTTCACTTATAGATGTGAACCGAACAGGAGAAATTAAGAAGTGTGCTATTATTGTCTCAGCTGTGACAAATTTTCTATATTTACCGATTTGTTTTTATGGATTTGGAAAACTTATTTGTTGTGTCCCATTATATTTTGTTTTGGGTATTCTTTATACATCAGTTCTTTTAAATGGAAAGACAGGAGTTACTTTAGCACTTATCGAGACCGCTTATATGTATTTAATCATTTTGCATATAGGCAAAAATCTTCCTGATATTTATACAACCCCACTGACTATTATTGATTATATAGCAATTATCATTGGAATATTAGTTGTAGGAGCATTATCAGTTCTTGTCATAAAAACAAGAGTAAGACAATATGATAATGAATACAATAATATGCAGAATACACATCTTAAGGTTATTGATGCATACAATTCAAAAGATATTTTCTTTGCAAATACATCACATGAAATTAGAACGCCTCTTAATGCAATTGTAGGTACTGTTAATCTACTTTTGGATGAAGAACTTGATGAACAGGTTAAAGATAATGTATATAACATTTTGAATTCTTGTAACGCACTTTTATCAATTACAGATGAATTAATGCAGCTTTCTAATGCCGATACGAATGATATGGGACTAATAGAATCAGAATATAATTTTGCTGATATGTTACTTGATATCATAAATATGATGTCTGTAAGACTTATGGAAAGTGGAGTAAGACTATTTGTTGAAATAGATAATTCTGTTCCAAAGATTATGCGTGGGGATGGCGGTAAAGTAAGACAGCTTTTTATTAATATTTTGAATAATGCCGTAAAATACACAAAAGAAGGTAGAATAATTTTTCGTATTAGAAGTGAATATTTAGATGATGAAAATATAAAGATATATTCTGAAGTTGAAGATACTGGTATCGGAATTAAAGAAGAAAGTATTGATACATTATTTAGTGATTATAAAAGAGATGATGAAGATATAGAAAAGCGTAATATAGAAGGAACAGGACTTGGATTAAGTTTGTGTAAAGAGTTAGTTGAGAAAATGAAGGGATCCATTTCTGTTACTAGTAAATATCATGTTGGTTCAACTTTTTATTTTGATATTGTGCAAAAAACAGTTGAAAACTCTTTTAATATTGCGAATATTAAAGATAATAGCAACACAGCAACTATTATATATGAAAATGACAAGGAGTCTGCTGAGGCAATAAAGAAAGTATTAAGTTCATTATCTATTAAATCAGTTATTGTGACTGATAGAATGGAATTTGAAACAAGTGTGTTATCAAAGGGTTTTTATTATGTATTCATATCAGCTGAAAGATATCTTGAAAATCAGAGATTCATTGATAGAAAACTTGAAAATCATAGGACTGTCATTATATCTGATATTTCCCATAATATTCAGCTAAATAAAAACTGTTATTTGATTACAAGACCAATTCATATAATTAATGCAGCAATGGCATTTAACAATGAAAATAGTGCATATTCAAGGGAGATTATTCAAAAAGGTGGATTCACATGCCCTAATACAACGATTCTTGTTGTTGACGATAATCTCACAAATCTCGAAGTTGCAAGTGGATTACTAAAAAAATATGATGCAACTATAGTAACTGCAATATCTGGTAACGAATGTATTAATACAATAGAGAATATGCATGTAGATATTATATTCCTTGATTATATGATGCCAGAGATGAATGGTATAGATACAATAAATGCTGTGAGGGCACTCGATTTAGAAAATGCAAAGACAGTTCCGGTTGTCGCGTTAACGGCTAATGTTGTAAGCGGCGCTAAAGAGATGTTTTTGGAAGCAGGTTTTTGTGAATACATTTCAAAGCCAATAGAAGTTGATAAGTTAGAAAAAACATTAAAAACATTTTTACCAAGAGAACAACTAAGGGTTAAGATTTGAAGGAATATATAAAGAACCTTAATAACAGAATAGTTGAGTTTTATAATTCAGAAACAGTTTCTTTTGAAAAGAAAAACTATTATCTTGTAATGACATGTGCGATTCCGATACTATTTTTTATCGGAACACTTTTTGTGCTATATAAGCCTAGTCAAACGATAGGGCTGTATAGATATCTTAAAGCGCTTTATCTCGTTATATGTTCTAAGATTGCGTCTATATTAAATAATCCGTTGATATTTTCATATTATTTTTGTTCCTTTTATAATTTCTTTTTCATTCCATGCCTATTTTTTCAAAGTGAAGGCGTGTATTTTGGAATGGTTTTGTTTTTTATTCTTGGTATTATTATTACAGTTTTTTTACTAGGAAGACAAAAACACATCATTTTTTATATTGTTTTTGAATTTATATATTATGTCGGAATAATTATATATGCCTATATTGATAAGGATATAATATACGTAGGTAAAAGTGATTTTGTATCAGAGCAGGCAATAGCAATAGCATTTTTACTTGTTACAATAGCTGTTATTTTTATATTCAATTATCAGAATTATATTCATAATGAGATGAGGGCAAAGATTGCCAAGGATAATGAGGCGATTTTAAAGGCTGAGAATACGAAAGGCCGATTCCTTGCAAATATGACTCATGAAATCAGAACCCCAATGAATGCAATTATTGGTATGACTGATTTGATTTTAAAGGAAGATTTGCCTAGAAACATTAGAGAAAATGCAGATACAATAAAAACAGCATCAGCGCAGCTCTTACAGATAATTAATAATATTCTTGAATTTTCAAAGTTAGATTCAGGAAGAGCTGAACTAATTAATAATGAGTATAAATTTAAAAGCATGATTTCAGAAATAATAGATAATATTTCTGAGATATATGCTAAGGAAGATATTAGTTTAAATGTATTTATTTCAAAAGATATTCCAAATAGATTATTTGGTGATGTTGTTAGAATTAAGCAGGTATTAAGATATTTATTATTAAGTCCACTTAGTAGAAGTATAAATGGTTCTGTAAATATAGATGTCAATTTTGAATATTTTGAAGAGAGTCGTAGAATCAAGTTTTTATTTAAAATAGCATCTACTGGTGGCGGCTTGTCTGATGATGAAATTGTAGCGATATACAATGCATATTCAAATTATGATTCGCGACAGAAAACAGACTATAACCGAACCGGTTTGGAATTTTCAATTTGTCAGAAAATCTTAACTATGATGGAAGGAGATTTAAAAATTGAAAGTATTGAAGCAATAGGTAATTCACTCGAATTCTCATTTTGTAATTATGTAATAGAAGACAAGCCTATTGTTGAATTTAATAATGTTACAGACATTATTCCGCTTGTTTATGTTACAGATAGAAGATTTGAATATGCAACAAAACGTCTATTTGAGGACTTTTCGATTGCGGCAACATATGTAAAATCACCGCTTGGATTTAGAGGTGCTATTGAAAAGCGTAACTTTACTTCAATATATATTCCAGATAGTGTATACGATAGTGTAAAAGAATATATAAACTTATATGAATGCGCAGACAGGGTATATGTTATGGCACCACAGTCTGCATGTTTTGGAGATTTTGATAAGTGTAGGATACTTAGAAGGCCTATATACTTATTCAATTTCCTTGAGTCAATTAATGGAAAATATGACGAGGATAAATATCAGCAGGTTATTGAATCAGAAGAAATTAAATATCCTTATGCAAGAGTATTATGTGTTGATGATTCGATAGTAAATTTAAAAGTACTTGAGAATTTATTGAATGAATATGATATAAAACCTACTAAGTGTACGTCGGGTAAAGAGGCTCTTTCGATATTAGATAAAGATGAATTTGATCTTATGCTTATTGATCAGAAAATGCCTGAAATGGATGGTATTGAACTCGTTCATAACATTAAATTAATTAAAAATAATAATTCAACAGTTCCAATGATCTGTGCAACTGCAGATTTTGGAAATAATATAAGGGAACAGCTACAAATTCAAGGATTTAGTGATTACTTAGCTAAGCCTATAAATAAGATTTATCTTGAAAAAATGTTAAAAGAGTATTTGCCTGAGGATTTACGTGTAATGCGTAAGGCAGATAATAAAATTGATGCTCATAAGAATAAAAAGGTTGAAGTATTAGAAGAAAATATAATTGATCCTTTAGAGTTTAATCCAGAAATTGGTATTTCGAACCTCGGAGGTAATAAGGAAGCATACCTTGAGGTCCTTTTGGCATATTATGAGGAGGGACTAGGAAAGCTTATTGATGTGCCAAAACAATTTAGAGATGGAGATATATCCCTGTATACAACAAATGTTCATGCTTTGAAGTCAAGTTCTGCAACAGTTGGATGTATTGGTGTTTCGCCTCTTTTTAAAGAACTTGAATTTGCTGGAAAAGATAATAAGTTAGACTTTATTAGAGACAATAGTGAAAAATCATTTGATTATTTAGCTAAAGTTTTAGAAAAGGTCAAGGAATACCTTGAAAGTGAAAATGTTTTATTAGAGGATAATGATAATGAGATAGAGGAAAGGGAAGAAGTTGAGCTAGAGAAGGCGATACTAGAGGAACTTTCGTTATCGATTCTAACAATGAATCTTCGAAGAAGTGAGGAGATTATTGATGAACTCCTTATGAATAATTATGGTTATGATATAAATAGTAAAATAAAACAAATTAAATATCATTATGATAATTTTGAATACATGGATATAAAAACAATAATAGAGGAAATATTATGAAAAGATTTTTGATATCAGCTTTATTTATATGTCTGTTGATTTTTGCAGGCTGTAAAAATAGCCCAAGTGCAAAAGTTGAAGTAGCGTTAATCACTGATGGTGGAACTGTAGAAGATGCAGCATATAATGAAGGCTGTTATTTGGGACTAAAGAATTATTGTGATTCTAATAATAAAAAATATAATTTTTACATCCCTGAATACGGCACAACTGAAAGCTACATGATTTCTATTGATAAAGCAATAACTGATGGGGCAAAGGTAGTAGTATGTCCATCATATATGTTAGAAGAAGCAGTGTATAATAGTGCTTCAAAATATCCTAAAGTAAATTTTATTTTAGTTGATGGTATGCCACATGATGCTGAATACACAGATGTTACAATAGCGGAAAATGTTGTACCAATTACATTTTCAGAAGAAGAAGCAGGATTCCTTGCAGGTTATGCAGCTGTAAGAGATGGGTATAAGAGACTTGGATTTTTAGGTGGAATGGCTGAGGATTCAGTTATAAAGTATGGATATGGGTTTGTTCAGGGGGCAGATTATGCTGGAATTGAGCTTGGACAGAAGGTATATATTGCCTATACTTATACTGGTAAATTTTCTGAGGATCAGGAAGTCCAAGATATGGCTGCAATTTTCTACGATTATAGTGTTGAAGCGATTTTTGCATGTGCAGGGGCTAGTGGAAACTCTGTCATGAATGCAGCGGAAGAAAAAAGTGGAGCTGTGATAGGTGCTGACTATGATCATTCGTATGAGTCTCCAACAATTGTTTTTTCAACAGTCAAAAATCTGGAAAAATCGGTATATGATGTTTTAGATGATTATTATAAAGACAATTTTAATGGTGGCGTTGAAAGACATTACACGGCGGCAGAAGATGGTGTTTTATTGACGATGGATGACGCTAAATTTAATAATTTCTCAGAAATTGAATATAATGCTATTTTATCAGAACTTAAGTCAAAAGAAATTGTTCCATATGGTAATACAGATATTGGTACTACAGCGGAATTGAATCTTGTAAATACCGAAATTATATATCAGTAAAGGAGTGAATATATGAATTACAGATTTTATAATGCGAGAATTCTTACAATGGAAGAAGAAATGGGGAAAGACCATGACCTTCGTGAGATATTTGAAGGTGAGGTGCATGTTAAAGACAGCATTATTTCTTATGTTGGAGAGAGCATAAAAACTGAAGAAAAATTTGATAGAGAAATAGATTGTAAGGGCAATTTACTTATGCCAGGATTTAAGAATGCACATACTCATTCTGGAATGACTGCAATGAGATCATATGCAGACGGACTTCCACTTCAGGAGTGGCTTGAAACGAAAATATTCCCAATGGAAGCAAATATGACTGGTGATGATGTTGCATTATTATCAAAGCTTGCAATTATGGAATACCTTACTAGTGGTATTACTGCAGCGATGGATATGTATCTTACACCATATACAATAGCAGATGCATTTACTGAATGCGGTATGAGAATTGTTCAAGTTAGTGGTATCAATAAATTCGGACCATCAATTGAAGAGTTTGAAGAAAGATTTTTAAAGATTAATGGAAAAAATCCTCTGTCTACACAGTTAATGGGATTTCATGCAGAATATACATGCGAAAAAGAGCTACTTGAAAAATTATCTGAACTTGCACACAAGTATAAAGCTCCAATGTATACTCATAATTCTGAAACAAAATCAGAAGTTGATGGTTGCATAGAAAGATATGGTGTTACACCTACAGTATTCCTTGATTCTCTTGGACTATTTGATTTCGGTGGCGGTGGATATCACTGCTGTCATTTAACAGATGAAGATATTGAGATATTCAAAAAGAGAAATATGTCAATAGTATCAAATCCTGGATCAAATACTAAGCTAGCTTCTGGAGTAGCACCAATTCAGAAGTATCTTGACAATGGAATAAATGTAGCATTAGGTACTGATGGCCCTTCATCTAATAACTGTCTTGATATGTTTAGAGAGATGTTTTTAGTTACAGGACTTGCTAAATTGCGTGAGAATAATGCATCTGCTGTAGATGGACTTGAAGTGTTAAAAATGGCAACTAAAAATGGTGCAAAGGCTATGTGCCTTGACGACTGTGACATATTACAGGCAGGAAAACAGGCAGATATGATAATGATTGATTTGTATCAGCCTAACATGCAGCCATTTAATGATATTGCGAGAAATATTGTCTACAGTGGTAGCAAACAAAATGTTAAGATGACGATGGTTGCTGGAAAAATTCTTTATGAAGACGGAAAATATAACATTGGTGTTGATCCAATGGATATTTATAAAGAAGCAAATGATATTATTAATAGATTAAAAGCTATATCATAGTATGGATTTAAATAGTAGATTCGAAATTGATAATACAACATGGAATGATTTAAGCCTTGAGGATGTTTATTCAAGGCTTAATTATTGTGATACTAGTGCAGGAGAATATTTTTTAAGGGATCGACTTAAGAGACCATATATAAAAAAGTGTGAGGAATATGATAGCTTTATAAATCTCACAGATGAAGCTGCAATATTTAGGAATAATAAATCTTTAAAAGATGCTTTGTTATATATTTCGAAACTAAAAAAATATAATTTTGTTGATGAAATAATGTCTATTAAAGATGAAGAACAAGGTAACAATTTAAAGCATATTATAATAGATGCCTTTATAATTATTTCGTTTATTATGATTTTTATTTTTCCGGGACCTGGAATTGTCGCATTTTTTGGATTTATTGCATACTCAGTGTCGGATTATTTTAAGACAAAAAATATTATAGCTGGTCATTTGACAGTATTTAATTATTTGATTCGAATGCTGAAATCGTTAAGGAAATATCGTGTTTGCGAGATTACTGATATAACGGAATATAATAATAAATTAAAGCAATTAAAAGAAATAATTAATATTTACAAACCATTTATTCGTGGGACGTATATAATTTCTGAAAGTGCGAAGACAACGAGTAATCCTTTGTCAATTCTATTTGACTATATAAGGATGATATTTCATGTTGATATTATTAAATATAATTCCATGATATCATTCGTTATTAATAATAGAGAGGATGCTATTAAGTTTTATAATATTATTGGAGAGCTAGATACGGCAATATGTATTAGTTCTATTAAAGATGATTTATTATGCAAAAAGTTAAAGTTATGTAAACCGGACATTTCTAATAACAAACATTTTGAATTAGTTGACGGATATCACTTGCTACTTGACAGCCCAGTGATTAATAGTATTAATACAGACAAAAATATACTTATTACAGGATGCAATGCTTCTGGAAAATCTACATTTCTTAAGATGATAGCAGTTAATATTATATTTGCACAAAGTTTTGGATTCGTTTTCGCATCAACTTATAAGGCGTGCTTTTTCAGAATTTATTCATCTATGGCGCTAAAAGATGACATAAACAAAGGCGAAAGCTATTTTATAGCAGAAATTAAATCATTAAAAAGAATTGTAGATGCATGTTCAACAAGTGATAATAGTATTCCTGTATTTTGTGTTATTGATGAAGTACTAAGAGGAACAAATACGGTAGAACGTATAGCTGCGTCTACAGAAATATTATTAAACTTAAAAACAGACAATTCTCTATGCTTTGCGGCGACTCATGACATTGAACTTACAGAATTGCTAAAAGAATCTTATGATAATTATCATTTTAGCGAAAAAATAAGCGGAGATGATGTTGAATTTGATTTTAAGATTAAAGAAGGACCTGCAAACTCAAGAAACGCAATAAGATTACTTAAGGCTCTTGGTTATGATGAAAAAATTGTTTTAAATGCATCAAAAAGAGTCGATAGTTTTCTTGAGAGTGGCGAATATACTGTATAGTTGAGATATTTATATATAAATGGTATATTTATAATATTGTATTTTTATAAACAAGGAGATATATTATGATTTCTTTTATTAATGCTTTTTTGTCATATTTATTAGTAATGATAGTATTTTTAGTTCTTATAGTGGTTGCTGTTATTTTGGGCAAAAAATTAAGAGATAAAAAGGATATTTCTGACGCGTTAAAGGCTGAAAACGCAACAGATAACAAGGAAAATGAGGCATAACGCCTGAATTATATTTTTGAGGAGATTATGAAATGAAGTACAGAAGTACGAGAGGTTTTGAAAAGGAATTCACAGCTTCAGAGGCTGTAATTAAGGGACTTTCTGATGATGGTGGTTTATTCGTACCTGAAACTTTTCCAAAACTTTCAATAGAGCTTGATAAACTGGCCGAATTAGACTATAGAGAGACGGCCTATATAGTTTTAAAAGAGTATTTTACTGATTATACTGAAGATGAACTCAGAAATTGTATAAATAATGCGTATGATTCCAAGTTTGACACAGATGAGATGGCACCTGTCGTGAAAAAAGGAAATCAATATTTTCTTGAGCTTTTCCATGGTAAAACAATTGCATTTAAAGATATGGCACTTTCAATATTGCCACACTTGTTAACTACAGCTCTAAAGAAAAAAAATATTGATAAAGAAGTGGTTATTCTCACTGCAACATCTGGAGATACTGGAAAAGCTGCGCTTGCCGCTTTTGCAGATGTTCCAGGAACAAGAATTATTGTTTTTTATCCACATGGTGGAGTATCTAAGATTCAAGAACTCCAGATGGTTACAGAAAAAGGCAAGAATACAAAGGTAGTCTCTGTAAAAGGAAATTTTGATGATTGTCAGACAGGCGTTAAAAATATATTTAACAATGCTGAATTGAAAAAGGAATTAGACAGTAAGGGTTATGTTTTTTCATATGCTAATTCTATTAATATAGGAAGACTGTTCCCACAGGTTGCATACTATGTATATGCATATGGAAGAATGGTAAAGCAGGGAGAAATTAAAGCTGGAGATAAAATTAATTTTGTTGTACCTACCGGTAATTTTGGTAATATACTCGCAGGTTATTACGCTAAAAAGATGGGATTACCTATTGATAAGCTTATCTGTGCATCAAATGACAATAAGGTGCTTTTTGACTTCTTCATGAGTGGTGAGTACAACAGAAATCGTGAATTTATACTCACATCATCACCATCAATGGATATACTTATTTCTAGCAATTTAGAGAGACTTATATATATCATTGCTGGAAATGATGCCAAGAAGAATGCAGCACTAATGAATGATCTTTCTTCAAAGGGTGTCTACAATATTACTGAAGAAATGAAAGAAGAACTTTCAGACTTTATTGGTGAATATGCAGATGAAGAGGCTGTCTTTAACACAATAAAAGCAATATATGATGAAACTGGATATGTTATCGATACTCATACAGCGGTTGCTGCAACTGCAGATATTAATATTGAACAGGATAACAAGAGCGTTATAGTTTCGACAGCAAGTCCATATAAATTTACTCGTCATGTATTAACTGCACTTGGAGTTAAGGA
>JAUNIR010000161.1 GCA_030523345.1 Lachnospiraceae bacterium
ATGGAATGCTGCATATTTTACCAATAAACTATACAGCATCTTCCGTCATAGCACGGCTAAAACTGGGGAGTTGGAAATGAAAACGTCAAAAAGAGCGCAAAGCAAAATCGATTTTGTAGTATTATGGGTTGATTCAAGCGACAAGGAATGGCGCAAGGAAAAAGAAAAATATACTAAAAACATAAACGATACTATCAATATGGATAATAGAAGCCAGCGATATCGAGATTGGGAAAACTTTCAGTATTGGTTCCGTGGAGTAGAAAAATTCGCACCATGGGTCAATAAGGTGCACCTTGTTACATGCGGCCATACACCAACATGGTTAAATACGACGCATCCAAAACTCAATATTGTTAAGCATTCAGACTTTATGCCGGCAAATTCATTACCTACTTTTAATTCTAACGCAATAGAACTTTGCATACATAAAATTCCTGGGTTATCAGAACAATTTGTATTATTTAATGATGACATGTTTCTTACGAAACCAGTAAAACCGACTGATTTTTTCAAGAACGGCAGGCCAGTAAACACAATGGCGCTTTTTGCCATAATGCCCACTGCAAGTAACGGTTTCTATAAAACCGTTGCAAATAATTTAACAATTATTGACAAATATTTCAGTTTTGACGAATTCAAGAAGAAGAATCTCTTAAAGATTCTTTCCATTAAACAGTGCGAATGGATTATCTTTACATATCCATTACTAATTTATAATCGTTTTGTAGGCTTCAGAAATTATCATATTGCAATCAGTTATATGAAAAAAACTTTTAGTACTATTTGGGAAAAAGAGCCCGATATGCTAATGCAAACTGTCAATAGCCGCGTCCGGGATTATAATAGGAATGTTAGCCATTGGCTTTGCAACTATTGGCAGTTTGCATCTGGTAATTTTGAACAGAGAAATGCCCATTTTGGTACTAGTATAGCAATAAATGACAAAAAGGCGCAATCCTACATCTCAAGGCAAAAATATCATATCCTGTGCCTAAACGACGTAGATGATATCGAAAACCCAGAAGCCGTCAAAAGAGAAATCCTAAGAAGCCTAAATATAATATTGCCAGAAAAAAGTACATATGAGGCATAAATAAATGAGAATTATACAAGTGACTCGCCGCCTGAATATGAAAAACAACATAAAGGTCAGGCAAAAACAGGCATCTGCAAAAACGGTGTTATTTTTCATATGCTACACGGTATTGGTCTTTCATAGTATGCTAAAAACAGTAAACTTCCTGGGGCCAATCATATTTGGCAGATTTACATATCATCTAGCGCTATTACTACTTGGCTTTTTGTCCTTAGCTAGTGTGTCTAAATTACAAAAAGGAAAGATTGCGCTATTCTTTTTTGTAACACTCTTTATAACTATTGCATGTATTATCGCAAAAGATTTATTTCTAGCCGTAATATGGCTTACAATATTGGCTGCAAAAAGCTTAAATATTAACAAGCTAATTAAGTACGACATTCTTATAAAATCAATCGGGCTAATCATAGTTTTTCTTTCCTTTATACTAGGGATAACGAGTACCGAAACACTCTTAATTAGAGACGGCACCGTCAGACAGACACTTGGCTTCGGCAATCCGAATGAGCTTAGCAGTCACATCCTAAGCATATATATAGACTACCTATTCCTCAATCGAAACAACGATAAACTAGCTATCAAAACTGCCTTAGCCATCATCCTATCCCTCTTTATCTATTTTGTCGCTGGCAGTAGAACACAAATAATAGGCATCATTATTGCACTAGTACTTCTTACTAAGAAGAAACAAAAGGAGAAAGCATTAAGCAGGGTAAAAATACTAATGACCTCTTGTCTTTTTGCGGTTCTCACTGGGATCAGTTTTTTTGCTACGGTTACATATGTCGCCACACCAAACAGGCTGGAGTGGCTAAATGAATTATTGTCCGGCAGATTATGGTTGGCCGCAAGAGCATATAAGACATACGGTATTGGGTTCGTGGGCAATGTTAGAGTTACAAAAGATATGCTTGACTATCCAATCGATAACGCATATATGTATTTTTTAGTTATTTACGGAATAATCCCACTAATTGCACTAGGGATATTTATAGGAAAGTATGCAAAATATCTGCTAGAGACTAAAAATAGCGAGATATTACTGGCGTTAACTATATATATGCTCCTAGGTATGAGTGAGACAGAACTGTTTAGGCCGATATATAATACCTATTTTATACCATCATCAAATATGCTTCTAAACGAGAAAGGCAACTAAAATGAAGGGGAAAGAAAACACTTCTTTTTCAATTATCATACCAACCTACAATAATTACACATCATTACATAATATCGTCAGTAAACTATTGACGATACCATATGATAATTTTAATATTATCATAATAAACGACGGTAGTAACGACGCCACGGAACAGTATCTTAGCAAAATACATAACCATAACAAAAAAGTCATTGTATTCAACCAAGAAAACCTCGGGGTTAGCGCGGCGAGAAATACCGGGATAAGAAATGCAGATAATGATTATATAATCTTCATCGACGATGATGATGATGTAACGGTGAATATTTTTAATGTACTAAATAAGGCAATCATAGAAAATAATTATCCAGATTTTATTAGGTATTCTGGTATCAGAATAGATAAAAACGGCGGTAAAACCTCGATAAAAGGTTTTGAGAGTAATGTTGATATTATTGAACAGATAACGAATCCAAAAAGACACATAGACTGCTACACCCCACTTTTAGCAATCAAAAATAAAAACATAAAAAAATTTCGAGAAGATTTAAAATACCTTGAAGATGACGTTTTCTATCTAGACAACTTGTCGAGAAAAAGCATAAGAATTGTCACAATACCAAATAAGTTATATACCTATAGATACAATGAGGCAAGCAAAACAAAAAATATAAATAATTACGAGCAGAATTTTAATGATTTGGTAAAGTCTGGTGAGACCATGATGCGACACCGAGCCTTAACGAGACGACAATCATTTTATACTCAATCCAAAATTTGCAATCTAATCTTTTGGAAAACACGAATCATTCTGGCGCAAAATGGAACCAAGAAAGCTAGAAAATTAGCAAAAATCGGGTATAAGAATTTAAAAGACGCAAAAATAAAGCCGTCGATAATAACTCCAAAATCACTACTTAAATATTATCTAATTAAGCTGTTTGCGCTATAGCATAAAGGAGAAAGGAGAAATAAGTATGGACAAGCCACATAAGAAACGTATCGGAACAATAACCTTCCACTCGTCATATAATTACGGATCAGCCTTACAAGCTT
>JAUNIR010000034.1 GCA_030523345.1 Lachnospiraceae bacterium
TGATACTCTTCACTCTATATATTACGAATTCCAGTTTACAGTGCTGAGAGATATTCTGATATCGAGCTACAAATAGGTATAATAAAAGAGCAATAAATCTTATTTTATAGACGAATCGGAGTTTTTAAGGAGCCACGGAGATAATGATTGAGATCACGTACTTTCAACTTTTTCTATTTATAACGATAATATGGATTATTACTCGATGTATCATAGCGATAAGATTGAAGACATTTTCAGTAAAGCGTGAAATCCAGCTGCTTTTGGTGTATGTGTGTATCGTTGTTATTTGCAGATTTGTATGCTTCGAATTCCATCTTGAGAATGGAAAGATACAGACATTAAGGGTAGGCTTTGAAGATGATATACGTGATATGATCAATATCATTCCATTTTACTTTCTTGTTGACCGGTATCATGGATGGCAGATGAATATTATTGCGAATATTGCAATGTTCATACCGGTTGGGATCGTATGGCCAATTTGCTTCAGAAAACTTGATACGATTAAAAAGACTATATTAGCAGGTGCCGGGTTTACTCTGCTTATCGAAGTGACTCAGCTCTTTTTCCTCGGAAGACATACGGATGTTGATGATTTGATCTTAAACACGATCGGTGTAGTAATTGGCGCATGTATTGTATTCCTGATTCGGAGAAAGCAGAAGAAAAACAGTTCTTTATAGACAGTTGAATCCAAGTATGCCGGGATGATGCGATAGAAAAAGTGGATTATGCGGCATGAAATTCGGTAATGTAGATGGTTAGGAAACTTGATATTTTATAGGGCTAAGTTATAGCTTGATATTCGTGTACTATAGCTAAAAATTTACGGGTAGAATCATATTAATGGTTCTATCCGTTTTATAATGTTAGGCTATATGGTTGTAAGATTTATGTACTATCAAATTTTAGGAGGTACATAATGAACGCAGCTATTTTTAACATTATTAATCAGATGTCACAGTATCTATCGGCAGAGCAATTAAGAGAACTTCAAAAAGTGCTGATAATTAATCTTGTAGAAGGAAAAACTGAGGAAGTTCAGCATGATTATTCATATTATGTGGAAATGCTTATTTCAGCAAAGATACTTGAGGGAAAATCAAGACAAAGCATGGATAGCTATGTTAATTCAATAAACCGAGTTTTATCGTACTGTGAAGGTTCTATACAAAGTATTACTACCGAACAATTAAGGAATGCTATGAATTTGGTGCAGCAAGAGCATAATTGCAATAATTATGCTATGGATACCAAAAGAAGACACCTATCATCGTTTTTTAACTGGTTAGTTGAGGAGGAATACCTTGTTAGAAATCCTATGGCACGAATTCACAAGATAAAATATACGAAGGTTGTAAAAAGAGTATATTCAGATGATAATCTGGAACACCTTAGATGCTATTGCAAGAACATTAGGGAATTGGCTATTGTTGATCTGCTAAATTCAACAGGTATGCGAGTTGGGGAACTCCATAAATTGAACATTGAAGATGTGGACCTGGAAAGGAAAGAATGTAAGGTTCATGGTAAAGGTGATAAAGAAAGAATCACTTATCTAGATGCAAGGGCTAAATTACATTTAACACAGTATCTTGAAAGTCGAAATGATAATAACAAGGCGTTGATAGTATCTATGAAAAGACCACATGATAGAATGTCAATAAGTGGGATTGAGAGAATTATACACGATCTTGGCGTTAGAAGCGGTGTAAAGGATTGCCATCCTCATAAATTTAGAGCGTCGACAGCAACAAGAGCGATTGATAAAGGTATGCCAATAGAACAAGTAAAAGAACTTCTTGGACATACACAGATTGATACGACATTAATATATGCACAGGTAAATCAGAAGAATGTGAAACTGTCGCATGAGAAGTATTTATGTTAAAATTTTTTAATATCGAACTTTCTGATATAGAATGCAACAGTATTGTGATTCTGCCCATACTCAAAAAATTGGCTTTTCTTGACTAAAATACAATTTATTTATAAAATATAAACAATAAGAGCAACGAAGCCGACATGGTTCATCCATAGTCGGCTTATTATATAACAGTATAACTATAATTCGAAAAATGAATTGTAAGAGGGAGAAAAATGGAATACCCAAGAATTATTACATCCGGAGATACAGCTATAGTTGTAGAATTCGAGGATAAGATTGATCCTTCAATAAATGCGAAGGTTAAAGCTTTTTACGAGGTGTTAAAAGCAGAGAATATACCAGGAGTTGTGGATATAATTCCGACATATCGTTCAGTACTTATTCATTATAGTCCACTTATTATTAGATATGGTGAGATGATGGAGAAGGCTGAGAGATTACTGAATAGAGCTGGAGATATCAAGGCTGTTGATAAGAAGATATTTAAAATTCCAGTTTGCTATGGTGGCTACTATGGTCAGGACTTAGAAGATGTAGCACAGCATGCAGGAATGACTAAGGAAGAAGTAATCAGTATTCATTCAGGAAGAGATTATCTCATATACATGCTTGGCTTCCAGCCAGGATTTGCATATCTTGGTGGGATGGATGAGAGAATTGCAATGCCAAGACTTCCAAAGCCAAGAGGACAGATTCTTGCAGGATCAGTAGGAATTGCTAACAAGCAGACAGGAATATATCCTATGTCATCCCCTGCTGGTTGGAGACTTATAGGATGCACACCAGTAAGACCATATGATGCGAGAAAGAGAAAACCAATTCTTTATGAAGCAGGAGATTATATCCGGTTCGTTCCAATTAGTGAAGCAGATTATACTAGAATTGAAATGTTAATTGAACAGGGTAACTATGAATGTCCTGTAGAAATACAAAAAGCTTAAGTAAAAATAAAGGGATTATCAAATGGGAATTTGCATAGAAAAAGCCGATTTTTACGGTAGACATATACTTGCAACAATTCAGGATTATGGTAGATATGGATATCAGAATTCTGGTGTTACTGTATCAGGCGTAGTAGACAGGCGTTCGGCAAGTAATGCTAATGTTTTAGTAAATAATGATATTAGAGAAGCTGTAATTGAGTTCATGCTGATGGGACCTACAATTAGATTCACATCAACAGCACATATTGCAATTACAGGAGCTGACTTTTCACCTAAGATTAATGGAGAACCAGTACCTAACTATAAGGCTATTAAGGTTTATAAGGATGATGTACTGGAGTTTGGATTTGCAAAAGGTGGTGTATGGGGTTATATCGCATTTGCAGAGAAGTTAGATGTTCCAGAGGTTATGGGAAGTCGTTCAACAAACACTCGTACAGGAATAGGCGGTGTGCAGGGTAGAGCATTAGAGGAAGGCGATAATATAGGATTTAGGGAGAAAATCAAGGCTCTTCCTAATTTTGAAAAAAGAGAACTTACTCCTGAAAACTTTGCAGATAAAGAAAAAACAATCCGCGTAATACTTGGTCTGCAGAAGGATGCATTTACTAAAAAGGGAATAGAAACTTTCTTAAATGGTACATACAAGCCAACATCTGAATGCGACAGAATGGGATACAGAATGGAAGGCCCGGAAATAGAACATGTTGATGGTGCTGATATCACATCTGATGGAATATCTCTTGGTGCTATTCAGGTGCCAGGTTCTGGAACACCGATTGTAATGCTTACAGATAGACAGACAACAGGTGGCTATACAAAAATAGGAACAGTAATAGGTATCGATGTGCCAGAATTTGTTCAGAGTGTAGCTGGAACTGAGATCCATTTCAAAGAGATATCAGTTGTCGAAGCTCAGGATTTATATATTCAGCAGTTTGATTATTTCAGTAAACTCAAGGATGATTTGGCTAAGCTATCATTTTGGGATAAGATTAAATCGATTTTTGTAAATGCTTAATGACGACAATAAAAGGAGGTACATATGTCAGTAGATATAAATATCAGCCCTAGAGAATTAAGACTTCTTGCAAGAAAAGGTGAATTTGTAGAGCCAACAAGTGGATACTGCCCAGGTTATGCTCAGGCAAACCTTATAATTTTACCTAAAGAAGAAGCGTATGATTTCTTATTATTTGCTCAGAGAAATCCAAAAGCCTGTCCTTTATTAGAGGTTACAGATGTTGGTAGTAGAATGACAAAATTCACAGCAACAGACTGTGATATAGCAACAGATTTCCCTAAGTACAGAATATATCGTGACGGCGTATTGACAGAAGAAGTTACAGATATCTCAGAATATTGGCAGGATGATTTTGTAGCATTTATTATAGGATGCTCTTTCAGTTTCGAATCAGAAATGATTGATGCAGGAATTGAAATTAGACATAATACAGAAGGACGTAATGTTCCTATGTATATGACAGGAATTGATTGTGTACCAGCTGGTAAATTCTCAGGAAAAATGGTTGTTTCTATGAGACCTATTAATCCTAAGCAGCTTGTTAAAACAGTTACAGTAACAGCGCAGCTTCCTAAGGTTCATGGAAGCCCAATTCATATTGGTGATCCAGCGCAGATTGGAATTAAGGACATTAATAAGCCTGAATTTGGTGATGCAGTTACAATTAATCCAGGTGAAGTTCCAGTGTTCTGGCCATGTGGCGTTACACCTCAGTCAATAGTAATGAACGTTAAGCCTAAGCTTGCAATTACACATGCCCCAGGCTATATGCTTGTTCTTGATGTTAAGAATGTAGACTTAAAAGAGTAAAAAATACAGTCTGATAGTCCAAAACATAACACAAGAATGCAAAATCATAAAAAAATATAAAATAGAAAGAGAGCAAATAAATAAATGAGTAAAGTAGATTTAAACTGTGATCTTGGAGAAAGCTTTGGAAGCTACAAGATTGGCAATGATTCAGAAATTATTAAGCTCATTACATCAGCTAATGTTGCATGTGGCTCACATGCCGGAGACCCAATCGTTATGGGTAAGACAGTAGCTTTTGCTAAGGAGTCAGGAATAGAAGTAGGCGCACATCCTGGATACCCAGATATTCAGGGATTTGGACGTAGAAATATGGCACTTTCTCCAGCAGAAGCTAAGGCATATGTTATGTATCAGGTTGGTGCTTTGATGGCATTCTGTAAAGCAGAGGGCATGACGATGCAGCATGTTAAGCCTCATGGAGCACTTTATAACACAGCAGCTAAGAATGCAGATCTTTCGTTAGCTATAGCAGAGGGTATTAAGGCAATTAATCCAGATCTCATTCTCATGGGACTTGCTGGAAGTGAGAGTATAAAAGCAGCTCAGTCTATCGGTCTTAGAACAGCAAGTGAAGTATTTGCAGATAGAGCATATGAGGAAGATGGAGCACTTAGAGCTCGTACAAAAGAAGGTGCTATGATCACTGATGAGGAAGAAGCTATTAAGAGAGTACTTCGTATGGTAAAAGAAGGAAAGGTTACAGCTTATTCAGGTAAGGACATCGACATCAAAGCAGATTCCATTTGTGTACATGGTGATGGGGCGAAGGCACTTCTCTTCGTACAGAAAATAAGAGAAGAGCTTACAAAAAATGGAGTAGAAATAGCTCCAATCAAGAGTTTTGTGTAAACAAAACGTAAAATTAGTTAATCATAATGTGATAAAACAGTATTAATTAGTGCAATAATCTGCTAATACGGAAATGTTAGAGATTTTAGCATAAAAAATTTAAGGAGAATAATTATGGACAACTTCAAGACAAGACTTAAAAACATTGGTCCAGGTGCTCTCGTAGCAGCAGCATTTATTGGACCAGGTACTGTTACTAGCTGTTCAACATCAGGTGCTAACTTCGGTTATACACTTTTGTGGGCAATGCTTTTATCAGTAATCTCAGTAATTATCATGCAGTCAATGGCAGCAAGACTTGGTATCGTATCAGGACTTGGCCTTGGACAGGCACTTCGTGAGAAATTTACTTCAAAGGTAGCAAGAGTACTCCTTGCAATATTAGTTATTGCAGCTGTATTCATCGGTAACGTTGCTTATGAAACAGGTAACCTTACAGGTTCTATCATGGGTATCCAGGCAGCAGCTCCTGCACTCGAAGGTAACACAGCAAAGATTATACTTGCACTTATTCTTGGTGTAATTGCATTTGCACTTCTTTG
The DNA here is from genome assembly GCA_030523345.1 of Lachnospiraceae bacterium. GTDB lineage: Bacteria > Bacillota > Clostridia > Lachnospirales > Lachnospiraceae > UBA2868. Next base: position 6,064 of record JAUNIR010000034.1, read on the forward strand.
GTCAGGAAGCTACAAGAACATTGAGAAGTTCCTTACAGCATTAGTAGTTATCATGGGTGTTGTATTCTTCATCTGTGCAATTGCTGTTGGTCCTGACTGGGGCGAAGTGTTCAAGGGATTATTTGGATTTAAGGTTCCTGATGTTGATAAGGCATGGATGACAGTTGCAGCTTTAATGGGTACAACAGTTGTTCCTTACAATATTTATCTTCATGCATCATCAGCTGCTACAAAGTGGGCTAATGATGGAAATAAAGAGGATGCACTTGCTAATTCAAGACTTGATTCAATTCTTTCAATCGGTCTTGGCGGACTTATTTCAATGGCAATTATCATTTGTGCAGCAGCTACAATTGGTAAGACAGGTGCAGAAGTTAAGTCAGGTGCAGACATGGCGAAGGCTTTAGAGCCACTTCTTGGATCATGGGCAACAATGTTCTTTGGTGTTGGACTTTTCTGTGCTGGTATTTCATCAACACTTACAGCTCCAATGGCAGCAGCATTTGCTTCAACAGGTATCCTTGGTTGGTCAGAAGACCTTAAGGATAAGAAGTTCAAGATGTTCTGGGGAATCGTTTTAGTATTCGGTATCTTCGCAGCATGTGTTCTTGGTGCATCACCAACACAGATTATTCTTTTCGCTCAGGCTGCTAACGCATTCTTACTTCCAATCACAGGTGTTCTTCTTTTAATCGTTGCTAATGATAAGAAGATCATGAAGGAATATGTTAATAAGACATGGTTCAACATTTTAGTTGTTCTCGTTATTGCTATATTCTTATTCATCGCTGCTAGAAATATGACAGCATTCGTAACAAGCCTTAATGCATTACTTCATCCAGCAGCTTAATAGTTAATTAAATTGTTACTTTAGGGGACGCAATTTGTTGCGTCCCTTTTTATAGGTGTATTATGAAAGAATTATTATTTGTAATTATCCAGGTTATAGCAAACACTATCCAGGCGATTACGGGATTTGCAGGTGGGCCTATAGCGATTCCACCTTCAATGGCTTTAGTTGGCGTTGAAAATGCAAAAGCGTCTATTACTTTTATTTTGCTTATAGTTACAGCAATCGTTACTATTCAAAATATCAAGTATGTTAATTGGAAAAAACTTGGAATAATGCTTTTATTTATGTTTGCAGGTATGATGCCAGGCGTATGGCTATTTTCAATACTTCCTACAAAGAGTCTTATGATTTTATATGGAACAATTGTAGTACTTATTGGAGTAGAGAAGCTTGTTAGAAAAAACACTAAAGACTTGAAATCTCCATGGAATTATGTTGCACTCCTTTTTGCAGGAATAATGCAGGGAATGTTCACAAGTGGCGGACCATTCATCGCACTTTATGCAACAGGAGCTATTAAGGACAAAAAAGAATTTAGAGCTACTGTATCACCAGTATGGACAGTGCTTAATATATATTTGTGCTATAACATGTTTACGCAGGGATTCTATACAGGATATGTTATGAAGCTAACGGCATTATCTATTATTCCTGTATTTGGTGCAATTTTCCTTGGTAACAAAATTGCTAACAAGATAGAGCAGAAGACATTCCTAAAGCTTGTATACGTTCTTTTAATAGTATCAGGTGGAATACTTTTATTTACTGCATTTACTAAATAGAGGCGTTTAATAAGTGAATGATAGATACTAAAGATTAGTTAGAATGAACTTACTATATAATTTAGAATCGATTGTATTTTCACGATCATATTTAAAAGATAATTTTTCTAATAGTTTTTTTGAACGAATATTATCATTATGAACATTGGCACACATAGAAGTTACTGATAGTTCGGATTTCGCATAGCTAATGATGGCTGTCAGTACTTCCATTGCGTAGCCTTTTCCCCAATAGCTTTTATCAAAAACAAATCCTAGCTCAATTTTTACAATAAATGTTCTATAAACCATGATACAGTTGTGGTAAACCGAAAAGAAGCTCCAGATAAAATTACATTATCTGGAAGACTTGCAAAAGAAATAAGAAATGTAATAATCAAGCATCAAGGTTATTTTGATACGTTTGATAAAATAAAGGTAGAACGGTGGTTAGTCCAGGCATCGTTTCATCAAGGATGTTGGTAAGATTACCTTTGTTATAAACCAGTGTGGAAAACATGATGGATTAATTGATTATTCATGTGCTGAAATGTTTTGTAAAAAAGCTACAGAGATAGGGAATAAATGTGAATTGTATTCTGTAGAGGATGAGAAAAATACGCATTCCTGGTACACTGCGGGAATGTTTTTAGAAACGAGAAACCAAAATAAGAGCTTAGATAGACTTTTATCATATGTTGAGAGTCTATAAAAATTGTAATTTTATCTAACAAATAGAACATCAACATTTGGTGTTCAGACATATTTTGAGAAAAATAACTGAGTGGTTGGTAGGGATCTAGGATGGGACCTAGTGATCAGTGCCTCGCTCCTTTCCTTTATTTATGCGGGTTTTAGGCTGTAAAACCAAGGCTTTGATAAACATTATCTAGCATTATTCTTATCTGATTCACGTCTTTGATATTTCGTAAGTTCATTCTTAAACTGTACAATTTGAGCAGCTTTTTTATATATTGGGTATACAATAGAAAATGCCGGGGAAAAATTCCTCCGGCATTTTCATTAATTTATGACTATAATAAAGACTTTTTTATATGTTGGTTTGACTGTTAAATTGTTTAATTAAAAAGAGTAAGGTACATTATTTATCACTTCTCCAGTATCGTTATTAGATACAGAGATATAACCTTGAACATTACCAAGCTGAGATATATCTGTAACACCATCAATAGCGAGACAAGCATCGTTCATTGTTTTTCCACCCTTAAGAGTATATCCCATATGAGTTTTAGTTACTGCGCCACCATAGAAGCAGGTATTGCCCTTGCCGAGATCAGATATTTTCTGTCCATTAAGGTCGGGCTCTGCATATGATGTGAAGTATAGACTATCATCAGTTTTGTTTACAATCTCCATAACATATCCGATCCAAGCATCATTATTAGGATTACAACCGGTTCCAGTAACTGTAATCGTGCAGTATTCATCATCGACAAGAACAAGTTCTCCACCTTCATATCCGCCAGTTGTTTGTGTATTAGTTGCAGCTGAAGTACTTGATTCTGTATCAGAAGATTCAGCTGAAGTGGATGATGCAGAAGAATCAGTAGTAGCATCCCCCATCTTAACAGTACCTTCATCACCGAAATTGTTAGGCATTGCATAGCCTTCATCTATCAGTGGCTTATACCATATTTCATATCCTCGAGGAATGAGTTCTTCTTCATCCTTTGCAACATCGTCCCAATATGATCCCCATTTTCTTAAGAAGAAATGATAGTTCATGCTGCCGTCACCTTCTACGTACTCACCATAGAAATGAATCATATCATTACCGAATTTGACACTTGTTACATCTGTCATAGGGTCAATTATCCAGTCAGCATGATGGATATCGCCATTACCAGTATCGCTATCTACGAAAATCCATCCCGACTCGGAAATCGCAGCACCCATTTCACCGCTACCACTGTCTTCAGAAATCGTTAACTGTACTTGACCAGCAGGGTTTTCACGACTAAGGCCTTCATACCAGAAAAGCATGTCAGCATCTCCGTTTTCAGCTACATCGATTGTTGCCATTGCATCCCAAAAGCTATTTTGCCATTGTGCAAGACCACCATCAGCTTCTGCAATCCATATGTATCCATACCAATCACCGTTCCAAAATTTATGTACTGGAGTTTCGGTGTCTTCAGGGATTATTTCTTCTGCCACTTCTTCCATAAGATCAGTTTCTTCGGTTTCAGAAGTTTCTTCTACACTGGCTTCAGTAATTTCCTCAGTATTTGATTCTGGTTTAGGTTCTTTTTTGCCACATCCGATTACTGCAAGTAACATTGATACGACAAATATCGTTACAAGCATTTCCTTAAATGTTTTTTTCATAATACGAGATTCCTCCTAATGTAATATGTTAATAACAGATATGATAGCAAATACCAGGATATGACACATCCCCAATATTGTTAGGTTTGAGAGAAGTGCTTGATAGGATATAATAAGCATAGATTTAATTGGAAAGGAGAATGTGCATGAATAGTTTAAAAGATAGGTACTTGATAATAGTACTGTTAATATGTGCGTTTATCCTTGGTGGAATTCTTCATGTTTCTTTATATGGAAAAAGATTTGCAACTTGTATTGTGCAGATTTACTATGGAGCAGTTGTTGTGATTTGGGCAATGAGTATTCAGTTACGTATTATTCATGAACGTGTAAGAAACAACCTTTTATTAATTGCCAGCATGCTTCTGTTATACCTTATTTTTCAGGTTGAAAGATATAAGCTTATTCGTCCTAATGAGGCGCTATTTCGTAATGTTTGGTATTGGTACTATGTTCCAATGATATGGATTCCATTTTTCTTCTATGTTATTTCTAGGTGCATTTATACCTCAAATCAGCAAAAACATAACGTTACTTTAATTTTTATTGGGATACTATTATGTGTTGGGTTTGTAACGAATGATTTTCACTTTGGGGCTTTTCGAATTAATGACATGACAAATCCCGATAATAATAGCAGCTATGGACCAATTTTTATTGCTTTTGTTCTGTATATGACAGGACTATATATAGCTTCAATTATTAATATTATTCGTAAAAATCAGCTTTTATCTATCAAAAGACTCAGTTGGATTCCTCTTGCTATTTTTATGGTTGGTGTTATAGGAATTATTGTTGCAGAAACTACGAGGCTATTATCTGTTAATGATATACGAATCTGGAATATGACTGAGTGGTATGCATTCATAGTTATTGGAATTCTCGAAAGCTGTATTTTAATCGGGTTAATCCCTTCTAATATAGGTTATATGAGTCTTTTACAACACATGCCTATTCCAGTTGAACTAAGAGAAAACGAAGGTGGTATGGTGTTAGCTTCAGAACACCGTTTTTCAGACACTGAACATATACAGATTAATACATTTCCTATTCTGGGTGGAGAAATAACATGGGCTGTTGATATGACTAAACTCCACAGGCTTAATGAACAGCTTGAGGAGGCAACAGAGCAGCTTAAGAATCGTATTAATTACTTGAAAACGGAAAATAATACAAAGGAGGAACAGGAGACACTTAATTCAAGAAATAGAGTGTATGACAATATAACAAAAATTGTTCTTCCACAGCTTGTTGAGGTTGAAAGTCTATTGAATGATACTTCTAAAGATGCTGTTGATAAGGCACTTCCATATGTGGCAGTGCTTAATACATATATTAAAAGACGATGTAATATGGAACTAATGAAAGAAGACATGGAGAGACTTCCAATGTCGGAACTTAAGCTTGCAATGAGCGAATCGGCTTCATATTTACAACTATGTGATATTAAAACGGCTGTTGTTGGAAATGATGATGGTGAAGATTATCCGGCGGATGAAGTTATTAGAGTATATGAACATTTTGAGTCAATAGTCGAGAAACATATATCATCTATGACTTCAATAATGGTGGTTGTTACTGTAAATAATGAGAAAATTAGTACAAGAATAATGGTCGATGATGAACCGATAGATGAGTTTGTATTGCGAGAGGAGGTTTCGATATGATGGGACTTTCGCATAATACGGTCGTTATAAATGGGTTGATTGGTGCATGGGTGTTACTTCTTCTTTGGCTTTTTATATTCCTTATTGCACTGAATATTTATATGAAACAAAAAAAGATAGATGTATTACTCACAGGCACAACAATCTTTATATACGTTCTTTTACAGTGCCATATGAGTAATGTTACCGCGTCTATACCATTTTATGTGTTAGTAATATTGTGCTTGGTTATAAGTACGCTTGGAATATATCGTGTTCATCAGGCATACATTTGGCAGAGAAAACATATCACTAATTTATCTGTTAAGCATGCAGTAGATAAGATTCCGTTTGGAGTCTGTTATTACAATAAAAGTGGACGTATTTTGCTTATTAATAAAGCAATGACAGACTTTTGCGAGGAACTAACAGGAGAACCTGTTAGGGATGGTAATATTACATTTGAAAAAATTTTATCTATGGGGTCAGTTATTCATCTACCAGGTGAAAGAGCGATATCTGTTTATAGTGATAGCTGTATTATTGACTCTGAAGAAGTAGAATTAGCTACTGCATTTGATATTTCTGAAGAGTATAAAAAGACTAATATGCTTATGCAGAAAGAAGAGGAACTTAAAGAAATTAATGAAAAGCTGACGTCATACAATAAAGAAATGGTATCAGTTATAGCATTGCGAGAAGTTCTTAATGCTAAAGTCAAAATTCATGATGAACTTGGAAGTAGCCTGTTAGCTACGAAGAAGTATTTACTCCGCGGAGGAACGCTTGAAGAAAGGGAACACCTAATTGAGGGGCTTAGAAACAACGTGCGATTCTTAAGGCAAGAATCTGAGGAAGTTCAATATGATGAATATGAAATGATTATGAATACTGCGACTGATATCGGTATGAAGGTAGATATTAAAGGTGAATTACCGAATGATGGTCGCAGCCGTCATATTGTTGCAACAGCTATGCATGAATGTTTGACTAATACAATAAGACATGCTGGAGGGGACACGTTATTTGTAGAAATAAGTAATACAGCGGATGGATATAGAATAGTTTATACCAACAATGGAGCAGTGCCAGTAGATAAAATATCTGAAAAAGGTGGACTTAGTTCCCTTAGAAATTTGGTTGAACAGGCAGGCGGGACAATGCAGATAACAGTATCAGGTCAGTATATACTGACAATAGAGTTACACAAGGAGAAAGACTAATGGCAGTAAAAGTGCTTGTAGTGGATGATCAGATTCTCCCACGACAATTATTTGAAAGTATTATTAATAATGCAGAAGGATTTGAACTTATAGCTAGTATTAATTCGGCTACATTAGCGGATTTGTACTGTGCACGTGGTGGTGTTGACTTGATAATTATGGATGTTGTAATGGCTGATGGATATAGCGGATTGGATGCGGCATTTAAAATAAAAAAATCATATCCGACTATTAAAATTATCATTGTTACATCCATGCCTGACGCTCTTTTCTTAGCAAAAGCGAGAGAAATAGGTGTTGATTCATTCTGGTACAAAGAAGTACAGGATGCTCCTATGATTGATGTTATGAACAGAACTATGGCGGGTGAGAATATATATCCAGACGAGGCTCCAGAGGTGTGGGTTGGTCATGTGAAAAATACAGAACTCACAGACAGAGAGATGGATGTTTTAAGAATGCTTGTTAATGGTTATACTGATGGCGAAATAGCGGATAAACTTGGTGTTAGTTATCATACTGTTCGATTCCATTTGAATAGCCTTCTTACAAAAAGCGGATGTAGTACGCGTACAGACCTAGCAATACAGGCTGTAAAATCAGGAATAGTAGTGCCTACTAATTAGATAAAACATAATAAAACCTAACATAATTGGGGAAGTATTTATATTTTTAATTTTATACAATTATTGTGTTGTTCTATGTCCATTTTATGTGATTAAGTTGAGGAGCATAAAAAAGTTATGAAAAGAAAAACAATAGTAGTTCTTTGTATGATGGCAATTACAATTGCCACTAGTGCTTGTGGAAAGAAAAATAAAGTTGATAATCCTGTCGAGGAAGTTGCTACTGAAGTAGAAGAAGATAAAGCTGATGAGGTGGTAGAAAAATTAAATGAAGCCGATGAGTCAAGACTTAAATTTGAAGCGTTTATTGCCGGAGATGAGAAGGTATATGTAGATAAATATGACTTTATAAAAAGATCTGAGGATGGTGATTATACCTATTTTGGCGATTATAACTGTATGACTATTGAGGAATTCTTTAAACAGGTAGTGGAAATAGAGAAACTAGGGTCCGCTTCATTCCCTTTTGAGAAAGCAGAATATGCATATATAGACTGTGGTATGGATGGGATTCCAGAACTTGCGCTGAAGGCTACATTTGCTGATGAATGGGACCAGTTAGAAAGGTACTATGTTATTAAAGAAGTTGATAACAAATTAGAACTTACATATATGGATGAAAGTTACTACCGATCATATGTGAATATCAAGAATCTTGCAGGTGTAGTTGAAGGCACTGCAAGCTATGGAGCTGCAAGTAGCGGATACCAGATAGGATTTCTTGATGAAAATGCGAGATATGTGCTTGACTATACTCGAGAAATCAGTTATATGGCATTGAATATGCTTCCTAGGCGCTTCGATGATGCAGTGGCTACTACAGAAGAGGATTTTTCAACTCTTTATCTAAGAAGATATGCTTTTGAATTAAATATTGATGGCAGTGAATTTGATGAGTATGAAAAAAGAACATTATATTGCGCCCAGAAAGAAGCAGATGAAGAATCTAACGGAGTGGACTTCAAAGAAAATGAACGTATAGCGAAGAACTTGTTTAATAATGTCGGTGAGAAACTGTATTCTTTGAATGAAATCAATAACAAGATAGCTGAGAGAGAAGCTAGTATTGGGTTTAGTGATGAGATAAAGAATGCTGGTGAATTTGGTTGGTCAGAACTAGAACTTGATAGTGAGTATATTAACGGTATCGAGGTTATTCATGTTAATGGTGTTGATGAACTAATGGAGAATTTGGCTGACAATACGGTGATTTACTTGGCGCCAGGTGAATACAATATAAGTGAATGGGTAAAAAAGAATGTATCAAAACTTCCACATTACGATTGGAATGATAATAATGATGCAGCAACAATGTATGATGGGGGAGCATATGTTGAAGACGAAGAAGGAATATATTTTAGTATTGCGTATTTGAATGACTGTATATTAAGAGCTGAAGAATTTGATAACCCTGCAATAATAGTAAACAATACTCCAGATTGTAATGTCTTAAATCTTGGTCAGTGTGAGAATATTACTTTGGACAGAATTGTATTTAAGAATATTGCAAAGGATGGAGAATATATGTGCTCAACCTTAGTAATGAGCAGATGTAAGGATATGAAACTGGATTGCTGTAAGTTTGACGGTAATAATATTGCAATGGGTATTAGTATTTTGGATTCAACAACACTTTTTGCGGATAGCTGTGAGATACTTAATTGTGTTGACAGCTTGGTACAGAGTAGTGATGCATATGGTATTACGTTTACAAATTCCACCTTCAGGGATACAACAGGTGATGTTCTTATACAGACGATGGGAGGAACTCTTACATTTGCAAATAGTGAATTTAAAAATCTTGCTGGTACATTATTATATCCAGACAGAGTACATGAGGCGGATTTCGTCGGCTGCGAATTTGATGAAACTGCACAGGAAGCGTATGATACAGCCACTAAAGCAGAGGAAACATCAGTAGAATATTTATACATAGATTCGCTAGACAGCTTTAGATGGGAGGGACCATTACATCTCTATATTAAGGATTTAGATGGAATAATATATCATCTTAGTGATACTACAGTAGTAGCAAGCGGTGTTCCTTGTAATGATGATGGCTGTGACCCACTACTATGGGCGGCGAGATATATTGATCATTGTTCGATTACTGATGATTCGGATCCAAATGGTCCATATTACTGCCAGGGATTTGGTGGTTCAGATGTGTGGGAAATAAGGGTAGATGAAAAAAATAATATCAAATCGGTTGTAGATGTATTTGCAGTCGACTAGAGCGAGGATAGGATGAAAAGAAGATTAATTGTTGTACTTATAGGCCTTATGGCTGTTTTATCGATAGCTGGTTGTGGTAAGAAAAATAATAATCAGCAGGAGGTAGCTACGGAACAGTCGAATATTGAAGAAGAGGCAGATACGTCTAAAAATGAAGATGATAAAGAGAAACAGTCCGATGTAGAAGAGGCAGACACAGATGGTGTGGATCCATGTATGGATGCTATTCAGCTTTCAGATGAAGTATTTAAGGCGTATGCGAAAGAAGAATGGCAGATTGCATATAAGGATATTCTGGATTCTATGTATGATGGGACAGAATATGTCCACGATGAAATTAAGGATGCTAATTACTATCTTTATGATATGGACAAAGATGGAATCCCAGAATTAATAGTTAAGCGTGGCTCTAATGAAAACGATTATATGAGTGATTTTTACTATTGGGATGGTAACGAAGTTAAGTATGCTGGAGAGGAATTTAGTGGAAGACTTCAGTACTATTCTAATCCAGATGGAAATGGAATCATCGAGTATTCTATGCATATGGCTTCCGGATATATGACAAAGAGCCTATTTGTTGATGGAAAGATAGTAGCTGATGAAGATTTCTCCTTCGAGGATGATTTAATGAGCAGGTATGAAATGGATTTAGAAGCAGATCCAATACCTGTATCAGAAGTTGTAAAGGGCTCTGAACAGCTTAAGTACTATAGCCCAAAATATACGTATCCGATTCTTGCATATTTAGGACCTGCATATGCGGCAGGCAGAGAAGAGCTTACAGATGACGAGTTCAAGGACATGATACACAAAATCGTAGATGAAGAAGTAGAGGTCTATTGGGTTCCTACCGAGAACTATGTGCTTAAGGATTATATTTTTAAGCCAAATAAAATGAGTATTCATGAACTTATGGATACAGATGGACTCCTGTTTGACGATACAGATGGCATGTATGTATATGTTAAAAGCTATAATTATATGGATTTTAATGGAGATGGCTATACAGAGTGTCTTATGGAATTGCGTAATGCAACAAATGACGATCTTTCGTTAGTATTGTTAACTTATCAGCATGGAAATATCTATGCATATACATCAAGGTACATGGGGGATTGGAGTCTGAAAGTAGATAATGGAGAGATTTTTGCCAGCGGAATATATAACGGAGGCATGAAAATCTCCTATGAATATTGTCTTGACCAGGCAAAGATGAATATAGAGAAAAGCGATGTGGTAATATTTAGCGATGATGCAAGAGACAGTCTTGAAAAATACTTTAGAGGAGAAATTAAGTCAAAAGGTTCAGAACTTGGTGTTGCATATATAGGAAGTGCAGGTAATTATTCGGGTGAGTACCTGGTAGACGTTTTTGAAGATACTAAAAAGGAATTCAGTGACCTTAAATTTATGGGAGAGCTTGGTAAATGTCATGTAGTAAAACAACCAGGAGAAGAAGTTTATGTGCTTGTACCAGCTGATGAAAGATATGTAATAAGTGTCTATGAACAAGATTGGGGCGACTTTGATCCGGATGTTTATCCAAAGAGAGGAAAGCTTCTTTACAAAGCTACACCAGGAGAGGTAGTAGTAGTTCGCTGTAATCAAAGCGACATTGTTTCAAACATTGAGATTTCAATGGATATGAATGGAAAAGAACTTGTATACAGTCCAAATATGTCTCTGGATGATGGCTCTTTAGTGACAGAAGATGGAGTATATGATTTTGGTAAAACCAATCTTATTTTAGAAGATGAATATTGGGATGAATAAAATGAAAAGTTCAAAAGTATTAATATTAGGTATTGTAATGATAGGGGTGAGTATGATGTTTGGATGCGGCTCCAAGAGTACAGTTAATCCATTAGGTGATAATTTGACATATTCATATAACAAGCATAGCAAAACACTTACTATCAGTGGTCAAGGCGATATGCCGGAGGATACATGGGAAACATTTAGAGAGCTTTCCATAAAACATCTTGTAATTGAGGAGGGTGTAACTTCTATTGCAAAGAGTGCATTCTATTGTCATTCTGAGATTACCGGCCAGATAAAGCTTCCTAAATCCGTTAATAAAATTGAGGATTTTGCATTTTATGGCTGTAGTGGACTTACTGGTGACTTAATAATTCCAGAAGGAGTTACTAAGATCAGCGATTATGCCTTCCATGGGTGTGAAGGACTTAATGGTAAGCTCGTGCTTCCATCAACGCTTACAGATATTGGGGAAGAGGCATTCTATAAGGCAGGATTTACAGGTGAACTGGTGCTACCAGAAAAGCTCGAACATATAGGAAGGGCAGTTTTTTATGAGTGTACTGGATTTAGCGGAGATCTGATTATTCCAGATAGCGTAAAAATGATAGGGGACTATGCGTTTGCATATATAAAAGGCTTTGATGGAATCTTCAAACTTCCGGGGGGAATAGATGAAATTGCTTTTTGTGCATTTTCCGGATGTGGTAACTTTAAAGGTGATTTAGTGATACCCAAGTCAGTAACGGTTATTGGTGACAGTGCCTTTGGATATAACGGATTTGATGGAAGACTTAAGCTTGGTACTGATGTAACAGACATAGGGAATCAGGCTTTTAGTGGATGTGGTTTTATAGGAAAAGTTATAATACCAGAAGGTGTTTCTACCATTGGATATGCTACCTTTAAGGACTGCATTAATATTGAAGAGGTAGAGTTTGGCGATGGGCTTCAGGTTATTTCAGAGGAGGCTTTTAGCGGATGCAAAGCATTGAAAAAAATAGAATTCCCTGCGGGAGTTAAGATTATTGGGGATAACGCGTTTACTAGATGCGGTCTTTCAGGTCATATTGTTTTTGAGGATGGCCTTTATTCAATAGGAGAGAGCAGTTTTAGTTATTGTGATAAAATAACTGGAATTACGTATCCTGATTCTCTATTAAATATTAAGGACTATGCATTTTCAAATTGTGAATCAATTTCTGGGGAGATTGTTATTCCAGATAATGTTGCATATGTTGGGGTAGAGGCCTTTAAAAACTGTACAAAAGTAAGCTCGGTAACATTTGGTGAGAGCCTTGCTAGTATAGGACCAGGTGCTTTTGCTGGGTGTACAGGATTGAAATCTGCATCTGTAAAGGATATAACACCAGATTATTATTCTCAGAATGAAACAAATCCTTCTTTTGACGAACAGGTAAAGCTCATAGGTTTTGATGAAAATCCAAAAGCTTCTGAATTATGGGACAGTTATAAGGAGACAAAGCTTTCAGAAATATCAAAGACAAAAAGTGATGATAGTAACGGTGCTTCAAAAGAGGTTCCATATTATTGGACAGATAGTTTGAAAGGTGAAACTTTCAAAGGTACAGGGGCATATGCTGATACAAAACTTACATTTTTTAATGATGAAGTTGTTTTATCAATAAATGGAAGAGAATATATAAAAGTGCCATTTGAAGCTGACCAATATGAAGAGGGCGATGAAAAGCATATAAAGGCGGATAATTTACTATATTATTTTGGGGTAGTATCAGACCTTGTATTTTATGATAATGGCTATCGAAAAAACGTAATTAAGGCAAAAATGCTGTGGGATGATGGATCAGAGGATATAGCTCTGTTTACTGTAGGATCAGAAGAAACAGTTCTTCCATTTGGATATGAAGGACTTGATACTGATTATTTTGCTGATGAATTATATGAAGAAGGTAATGACTATTTAGACGAAGGGGAAGAGTACGAATTCTTAGGTAAAATAGACATAGAAGATTCACCAGAATATGAGCATTGGGGCGAACCATATAATGATTTTTACTTTATGAAGTATGAAGATGATAGGCACGAAGATAGTGATGGCAACCCTATTTTGTGGTTTGGGGATCTGGATAAGTTAGCAGTAGGATGTTCGGTATATTGCGCTGTCGAGAATGAAGAGATAAATGCAAGTGCTTCATCTACATTAAAGAGTAGTGGATCAAATAATTATGATGCAGAGAATGTCTGCGTTCAAAATAATACTCAGGCATGGGTAGAAGGTTCTGAGGACTCTGGAATAGGCGAACATATTGAAATTAAGCGGAAGCTAGATGTAAGCGACAAGGATTATGGCATTGATTATACAGAAATTTGTATAGTTAATGGGTATATTAAGAATGAGAAGGTATGGAAAAATAATAATAGAGTTAAGACGCTAGCTTTTTATTATAATGATGAATATATATGTGACATTGAATTAGAAGATACATATTCCCCACAGACAATATCCATAGAAGAATATAATATTCATGCAGATTCAGGGGAAGAAGTTTCTTTTAAATTTGAGATAAAAGACATATATAAAGGGGATAAATATGACGATACAGCTATTACAGGCATCATTATGGATTTTTATACCCCTAATCATTAAAGTTGATGTTTTTCTGAACGATGATATTTGTTTGAAAGGTCAAGAGATGGATTGACAACAAACCAAATTGACAATAACAAATTATTGTAGTTGTACTTGAGGTTATTAGTTTTGTGACATATATTATATAAGGCCCATATATAGGGAAAAGTCTGCAGAAATGCAGGCTTTTCTTGTATATCAACAAGGGGATATATGTAATAACGCTTCGGAAATAATAATTAAACCATGAGTTTATTTTTAGAAGATATAGAAGAATGTTACTATAGCTTCAGCAAAGGATAAGAGAAAGTGGTTTATATACTTATGGAGGAAGATGTATGAAGTATACTTTAACATCAGCAGAAGCAAATAAGCTTTTAAAGAAGGTTATTGATGAGAAGAATATGATTGTTGGTCGGGAAGAGCAGACCTGTAAGTTTAATGCAGCTATAAACGAGGATGTTGAATCAGTACGACCAGATTATAATTATGGCGAAGTTTGCCTCGATATTATTAAGTATGATCGTAAGATCAGAGCCATCAAGCATGCCATTAATGTATTTAACACAACAACAACTGTAGGTGATACAGATATGACAATTGACGAGGTTTTAGTTTATATTCCTCAGCTGACTGAAAAAAAGAATAGACTATACTTGATGCAGAAAAGACTTCCTAAGCAGAGAACAAA
>JAUNIR010000162.1 GCA_030523345.1 Lachnospiraceae bacterium
ACAATGTAACAAGTGGTGACTACCAGAAGTATTATACAGATATGTATTCTAATAAGTAGATCGGAATACGGCTATATATGGTTACATTTGTGTTAGGTGGTTAATTGTAATATAAAACTTTTGTTTATTGGATATATAATTCAATTTATTAATAGGCACGTTTGAGATTTCCTGTTTCCTGTTGTAGGGCTAGACGTTAGATGTAGTGTCTATTTTTTCGAGAATATAGATTTTGAGTGTGTATTTCTGGTAAGAACTATGTTTTTGTGGTTGCGTAAAAACAGTGTAATGGTTGAATGTTACAGTTGGCTTGAAACATTGTCTAAAATGATTAATAGAAATGCAAATGTTTAGGAAACAAGAAGTGGTGTTTATAGTTGGAGAAATACCGTGAGTAGAATAGTTACAATATTAGTTAGTGTTATATTTATGATTTTAGTTTTAGGGTGTCAAGGAGAAGACTCAAAACAAGTAGAAGATGTTAGAAAATCAGAGGAAAGTGATATTGAAGTACATTTTGAAGAAATTGAAGATATTTCAACTCAGAATATAGGTGGTGCTGAAAACAGTAAGATGCTAGATGATAAAGAATTGCGGGAATACGTGGAAATGAGCGAAAAAATAAAAGAAGATGAACTAGATATACATAGCAAAAATGAAAAAATAGACCTAGGAACTCCAGAAAAAGAGATAAAACCGAATTTCCCGAAAGAAGGTATTAGTGGGCCTAAGATTGGAGAACCCAATGGACCTAGCGATTTGAAACCAAACTTCCCAGCTGAAGGTCAAGAGGCCCCTGTTATGAAAGCGGATTAATATATTACTTTTTCAGATAAATGCTTATGAAAGGAACCAAACAAATGAAACGCACAACTGTATTTAAGAGAATGATGGCTTTAGTTCTGTCAATTATGATGTTTGTTTCTGTACCAATTAATACTTTTGCGACAGAAATTACTGATTCACCAGTATTAGAACAGACAGATAATCAGGCAGAGTCACTAAAACTAGAGGATGTCGAGACAACTGAGCTTGAACAGCTTGAGGTTGTATTACCTGAGGCGGTATCGGAACCTGAAGATGCTGATACCATTGAGATTAAAGATAATACACCGGATAAGGTATCAGAAGAAACTACTGATAGTAAAGATGAAGATATAACAATCTTAGAAAATACAGAAAAAACTGAAACAACAACTGAGAACAGTGAAATTGCAAAAGATGTTGTTGATGAAGCTGTTGTTTTAGTTGAAGGTGAAAAGATAGATGAAGAAATAGTATCTGCTCCTATCTTCTATTCAGAAACTGTTGATGGATATGAAATAACAATTAATGCAGAAGAAGGAATATTCCCTGAAAATACAACAGTTAAAATTGTTTCATTAGAGCAGAAAGAAGAACTTGAGCAGGTTGAAGAACTCATTTCAGAGGAACTTGAAGAAGAAAAAACAATTGAAAAATTCGTAGCATTTGATATTAGCTTTTGGAATGAAGATAAGGAAATTGAGCCAGAAGATGGTTCTGTAAAAGTATCTATAAAACTTGCAGAAGATATGCTCCCTGAAGCATCAGAAGTACCTGGTGAAATAGAATCAGATGAAGAGGCTATAGATGAAGAATCTATTATGTGCGAAGAGGCTGAATATCAGGTGTTCCATGTTGATGACGAGGATAATGTAGAAACTATCGAGTCAGAAATTCAGGATGAAATTATCGAATTCGAGTCAGATTCATTTTCTACATATGTTATTGCAAAAGTTTATACTGCAGCAAACGTAAATATATACTCTAATAGCTACAGCTTCACAGATATCAGAACAGGAACAACTAAGACTTTGAAAGGTTCTGACGGTAAGGTCGATGTTATTGTTTTTGGTGGCGTACCTTCATGTGGAAATACTACCGCTGTGTTAAAAACACTAAGTAAATTCCAAAACCAGATTGGTGCATCAAGGTTAGGTATTTATGTTGTAGATGTGGGTGGTAATAGCGTTTCGACAATGAAGAGCTGGTTAAGCTCAAACGGTATTCCAAGTGATATTGTTGTTGCAAGTTATAATAGTTCAAATCATTATAACTTACGTCAGACATGTCTAAATGCATCTGGATTTAGTAGCGGTACATGGACAATGCCTTGTGTTGCATATAAGAACGCAAGCGGTCGTATAATCGAGGCTACTAGAGGTTATGTTTCAGAATCTGAGATAAAGGCTGCACTTAAGGCTGCAGGTTTAGATGGGTTTGGAGCAAGTGATATATATAATGTCAGTGTATCTGGTAAGATTAACCACAGAATATCTAAGAAAATATTTGATAAAGTAAACCAGCACAGAGCAGCTAATGGTTTGAGTGCGCTTGCTGTTGATTATGATTTAATAGATGCGGCTGATTTAAGAGCCGCTGAATGTAGTGTCTTTTATGATTCTGAGCACAGAAGACCTACAGGGGAAGCATGTTTTTCTGTTCATAATAAAGTAAGTGGAGAAAATATAGCATATATAGGCGGTTCCAATATTTCTAGATATACTGATGATCAATTAGCAGATTTGGTTATGAGTAAGTGGATGAATTCACCAGGCCATAAAGCCAATATCTTACGTAGCACTTTTACTTCTATTGGTGTAGGTGTGTTTATAACAAGCAATGGTGCTTATTTCTCACAGGATTTTGGTAGTGGAACTGACATCAACAGAACATCTTATGTTGAAGAAGCATATAACACTTCACGCTGGTTCGAAGCATCACACAGTGTATTAAGTTATTGGGATTGGCCAGATGAATATACTAGTTCTAGTGAGAGAACACGATTTCCTGTAGAGGTAAGACCTGATATCAATAACCCTGACTTCCCATACACAGAATTAGACCCATATACATTTAACTGGTCTAGTAGTGATCCATCTATTGTAGATATTGATGATACTGGACTTACAACACATTATGGAATAGGAAGGGTAATAATTACTGCTACCCCTAAGTATTCATCTGTGAATAACATTGTATTTAGTACACAGTATACTTCTACAAAGATAACATCAGGAGCTAAAAAATATCCAGATGGTTTGAACCAAGGACCTGATGGTAATTGGTATCTATACAGAAATAATGCAATAGATTATTCTTATAGTGGCTTGTACTATGATAGCAATTTAGGTTGGAGAAAGGTAACAAACGGAGCGCTCGATTTTAGTTATAATGGACTTTGTTATGATTCAAGTATAGGCTGGTGGAAGGTAACAAATGGAGCTATCGATTTTAGCTATAATGGGCTTTGTTATGATTCAAGTAT
>JAUNIR010000163.1 GCA_030523345.1 Lachnospiraceae bacterium
TAGGTTGGATACAAAGAGAATCTACATTGCCCCTGTCTAAATAAGAATCCGAACCTCCTCCTTTTACGTTTATGCTTTCTTCACGGCTCATACGTTGAAGAATTGCAACTTCATTCAGAGATTTTTTCATAAGCATGCTTTTTGTTGTTTTAAAAAATTAATGAACTGTCTCGTAAAATAGAACTATTTATGGTAGTATCTATATTTGAATCTACTCTTTTAACTTTTCTTCCAAATTCAAAAAGATAAGATAGTGAAATGGTATAATATTGATAATTTTGGTGGTTTATAATTTCTGTATTAAATGTATGATATTTTGAATCAAGGGCTGTGTTAAATGAACGCTTCTTAAATGGGGCATAAGCGGTTGCTGATGCTATAAGATTTTTATGCGAATAAGAAACTTTTAAATTATAATTTATTGGAGTCTTTATTTTCGCTAAAGTATATTTATTAAGAGTAGTTGACCCAAAGTTAATCCTAGGCATAATGGCTATATTTTTGATATACCATTGAACTCCAATATTCCCTGTGAAATTGTTAAGAGAATATTTTTGTTGGTTATTTAATTTTGTATATGTATATCTGATATCTCCTGTAAATGCCAAGTTCGTGGAAGGTTTATATGTTGCTCCAATAACAGTTTTAAATGTATGGTTTTGACTATGATCATTGCTAAAAGTTTGGATAATATTACTATCTGTTTGTAAATAATCATACATCACTGGATTTTTGGTAAATTGATATTGCATCATAGCTGTAACATTTACTTTCCTTATGGGCAATGAATAATATAAATATGTGTCAATATCGTATGATTTATGTAAATCAGGGTTTCCTCTTCTCTGTAAGTATGGATTTATTTGCATGGTCGCATTATTGATTACATCCATATTATAATTTGAGTTTGCTAACATAAAAGACCACAGAAGCATTCCTTTACTTAGCTGTGTCGTCAGTTTAAGATTTGCTCTGGGATTCCATGTACTGAATTTAGACTTATTGGTCAGTTGATATTGATACCAATCAAGACCTAAACGTGTTTGCAATGAAATCTTTTTACTAATTGGATAGTTGTAACTGGCAAATATCAATGATTCATTCTTCCATAATCGCTCAGTAGCTTTGTAATTTCCCAAATAATTAGTTTTGAAT
Source organism: Lachnospiraceae bacterium (assembly GCA_030523345.1). GTDB lineage: Bacteria > Bacillota > Clostridia > Lachnospirales > Lachnospiraceae > UBA2868. The sequence continues at coordinate 1,156 of JAUNIR010000163.1, forward strand.
TGGTCATAGTAATTAAATAACTCTGCTGTGAATATACCCTTATGTAGCTGTTGTGTATAAATCAATCCAGCATTAAAGTTCCAGACATCTTCTGCGCTATTCGTTATATATTCAGTTGTTCGTTCTGCATATAATCTATTATAGTCATTTCTGTAATAGATGCCATGTAGCCCAAATGATATCGTCTGTGTTTTACTTAATGAAAATTCGCCATTAAAATCTAATTTAGGAGAAAGTGTTTTATTCGATATAGATGTTGTATATGTAGATTCTACAGAGCCATTAGTGATAGTTTGCCCTTTAGAATTATTATGAGGAATACTACTTTCTACAAATGAGAATTTACCAATGAGATATTGTTTCGGTCGCCGATATTGAACTTGAACTTGAACATACTCATTCCGACCTCTGATATTTTGAGACGTTGATGTTTTTCTTTCGGCGCAATTATTGGGTAGGTAATATTCCTCAAAAGAAGATGTCCGAATATTATTTAGATTAGTATAATTATATCCACCGAATAAATAGTAAGTTAAGGAACCTTTGCTAAAAGATGTTACTGCACGGTAATTGCCATTATCAACCCCTATGGATTGATCTGCCGATAATTGCAGATATCCACCATAATGATATTGCTTTATAACAAAGTTAAGAGCTATATTATCTTTAGCATATTTCCCCTTGGGGGAATCATATATTTCTATTTTGGCCACATCTTTAGGCTGGAGATACGTTATGTCTTGAACACCTGCTGGTTGGCCATTAATATAAAGGCTTGTAAAGATTCCCATTGTTGAAACCGAACCGTCTTTACTAATAGTAAGCCCAGGTATCATTAGATTATCAAGAAGGGCATATCCTGTTGAAGAATGTTTTTTCTGATTTGTAGTGGGAAGAACAACAATATGATCTCCGTTTCTGTATATATTTTCTGCCGTAACAAGAACCTCATCAAGAGATATACTCTTGATGCTATCATTCGAAACCTGCGCTTGAGCCGTAAAATCCAACAAGCCAATTAGTATTATTATGATATATTTAATTGTGCTCATTTTTGTATATTGTGGTGGTTCTGTCGCAAATATAATATTTTTTTCAAACAAGAAGGTTGTTTGTATGTATTTTTAAGACTTATTTAACATAATATATGAATTCTGATTAAGAAAAATGGAGAATAAAGGGGTGCGGTTTCAAGACACACGAGGGAAGAAGCGCTGCGGATGGTTGCCAAAAAGAAGGATGCAAGCGATGCTTACCTGCGGAGTGTCGTTCTTGTAGGTTACGAAATCCTTATTTTCGGTGAGGTATTCCATGACGGTCTTGCCGTAACCGATGCGGTTCATATAAGCCTTGACCACATCCGTGTCAATGTCTTCAAGCGTTGCATCATAGGTAGGGCTATCCTCAAAATAGCGTTCGCCTTTGTCATACATCAGTCTAAGACGTTCCTCAAACGAGAGTTTGCGCGACTTATCGCCTACTCGCCAAAACACTTCATCGGCTTGGTTGGCATGAAGACGCGGGCTTGCCGGCACGTTAATAACGAGAATATGGTTTTCGTTGCCACTATCATCTGTACATGGAATAAGGTCGGTATCGACACTCACGCTCGGCACACAGACATCTAATGGTGTGCGAAGAATTTTATTGAGATGTGCTGTGTCTTATAGTCAATCCACATGTTATGGCGTAAAAGAATTTTGCAGCAAAAAGAAAAAATATGGTTGAAGATGGCTGGCAGAAATGGGGTCGTTTCAACCGAACCCATTGCACCGCAACAATGACAATTCTGACTACTGTTACCAACAAGTTTGCCGTCAAAAAAGAAATTGGAATGGTCTTATACGCCTTGACTATATAATCGGCTATATATATCCGAATAATAAAATAAAGTCAAGTCAAAATAAGGGAAGATGATGAGGTGAGGACTTTGGAAGTACCCCATCAGTGAAGCAAGGGCTATACCTTCAAAGTACACCCTTCTCTTTCGGAATTTAAGTCTTCCACCCAGCCATATCCTACTTCCACTATATTTTCTTTTTTGGCTGCAAATCATCATCCTTTTGCCATCTTGAAGACGCAAAGAAAGTTAAATACGTTAAATATCCGCCTTTTAGACTATACCCAG
>JAUNIR010000164.1 GCA_030523345.1 Lachnospiraceae bacterium
AGCAGATATTTTATCTCTGTTCCTGATCAAAATAAAAACCGAAACAGCAGCCAACATCTCTCCAATTGCATAGAAATGCGTTGTGAACATATAAAACATTCTACATACAACTGCAGGGAATATAGTAACAATAGCCCCAAAAACTGCTGCATAGTAGCTATCCTTGATTTTAAATACATTAACAGCCACACATGCTAAGACCGCATACATTACAATGCTTATAAGTCCGTTTATTAGTGGAATTGTGTATACATCTTTAAAAAATACTTTTGTAAGCCAAGCAAGAACAGACAATGCCCACCTTCCCATCTGGACACCTGTTCCAAATCCTGTAGGCGTATGCCATAATTCATCATAATTGTATAAATGATTAGTAAGTGCATATATATGCGCCAAAATGCCACACAAAATAGCAGTTATGAAGCATACCCTTACATTTTTATCTATTTTTTTATATTTTTCTGATAAAAAATCTCCGATCATATTAGTTCCTTAAAAAATATTATGGTCAAATACAACTATATACCCGTCCGAATCATACTGAATAACATCTATAGCATCTGAAGCCAATGTATCTTTAACAGTTTCATATTCCCACGCAGACAAGAATGCAAAATATCTGTCTACACCATCCTTAGTAGCATACTGTTCTTCATAAATATTATACAGATTCTTACTTAATTCCCCATCTTCAGATATTATTATTGGACATACTTCCACATTATTATCTGAAAGCACTGTAGTAACCTGCGCCGACCAGTATTCTGCATATCCATACTTTAGATTATTATCTTTAAGTACCTTTATTAATCCATCATATCTATTCTGTCCTCTAAGAGATGCCACACCATATAAGCAAAAGAGGCCTGCCATGACAAAAACTATTCCTAGCACATATCCGAATCTCTGAAGCTTAATGTCTCTTGCAAGCCAAATCATATACATAACTGTAGCACTTATAGCAGTCATATATACTCCTGTAAGTCTATGAGACGTGCCTCTTGCCATGCTGAAATCAAATACGAATAATGTGGCAAATAAGAGAATATAATATGAAATCAAGAATATCTTCATAATTCTGTTTTCAAATTTCTTGTAAGAGATGGTAGCAATAAATGGGACGAAAATCAGTATAAAACTAAATAACGCCATATACATAATTCTTATACCACTAAATGACTCCATCGCCACTTTATTCTCTACGATTCCCGTAGAACACATAAGAAATATTCTCACTCTCTCATTTATATCCCATACCCAATGTTGCCACATAGGAATGTCTTTAAACATACTGTCATATACAGTAACTACACCCCTTTGTAATATCTTAGAAGCAACAAATCCAGCACCTCCTGCTATAAAGGATATAATTACTACAGCAAGTGTACTTATGTTTTCTTTTGAAAAGAGTTCATTATCCGTATCTATAAATCTTTCGATTATAACAGCTCCAAAAAATGGAATTACAAAGAAAAGAATTGTTGTAAGCCCATTACTACAACATAATAACGAGAATACAGCTAATACGACAATCCAAATTACATTTTGCTTATTACCAAACGTAATCTTCTTACCGCCCTTACCTCCAATATTAATGCATATATCACTAATATTAATCTTTGAGAACATCCACAGTGCTAACGCAACAAATAATAATCCTAGACTATAGTGAATCACATGGCCCCACATAGTCATACGGATTTCCTTTGATGGTAATGTAAAAAGCATTATTGTTCCTACAGCCACCAATGATTCATTCACTGAAAAGTCCATTGCCTTAAACATCATATACAAGGCAATAACAAATATTACAAATAAAACTAATATTCCCAAGACCTGGGCTTTATAACTGATTCCAAATATGGCAACAAATGGTACCATAAGTAATGATCCACCAAATGGAAGTGTATAGGCATAATACATAGCTTTATTAAAAAGGCCATGTCCCGATATCATCGCTTCAGCCCACAAAAGAGTATCTGTATAGTCTGAGTCAAATTCAACTCTCTGCGCTACCAAGATATAATATGCTACAGCCAATATTCCTATCAAAAATATAGCCAGTGCTGCGATTCTTTTTTTATCAAGTGACTTAAACATTTGTATTCTCCTTCACCTTGCTACTAGTGTACTTCTTATATATATAATTGAATGTATGTCCAAATACCGCAATTATTATAGCAAGTGGAATTATTACAATCTTCGACATATTGTAATGTTCTATTGTGTCCCACTCATAACCCAATAGACCACTTACATAAGCACCTAAATTTTCTGCTAAATAGATAGCAAGGGTATTTTCTCCAATGACCTTTCCTATCACTGCCAAGACCTTAGCTAATGCCGCCACCTTAGATATTCCCATACATACAACAGATATGGCAAAGCAAAGTCCAGGTGTAATTACAATATATGGGAACCAATATATTCCGTATGACCAAGCAGTGTCTGGGTACATATCAAGCAATTTCACCAGCATAACCATCATGACCATAGAAACTAACGTCATACCTAATATAGCGTATCCATTTATTTTTTCATGAGAACTGAGATAGTCTCCCATACACATACCGACTATAAATATAGGCATTCTTGAAAATGCAATCAACATATTGTCATTACCAATAAACGAGATTCCCATAAGTAATGCTATTATAAATAGAATCGCATATCTGCTAACACGTTTCTTCCCCGAATTTATAAAATCAAATACATAAGGAACAAGTATATACGTAAGCCACATCATAGCAATATACCAGTTGAAGCAATGTCCAAATCCACCAAAGAATGAATATGACAATACGTTAGCAATTTTTTCTACGGCTGTAACTGACTCATGTCTAAAGAAATATATTCCAAGAGCAAGAAAATACATTGGTAAAATCTTAAGCATTCTTCTTTTTACAAAAGAAATAGGGTCATGATCACGTCCATAGGAATAATAACAACCTATGCCCGAAGCAAATAAGAAAATATCTACACCACCATATCCAATCTTCTGAAATAAATGGACTGCTGCGTTATTTCCTATCGGATTCATATGAAAGGTTACTGCACCTATTATGGCAATCGTCATCCATATATTTCTATATGATAATAATTTCTTTGTTTCCATCTTAACCTGCCCTTTTTCCAATTATTTTTGGTCGTTCATTTATTCTCAGTCTTTTCAACACGAATTAATTCTTTTTAATAATCAATCCCAAAACAGCCTTCTTAACCGTTAATATTATGGCCGTTATAAGCATTCCTACAACAAGAACACTAATC
>JAUNIR010000035.1 GCA_030523345.1 Lachnospiraceae bacterium
AAAATAGATGTAAGACAGCTTGTCATGATTATCTGTGCTGTTGTCGCAATTGGAAGCCTAGGTTATTTTTCTTTCTATAATTACCAAAGTTCTCATTCAAGTGAGCAGACAAGTAATTTGTCAAAAATTAAAGAAAAAAAGAATTTAAAGATTAATAATAAGGCAACTGTTAAATTAGATGAAATTGATGTTCCACCAATTTTAGAAGACTACGCGCCGGTATTTGCATTAAATCAGTCAACAGTTGGGTGGATCAAGATTGAAGGTACAGGTGTAGACTACCCTGTAATGCAGACCTCGAACAACGATTATTATCTTAATCATAATTTCGATCAGGAAGAAGATAATAACGGATCAATATATCTTGATAAAGATTGTTCTATATGGCCAAGATCACAAAATTTAATTATATATGGCCACAATATGAAATCGGGAAAGATGTTTGGAACGCTCAAGAAATATAAAGATGAGGAGTTCTATAAAGAGCATAGAAATATTCAATTTGATACATTATATGAAAAAGGAACGTACCAGATTCTATATGTTTTCAATGAAATAATACATGATGAAACAGAGGTTGCGTTTAAATATTATCAGTTTATTTCGGCGAATTCAAAAGAAGAATTTGATTCATATATGAACGAAATGAAAAACATGTCTCTTTATGATACCGGAGTAGAAGCTTCGTATGGAGATTCACTAATAACACTTTCAACATGTGATTATTCAAAAAATTCAGACAGATTTGCGATAGTTGCTAAGAAAATTTATTAACATTTTTTATATTGTTTTATGCAATAAAGGGGAAAAATAATGGCTAAGGTTACAAAGAAAACCGCTAAAAAAAGAAGAAGACATTTGAAGAAGAATGCTAGATGGACAATTGCTGGGTTATTAATGGCTACGGCAATTATAATAGCACTTATTCCTGTTCAAAACGGTGGTGTTTCTGCTTTTAATAATAAAGAAGGCGCAAAGGAAGTAAAGGTAGACACTTATGATCTTGATACATTATTAAGTTCAACTAGTTCACCAAAGCATGCCACTACATACTCTAAAAAATATGGCGATAGTGATAGCGCATATAAAGTATATCTTGTTGCAGGTACAATTCCTGCAAATACTTATAGTACAGATAAAGTTGATACTGATTTGCCTGCGTCATGTGTTGATGATGAAAATTTAGGTAAGCTTTCTATTACTCGTACCCGTAGTCAGCAGTCAAATAACGGAGGAGAGACGTTTGAGACAGGTAATATAACAGCAGCGCTTGCAAGTAAGGACTTATTTTTATTATGTGATGTGAATGGAAATCCTATATCTCAAAGAGCTTCTGCAGTGGCCCCATATACTGTTGATTCATCTGATCCAACAGTAATAACTCGCTATCTTGGTGGTGGCACAATTGCACTAAACCAATATGATAAAGATGCTCAAGGTATTGGACTTGCATATGCTTCAGATGCAAGTTTAATTACTGATGTTGCAGATTCAACACCTCTTTCTGTGGGTGTTAATAATAAAGACAGATTCTATGCAGTGCGTACTATAAAAGCTACAAAAGATACTTCATATGAAGTTGTATATGATGATGTTCCAGTATTGGATGGAGAAGGAAATCCTGTGATGGAAGAGGATGGACTTACTCCTAAAACTGAAAAGAAGTTAAACGTAGCTGCTACAGATGCTAATCGTTCATATAAAATAACCGAATTAAAATCAACTTTAGATGCTTTGACAGATAATGACTATGATATTGAAAATACAGCCTATGTGCTTTACGAAACTTTTGCACCAGAGACGATTGCGAATGAAGCATTTAGGGATAAAACGGTGCCACATCTTGACTTAAGTAATTCAAAGATTAAAACAATTGGTGATGGAGCTTTTTCTAATGTTGATTGTAATAATAGTGATATTGTATTACCTGCATCCATTGAAAAAGTTGGTACAGCAGCTTTCTATGCATGTAATGCCACTTCACTTTATATGAATCCTGATAACAATGTTAGCTTTGGTTGTGGTGTATTTGCTAATTGTTCAAGCATACAAAATAATGTTACCCTTAATAAATTAAAAAGTATTGAAAATGCTTCAACGGATCATGTAAAAGAAGACAAAACTTCTGCAACTGAGAATAAATATTTATCATGTGGTACTTTTGCAAATTGTAACAGTATAAAATCTATTGAATTCCCTGATTACAGTGGAAAGCTTCCAAGAGGTACATTTGGAAATATTGCTGGTTTAGATTATGTTGAAGTTGGAAAAGAAGGAATAAATACAACTGCGTCATTTTATGAAAGATCAGGTTTAGATGAGAATGAATTCGGGCAGGTTAATAATGAAAAATTCTATATTTGGGGTAAGTTTAATGAAAATGGTATTACTTCAGATGCACATAAATATGCCTTCAAATATAACATTCCATATCGTTATGATTTAGATACTGAAGAAGTAGAGAGATACAGCTTCTTAAATGATGATGGATATATTTATGATATTGCTGTTCCTAAGGGAACACTGGATGCATCGATAACTTCAATAAAACCAGATAATACAGGTACTAGTTCTTCAACTAAGAAGACATTAAATATACCATATGAAATAGGGCCATATCGTATAGTTGGGATCGATAATCAGGCTGCATATAATAAGCTTGACAGTGCGACTGATACGATCAATATTCCTGCGTCTTTGTCGTATATAGGGGAAGAGGCGTTTAGAGATAATGAAAAGGTAAAATATGTTAATTTTACTTTGTTTAAGGGATTAGATAGTGAAGGTAAAAATACATATTTTGACGATCCAGAAGATGCAACTACACAAATTGGAAAATATTGTTTTAATGGATGTGAAGCATTAGAAGAGGTTAATTTTAAAACATTTGATAATAAACAGAATAGAAATAGATGTTGTAAAATGGGAGACTTCGGAGTAGGAGCATTCTATACAGGTGGTCCAAAGCTTAAATTTATTAGTAAAATACCAGAAGCCGGAACAGAGCATTTGTATGGACAGTATAAATACTGTATTAATACAGAGCCTGTAAATGTTACTGAGGAACTTACAATGGTAGCATGTACATTTAATCCAGATGGTGAAGGTATTTTATATGAAACGCAAGCACCAGAATTTATTTCATTCAAATATTTGCCACATATTGACAACGGTAGTGGGGCTGTTACTTTAATAGAATATCCTACACTTAAAACAGATGCAAAACTGAGTGATGCTAAATATGAGCATAAATTTGATGATATTGGGACTGTAGAAGATGCTTATAAAAAATATGTTGAAGCAAATGAGAAGGGTGAAACTGAAAAAATAAACGGCATGATTTATGACATCGGTAGCTGTTTTGAGACAATAGAAATACCTGCGGGTGTCACATGTATTGATGGTACTAAAAATAATGTTGTAAACACATATTATTCTTCTGCTAATAAGGGTAGTTATTTTAGAGACCTTGATGGTACTAAAAAAATAATTTTAAGAGGTGTAAATCATTTGCCAGAGGGCGCTTTTGCGACTAATGATACAAAGTCAAAAGCATCTGAAAGTCTTGGCTCTACGCTTGAAAAAGTAGAGTTTTGGTCTGATGTATATGATTTGGGAGTGACTGATAAATATACACCATTTTATGATTCATTAAAGATTAATCAAGTTTCATTTAAGGGTGAAAATTCAGTAGATGATGGCCATAATAATAAGAACAATGTTTCTTATGCATATGATAACGGTATTATTTATGGTTATGGTTGTGACAAAGACGGTGGATATACTGAAATTGTTGAAGTTCTTGATATTCGTGGTTCGTTAGATACAGGAGATCCAGAAGCAATTCGAGAGGGTGCTTTGGTTGTTGATGTGTCTAATGATAAAACATATTTTAAGGATGTTACAAGAGTAGGTAAAAAAGCATTTGAAAATAATCAGAATATTTCTGACGTTGATTTTACTGGAACAAAAATAGTTGAATTAAAAGATGATGCATTTAATCTATGTCAGAGATTGAAAAAGGTAACATTACCAGAAGGATTTAAAAGAGCTAGTAATGGATCATTCTCTAATACAAATCAAGTTGATGTATATTGTTATAATACTCAGGCTGTTTTTCCACCTGAAGCTTTTGCAGGAAATTTGGGTAAGCCAACTATAGTTCACGGTTATGATGAGCCTGATGGTCTTAAAGAAGCAATTACTTTTATAGAAAATACTGATAAGACTGCAATATTCCTTCCTTTAGATCAATTTTACACTGTAAGATTTATGGTTAATGATCCTGAGAATAAAGATAAAATATATATTTTTAATTGGAAGGGTGTACAACCAATACAAAAGGGTAAAGATGCCGAGAATCCAGCAGATAATATGAAATATCTTAATTCTGATTTGGAGGATTTTGGAATTGATACAAGTAAATGGCAATTCCAGGGTTGGAATGGTAAATTTACAGATGTCAGAAGTGATGTAGATGTAATAGCAATTATGGGACCTAAAATTCCAGTAGGAAGTTGTGCAGTTACATATACGTATGCAGATCCATCAGGTGCAGATAAAACAAGACACAATTTAGGTGAATTAGACCCAAGATTTAGTTTACAGACAGTGATCAAGGGTGAAAAATGTCCTAATTATCCTTCTGATGCAGACTCTAGAGCGTTACTAAATAATTTATATCCTGGATATGCATTTAATGGATGGTTATTGATGGGTCAAAATGCAGATCCTGCAAAGGAAAGTGCAAAGGTTGAGTATGACCTTAACTTTACTGCTGACTGGGTTAAGTCATCTGGACCTTACCAAATTGTATTTAAATACAGTGATCCTACTGGTGCAGACAAAACAGAACACGATTTAGGTGAAAAAAATAAAGACTATTCGCCTCAGACTGTTAATCATGGTGAAAAGGGTAAATTACCTGATGATATTTTGTGTAAAGCTTATCTTGATATATATGAAGGCTGGACGTTCAAGGGCTGGTCTCCTGTAAATGATTTAAAGGAATTAGATTATGTCACAAGATCATTAACGTTTACGGCAATATATGAAAAGATTCAGACTGGTCCAAAGGCAACATTTATGGATCATGATGGAAAGGTACTTCATACAGAATATGTTGCACCAAACACTGCACCAAAAGGACCTACGATGAATCCTAGTAGAGATGGCTATACGTTTGCTGGTTGGATGCCGAATATTCAGACGCCTATTACTGCAGACGCTACGTATATTGCGCAGTATACTGCAAATCCTGCGCCATCACCATCAACAACATCTACGCCGTCTTCATCTAGCGATAAGACATCTACAAGTAATAAGAGTAGTTCTTCAAGCTCGAGCTCTACTAATAAATCTACTAGCTCAAGTGCTTCGAGTTCGGCTACTACACCTAGACCAGTTGTTGTATCTGGTGCACCATCACCAGTTGGAATGTCTCAAGTTGGTGCATCACCAAGTCCAGTTACAGGAGCCACAACAGGTTCTGCAACAAATAATGGTACAAATGGAAATACTGGATCAAATGCAACTACTGGTAATACTAATGTAGTATCAACAGCGCCAGGATTTAATAATAATAAGATGTCGGCAACTGTTAATGGTTCATCGGACAATTATATAATTAAACTTACAGAAACAACTGAATCTGATCAGTGTGCTGAGCAGGCATTGTTAGGGGCATTTGGTTCTCTTGACAATATAAGATATATGCCATTTGATATTTCACTTTATGATTCGACAGGAACACAGAAAATCGATCCAGTTCCTGAAGGTGTTTCTGTATCAGTGACAATGCCTATACCGGATGATCTTGCTGTATATGGTGGTAACAATAAAATAGGCTCAACAAAAGGTGGGGCACTTGAAACAATACAACCTAGATTTACTGTAATTGATGGTGTTCCATGTATGAACTTTACTGTTACACATTTTTCTCCATATGTTGTTTATGTAGATACAGCTAACCTTACTGCTGGTACATTAGATGCGACACCTAAGACAGCAGATCCAATTCATCCTAAGTGGTTCTTATGTATAGGTCTTGCTGCATTATCGATACTTTTATTCTTAAAGAGAGATAAGGATTCACTTAGAGCGGCATAATATATGGCTAAAATTATTAGAAGAGCAATTGCAATATTATTAACAGCAACAGCGGTAATACTTCTCGTATTACCTGCTGCTAATGTTAATGCTACATATACTAAGGGTGACTACGTTATTGACGCAGGCACCCTAGTTTCATATACAGGTCAGGATAGTGATATTACTATCCCTTTAGGTATTTCAACAATTGGAAAGGATGCATTTTCTGGAAATAGTAATCTTACTAGAGTATATATTCCAGACGAAGTAACAAGCATTGATTATGCTGCTTTTGAAAATTGCAAAAATCTTCAGAAAGTTGAAATAGGAGAAGGTGTTAAAAACATAGGATCCTCAGCTTTTTCTGGATGTTTATCATTAACAGATATTAATATTCCGAAACATACAGAAACAATTGGCTCAGGATCGTTTGCGGCATGTCCAAATTTGACGACAATTAATGTTGATCCTGGAAATAGAAATTTCATTTGTTTAGATGGAGTCTTGTATACAAAAGATGGAGAGAAGATGGTTCAATATCTTGCGGGACGTCCGTATTCTACCTATGATATTCCAGAACCTGTAAATGAAATAGGAGAATTTGGATTTTATGGGGCTAATATGCTTACAAATGTAAGTGTTATAGATGGTGTAGAAGAGATTCCGGAATACGCATTTTTGAATTGTACTGCTCTTAATAATGTGGTTTTACCTGGTAGCATAAAAGCAATTAGAAAAGGTGCATTTGGTGGTTGTAGTAATCTTACAAAGTTAAATGTTCCTACGTCCTGTGGGCTAATTGATCCGGAGGCTTTTACTTCGTTAGAAGGTGTCACTGGTGATGTAGTTAATGAAAACACAGGTGAAGTATTATCGGAAAGCAATGAACAGTCAGATAATTATAATACATCTTCAGAGTCTTCACATTCAGAATCAATAGATGATAACAGTGTATCAACGCCATCAGAAACGAATGATAATGTACAGCCTGAAACTGTATCAATTCCATCAGTTGATGCTACTGATGAACTTGCGTCTACAACAATTGTTGGAGGAAATGCGGTATTTCTTTTAAATCCTAAGTCTATGAAGGCTAAAGGGTTTGATATTAATGCGGCACAAACAGAGGATAGTATAGCTGATAGTGGCAACTCATCCGCATCAGGTGAAGATATACGAAGCTATTCTGGAAAAGAATTTGATGTTGTGTCAGGAAATCTTGGCCATTATGGAAGTAATAACAGCATTGTTAATATACCAGAAGGTGTTAATAAGATTGGAAATAGAGTCTTTTATAATAATAAAAATATACAATCGGTTAGTATTCCGCAGTCTGTTTCTGAAATAGGAGATTTTTCTTTTGCTAGATCAAGCCTAGCAAGTATTGATATTCCATCAAATGTTCAGAAAATTGGATATGCTGCATTTTATAATTGTAATGATTTGTCTATGGTGAATGTCCCAAGTTCTGTTAAAGAAATTGAACTTGGAGCTTTTGAAAATACAGCATTCCTTAATAACTGGAAGTCAATAGAAGATGGTAACAATTTCTTAATACTTGGAGATGGAATATTAGTAGCTTATAAGGGGCATTCTAGTGAGGTTATTATTCCTAATTCTGTAAAAACAATAGGTCCAGGAGTTTTTGAAGGTGACACAAGATTAAAACAGGTGTCTATTCCTGGCAATTGTAAAAAAATATCAGAGGATGCTTTTAACGGATGTAGAAAATTATCTTCTATATCTCTACCAGATAATTTGGAAATTATTGAAGACAGAGCCTTTAAAGATACAAATATTAATTTTGTTGAATTGCCAATGACAATTAAAGAAATTGGACTTGGCTCTTTTGACACATACGATATTAATGGTGGTCTTGATTGTGTTGTATTTAAGGGATCATTTCTTCCAAACCTTACGCACAAGCCAACCGCAACAAGGTTATCAGCAAATAATCTTAGAACAAATGCATTTAATGGTGCAGAATTTGCCATTGTTCCCTCGGGGGTTAATATGGGTTCTGGCAATATATTTGATCCTGATAAATATGGATTTAGAGGTGAGGTTTATTCTGCAGCTAGTTCGGATGATGATGAAAATCAATATTTACAGCTTAGAAAATGTACCAAGGAGCCTGATTTTGATGGTTCGGTAATAGTTGATTCAGAAGTAGCAATAGGTAATAACACCTATTATCTTTCTGGTGTATCAGAAACTGTTTTTGATGCATATAAGAATCCAGATTGGTGCAATAATAAGCTTACGTCTATAACACTTAATGGCAATAATTCAGCTGAACTTAATAGACTATTAGCTGATGTTAATTTAAGTACAAGCTCTGGTTCAAATTCGGATTTAGGAACTTATGGAGATTCGATTAGAATAGCATCGCCAGATGGAAGTGTTAATCCTCTATATTGTAATGCTGTTCTTCCAAATAATACTAATATTTTTAATATGACAATTGTAAAAAATCCATCTTTAAGATCCGATTTTGAGAAGGCTTTTGATGACAGATTTTCGTCACATGATAACTTAAATATGGAAACATATTCTATCGATATGACTGATAGGTTAGGAAATATTCCAATTAAAAAAATGGCTAATGATAAATTGGATATAACAATACCTATGCCGATGCAGTTTAATGAAGCTGAGAATGTTCAAGTTGCAACACTTGATGATAATGGTTTGCTAGAGTCTGTTTCTGCGAACATTGGTATGAGAGGAGATGGCACTAAAACGATTTCTTTTGTTGCTAGTCATTTGTCACCATTTGCAATATTTACAAGTGAAAATCTTTTGCTTAAGAGTGCCGGTGTTATAGAATCTGAAAACAGTATTGGTGATTTAACAACTGTTCAGGAGTCGGTAACTACATTAGAAGCTTTGTCTGACAGTAATAATGTTGTAACTGATAATGTAGTTTTTGGAACTTTACAGAAAGAAGTTGCGCCTGGAATTCCACTTAGATATATTATGGCAATTATAATGTTATTAGTGGCTGCTGGTTTGTTTTTATATAAAAATAAAAAAATAATTAAATAATTATTATAAAGGAGAAAAATTATGGAAAAAATCAAAATGACAACACCTCTCGTTGAGATGGACGGCGATGAAATGACCAGAATTCTCTGGCAAATGATTAAAGATGAACTACTTATTCCATTCGTAGACCTAAAGACAGAATACTACGATTTAGGACTTAAATATCGTAATGAAACAAATGATCAGGTTACTAAGGATTCTGCGGAGGCAACACTTAAGTATGGTGTTGCTGTTAAGTGTGCAACAATTACACCTAATGCTGCAAGAATGACTGAGTATGATCTCAAAGAGATGTGGAAGTCTCCAAATGGTACAATTAGAGCTATTCTTAATGGAACTGTATTCAGAACACCTATAATTGTTAAAGGAATTGAACCATATGTAAAGAATTGGAAGAAACCTATAACAATTGCAAGACATGCTTATGGTGATATTTATCTTAATACAGAGTCACAGGTTGGTGAAGGAAAAGCTGAACTTGTATTTACTGATAAAGATGGAAATGAAACACGTCAGCTTATTCATGAATTTGATGAAAATGGTGGAATTATTCAAGGTGTTCATAACTGCAATAAGTCTATCGAAGATTTTGCAAAAGCTTGCTTTAATTATGCACTTGATCAAAAGATGGATTTATGGTTTGGCGCAAAAGATACTATTTCAAAGAAATATGACCATAAATTTAAAGATATTTTCCAGGAGATTTTTGATAAAGAATACAAAGAAAAATT
Source organism: Lachnospiraceae bacterium (assembly GCA_030523345.1). GTDB lineage: Bacteria > Bacillota > Clostridia > Lachnospirales > Lachnospiraceae > UBA2868. Next base: position 9,870 of record JAUNIR010000035.1, read on the forward strand.
TGATGCGGCAGGTATAGAATATTTCTATACACTTATTGATGATATTGTTGCTCGTATAATGAAATCTAATGGTGGCATGATTTGGGCATGTAAAAACTATGACGGAGATGTTATGAGCGATATGGTTTCATCTGCATTTGGTTCACTTGCTATGATGACATCAGTTTTAGTTAATCCAGATGGAATATACGAATATGAAGCTGCACACGGTACTGTTCAGAGACATTATTATAAACATCTCAAGGGAGAGGAAACATCTACGAATTCAGTTGCAACAATTTTTGCTTGGACAGGTGCACTTCGTAAAAGAGGTGAACTTGATAATCTTGAGGATCTTGTTAAATTTGCAAATAAGCTTGAAAGAGCTACAATTGCAACAATTGAATCAGGTAAGATGACAAAAGACCTTGCATTAATCACTAAACTTGAAGAGACAGTTACTCTTGATTCGCTTGGATTTATTAAAGCAATCAGAAAAAATCTTGAAGATTTATTGTAATAAGGAATTAAATTATAATGGAAGAGAAGGAAATATCCCGCGCAGTAATTTCAAGATTACCAATATATTATAGGTATTTAGGTCAGCTTGTTGATGAAGGCGTGGAGCGCGTTAGTTCGAAAGAATTATCTAATATTATGCGTTCTTCAGCTTCACAGATCAGACAAGATTTGAACTGTTTTGGTGGTTTTGGACAACAAGGATATGGTTATAATGTAAAATTCTTATATGAAGAAATAGGTAAAATTCTTGGACTTGATAAAAAACATAATCTTGTTCTAATTGGAGCAGGTAATTTGGGACAGGCTCTGGCAAATTATGTAAACTTCGAGAGACGAGGGTTTATCATTAAAGGAATTTTTGACAAAAATACAGTTTTACATGGGAAGACTATTAGAGACATTACTATTAGTCCTATGGAAGACCTTAATTCTTTTGTCCTTAATAACAATATTGATATTGCTGTTTTAACTATTCCTAAAGAAAGTGCTGTTGTTGTAACACAGGATCTTGTTAAATGTGGTATTAAAGCAATATGGAATTTTGCACACGTTGATTTAGATGTGCCAGAGGGTATTGTTGTTGAAAATGTACATTTATCTGAAAGTTTAATGAAACTATCTTATGACCTGAATCGTAAGGAATTAGAAAATTAATTTATGGCTGATAACAAAGTTGAAAAATTCAAAACTGCTTTAAAAGATGCAAAAGTACCAGTTCTTGTCTTAGATAAGAAGTGGTATGTTTTGCGTCAAAGAGCAGGAACAACACCTGAAATTAATAAATTAGAAGAAGAATTAAAAAATCTACTAAAACGTCAGGCAAAAATAAATAATGAAATTAATGCTATAAAGAAGCTGAAAAAGGATCTTATGAGTGACATCGTGTCTAATATGGATGATGGCGCAGAAGACAGAGATGCTAAAGCTTCAGATAAAAAACTTGTAGATAATAAGCGTCTTATAGAAGAATCAAATGACAAAATAGATTCTTATGAAGACGAATTACTAGAATTGCCAAGAGAAATAGATAGAGTTAATAAAGAATTAATGTTAAAAACAATGGAATTGTGTTATGACTGTTTGTCAGAAAATACCGACGACATTGAAAAAATAGCTGACTGGATTAAGGAAATACGTATAGAACTTAAAAAGAAGGTAATAAAAAAACAAGAAATGGAAATTGCCAATTCGGATTTCTATGGTTTCATGCATGATATATTTGGACATGAGGCTATGAACCTATTTGACATGAAATATGAACCTAAAATTAGGATAAATGAAACCAAAAATTAAGTTTGTTACAATGATAAACAGGTAAAAAAATGAGTAAAGAAAGAATTTGTGCATATATTGATTTAAATAATGCTGTAAAAAATATGGAAGGTTTTAAAAGTATAATTAAACCAGACACGAAAATTATGGCTGTAATTAAGGCGGATGGATATGGCCATGGGGCAGTAAAGATAGCAAACAAATTAAAGGATTTACCATATTTAGCAGGGTTTGCTGTAGCCACAGCAGAAGAGGCCTTTGAATTAAGAGAAGCTGGTATTAATAATATGATATTAATACTTGGCTATACATTTAAAGAAGACTACAAAAGGCTGATAAAAGAAGATATAAGGCTAGCGGTTTTTACAGAAGAAATGCTAGAAGAAATATCTGATAAAGCAAAAGAACTGAATAAAACGGCGAATATTCACATTAAGCTTGATACAGGAATGAGTCGTATCGGTATTCAGGCTGATGATTTTGGTCTTGAGTTTGTAAAGAAGGCAAATACTACTGAAAATATAAATATTGAAGGTATATTTACTCATTTAGCTAGAGCTGATGAAATCGATAAGACTAAAGCTGATAACCAAATTAAAAAATATAATGATTTTGTAAATAAATTAGAAGAAAATGATATAAATATTGATATTAAACATGTATCAAATTCTGCATCTATATTAGAATTGCCATATGCAAATCTTAATATGGTTAGAGCAGGGATTACATTATACGGTTAGTGGCCTAGTAATCAGGTTTCAAAGGAAATTATTCCGTTATATCCTATGATGAAGCTTGTTTCTCATGTCTCTTTTGTCAAAACTTTATCTAAAGATAGAGAGATTAGTTATGGCGGTACTTATAAGACAAACAAAGATACTGTAATAGCTACTATTCCATGCGGATATGCGGATGGCATCCCAAGAGGCCTTTCTAATAAGGGATATGTGTTAATTCATGGGAAAAAAGCACCAATAACAGGACGTGTGTGCATGGATCAGTTTATGGTTGATGTAACAGATATTGATGATGTAAAAGTTCGAGATGAGGTTGTAATAATTGGAACTCAAGAAAATGAAACTATTACAGCGGAAGAAGTTGGTGATATTTCTGGAAGATTTAACTATGAATTAGTATGTGATATTTCGAAGAGAGTTCCAAGAGTTTACGAATAAATGTATATATTGTATAATATATAGAATGTGCGAAGTATGCATAGTTAATTAGACTTAAGGGCGAAAGATATTTTTTTCGCTATTATATTTATTTTATGAGGTGAATTATGTCAGGACATTCAAAATTTGCAAACATTAAACACAAAAAAGAAAAGAATGATGCAGCAAAAGGTAAAATGTTTACTATTATTGGTAAAGAAATAGCTGTAGCTGTTAAAGAGGGTGGCTCAGATCCAGCAAATAACTCAAAATTACGTGATGTAATTGCTAAAGCTAAAGCAAATAACATGCCTAATGATACAATCGAAAGAGGTATTAAAAAAGCAGCTGGAGAAGCTGGTTCTGTTAATTATGAATATGTTTCATATGAAGGATATGGACCTAATGGTATTGCTATTATTGTAGACGCACTTACAGATAATAAGAACCGTACAGCTGCAAATGTTAGATCTGCATTTACAAAAGGAAATGGTTCAGTAGGTACACCTGGATGTGTTTCATATATGTTCGAAGAGAAAGGTCAGATTATTATCGATAAAGAAGAATGTAGCCTTGACGCTGATGAGCTTATGATGATAGCTCTTGATGGTGGCGCAGAAGACTTTAATGAAGAAGATGATAGTTTTGAAATTCTTACTACGCCAGATGATTTCTCAATGGTTAGAACTGCTTTAGAAGAAGCAGGTATATCAATGGCGTCAGCGGAAGTAACAAAATTACCTCAGAATTATGTTTCATTAACAGATCCAGATGCTGTGAAGTGTCTTCAGAGAACTCTTGATTTACTTGATGATGACGATGATGTACAGGCAGTATATACTAACTGGGAAGAGGAAGAATAAATGATTACTAATCATGAAGAAAAGCTTCTTAGACTGTTCAATACTGCAGAAGAGTTGATGCCTTTTTTCAAAAGAAATGACTATGAGAAGGCATTTAATGATTACTCTAATACAAATAAAGATATATTTGATGAAATCAATTCTGAATTAGAAGGAAAAGACGAAGAAATTGTTAATACATATGTTGCTGAATTAGCAGTATTGTTTGTTAGTCTTTTTAAAAAAGAATATGATGAACTATCTAAAAAAGGTAAAAAGAGTGCATATGTTACAAATCATAATACACCACTTGTAATTTATGTATTTCCTGCTATTTTAAATTATTCAGCGAAATGGTGTAAACCTTGCGTAGAAGCTTTAGTTGCGAAATGGAATGAAACATTTACAGAGACGAATATTAGTTATGGAACATATTCTGATATAAAAGGTGGATTTAAAACAAAGCTTTGCTATATTACTACAGCAGTTTGTGAAAGTTTAAATAAATCAGATGATTGTTTAGAACTTAATCTTTTAAGAAATTATAGAGATAATATTCTTGCATGTGAAGAGGGCGGTAGTGAAATTATTAGTGAGTATTATAATATCGCACCTACTATAGTAAAGAGAATTAATAGATCAGATAATCCATCTGAAGTATATGCGTCTTTATATAAAGATTATATTTTAGGATGTATAAAAGATATAGAAAATGAGAATTATGAGGAGTGTAAGGAAACTTATACTTCTATGGTAAATGAGTTAAAGAATAAATATGCATACTAAGAAAGATGCGGGTTTTTTAATTACACTCGTATTATCAATGCTAATTTTAGCTTATATATCATTTATTACAGTATATGAGCAGATACTTTCCCAAAATAATGGCTTCTTCAATGTAATAATATATGGAGTTGTCCTTATTTTGGTATTTATTTTTATTACATTGTTCTTAAGAGTAATAAATATAAAGAATGAGACAAAGGAAAAGTCTCCAGTATTAAATATTTTAGTTAGTATAGGTATTATTTCTATTTTTGCATTTTTTATTTATATAATACCTAGATATACTTCTTCAATTTCACCGTTAGAGTCACCATTATATAAAACAGCAACTTATATTAATGATGGGCTATTAATGCAGGCAATGGATATACATGAAGACATCCTTGGAAATCCTGCAAATTTTGTATATGCATATATTATTTCGTTAGTATTTAACATAGCAGGTGCTGAATCGGTTGTTTATATTTTTATAAATACAGTAATAATGGTTTTATTAGCTTTTTTTGTCTATAGAACCGTTAAGCTTATTTCAAATATTGCATGCGCTGCTTTTGCATTAATTGTACTTTTATTAATACCTAATAATATATTTCTAGTATATTCGTATAATTCTGAAATATTTGTTGCAATGTTATTTATGGCGACATTATATTTATGTGAATTACTCATTTATAAGAAATTTAAATCTGATTCTACAGCTAGAATAATTGCAATATTTGCAGGAATTGTTGGCGGATTATTAATTAGTAGTGAACCGGTAACACTGATTTCTTTAGTTGCTTTATGTATATGGATATATAAGGGTGGTAGACAAAAAACTCATTGTATAGTTATAACTTTAGCAGTTTCTTTGATAGAATTTATAGGAATTGCTTTTGCTAAGGCTTTTATGATGGGAATTGGGTTTGCAAAAGTGATTATTGCGGAACTATTGTGTTTTGTTCCTACTCATTTTAGAGTTGCATCCGAAGAAGAATTTTCAATTATTAACATGTTTAAAGCGCTTACAGATAGATTAAATAATCCTAGTAAGTTTTTAGATGATAATTCCTATTTCTTGACTACAGATACTGGAAAATCAATTAGTGCGTCACAAACATTAGCATTATCTATTGTTGATCAGTTTATTATTCTTTCGATGCTAATTTTATGTGTTCTTCTAGTTGTGTATATAGTAAGGGTTAATTACGATAAGATAATGCCTGTATTGACACTTATTATTACATTATTTTTAGGTCAGATTCTTGGTGGATGTAATCAGGTTTTATATGTATATTTTATATGCATATTTATTGTGGCCGGTTCAACAACTTTATATTATATGTTTTTAAATCATCATCCAGAATATGCTGTATTTATTACAAATAATGAAATACGTGCTGAAATTGAGGCTATTAATGATACTAATGATTTAGAAAAGGCAGATGAAGAAACTGCTTCAGATGATTTACTGAGAGCTCGTGCATTAGTTTTTATTGGTGAAGACGATGCTCTATATAATCAGATTAAGGAAGAAGAAAGAAGAAATAGATCAGAAAATTCTATTGCTGCAACAAGGATAAAAACTATAATAAATGAAGAAGGCGAATATGATTCAGTAGAAGAAGATGTTGAATTCCTTGATAGTCCTGATGAAGTATTTGAAGCAAAGGAAATACATGAAGTTAAGGCTATACCAGCAACAAGACCTGTAGAGGTAGTAAAACCTGTTCTCGCAGATGACTATTATGAGCCTGCTAGTTCTGTGAGTTTTGATACTAATACAAAAGTAGATGAAGAATTTTTTGACGAACCAGATGATATAAGCAATAAAAATAATGTTAATGAGCAGCCTACATCATCAGCGCCTAAATCGGCTGAGAGTATACAATCTGAAGCACAACCACAGGTAGAGGGATTTGTATTTAGGAAGAAGAATGATAATGCTGGAAATAATGTTCCTGTAAAAGAAAAGGCTATCAAAGAGAAAAAGAGTAAAGAAAAACCTGTTAAAGAAAAAAATATAAAAGAAAAAACCAGTTAAGGAAAAGCCAGTTAAGGCTAAAAAATCGTTGAAAGATGTAAAGCCTGGAGAACCATTACCAAATCCATTAGAAGGACCAAAACCATCAAAAAAAGGGTCTTTAGATTTTGACTTTGATTCAGATGGTGATGATGATTTTGACTGGTAAGAAAGTAACAATATAATTTATTCTGTTTGTAAACACTTTGTGTTTATTTACGCATGTACACTTTATGTGCATGCATGTGCTTCCATGGCTCAGCTGGTAGAGCAACGCATTCGTAATGCGTAGGTCGGGGGTTCGAATCCCCCTGGGAGCTTTAAAGATTCTAAAAAGAAAGGATTTGAGAAATGGCACAGCTTTGGGGTGGCCGTTTCACTAAAGAAACGGACAAAGAAGTATATTCCTTTAATGCGTCAATAAACTTTGATAAGAGGCTAATTGATGTTGATATTATGGGAAGTATCGCTCATGTAAAAATGCTTTGTAAGCAGAATATTGTTAGCGAAACAGAAAAAGAAAGTATTATTAATGGATTAAATAGCATATTATCAGATGTTAAAGAAGGAAAGCTTTTAATAACTGAAGAATACGAAGATGTACATAGTTTTGTAGAAGCAAATTTAATTGATCGAATAGGTGATGCAGGAAAAAAACTTCATACAGGGAGAAGCCGTAATGATCAGGTTGCTCTTGATATGCGTTTATATTCAAGGGACTATGTTACAAAAACAAAAGCTTTGTTAATTACATTACTTTCTGAAATAAATGAAGTTATGAAGGCAAATATTGATACATATATGCCTGGATTTACACATCTTCAGAAAGCGCAGCCGATTACGTTAGCTCATCACTTTGGGGCATATTTTGAAATGTTTAGAAGAGATGTTCTAAGACTTGATGATATATACGAGAGAATGAACTATTGTCCTCTTGGTGCTGGGGCTTTAGCTGGTACAACATATCCTTTAGATAGAGAATTTGTTGCAGAACAGTTATCGTTTTATGGACCTACTTTGAATAGTATGGATTCTGTTTCTGATAGAGACTATCTCATTGAGTATTTGTCAGCTCTTTCTATTATAATGATGCATCTTTCAAGATTTTGTGAAGAGATTATTATTTGGAATTCTAATGAGTATAGATTTGTAGAAATAGATGATACTTTTTCAACTGGTAGTTCTATTATGCCTCAGAAGAAAAATCCAGATATTGCTGAGTTGGTAAGAGGTAAAACTGGAAGAGTATACGGCGCATTAACAAGCCTTTTAACTACAATGAAGGGAATTCCTCTTGCATATAATAAAGACATGCAAGAAGATAAAGAAGTCAGCTTTGACGCTTTTGATACAGTTAATAATTGTATTCATTTATTTACTGGAATGATTGCAACAATGAAATTTAATAATGAAATCATGGAAAAGAGTGCCATGAATGGATTTACTAATGCTACAGATGCTGCTGATTATCTAGTAAAGAAGGGAATGCCTTTTAGAGATGCACATAGTGTAATTGGAAGACTTGTATTGTACTGTATTGAAAATAATAAAGCTATTCATGAATTGAAGATTCTAGAACTAAAATCAATTTGTGATATGTTTGACATGGATGTTTATGATGCAATAAGTCTTGAAACATGTGTTGAGAAAAGACTTACAACTGGAGGTCCATCAAGAGACGCAATGTCTAAAGAGATTGAAGCCAATGATAAATTTTTAAATAAATATTTAGATTAGATTATTTATAATTATTAAAATAGAGGAGATTAATTATGGAAAAATTAAGAGTAGGTATTTTAGGTGCAACAGGTATGGTAGGTCAGAGATTTATTTCTCTCCTTGAAAATCATCCTTGGTTTGAAGTTGTTACAGTAGCAGCGTCACCACGTTCAGCTGGAAAAACATATGAAGAAGCTGTTGGTGATAGATGGAAAATGACAACACCTATGCCAGAAGCTGTAAAGAAGCTTGTTGTTATGAATGTTAATGAAGTTGAAAAGGTTGCTTCTGAAGTTGATTTTGTTTTTTCTGCAGTAGATATGACAAAAGACGAAATTAGAACGATTGAGGAAGCATATGCAAAGACTGAAACTCCTGTAGTTTCTAATAATTCAGCACATAGATGGACAAAAGATGTTCCTATGATTATCCCTGAGATTAATCCTCAGCATACAGACATTATTGAAGCTCAGAAAAAGAGACTTGGAACTACAAAAGGATTTATAGCTGTTAAGCCTAATTGTTCAATTCAGTCATATGCACCAGTTTTATATGCATGGAGAGAGTTTGAACCATATGAGGTTATCGCTACAACTTATCAGGCTATTTCAGGTGCAGGAAAGACTTTTAAAGATTGGCCAGAGATGATTGAAAACATTATCCCTTATATTGGTGGCGAAGAAGAAAAGTCAGAGCAGGAACCACTTAAGGTTTATGGTAAAGTAGAAGGTGATGAGATTGTAAAGGCAGATTTACCTAAGATTTCAAGCCAGTGTATAAGAGTACCAGTTCTTAATGGACATACAGCTGCTGTTTTTGTTAAGTTCAAAAAGCAGCCTACAAAAGAACAGCTTATTGAGAAGCTTGTTAGCTTTAAAGGACTTCCTCAAGAACTTGAACTTCCATCTGCTCCAAAGCAGTTTATTCAGTATATGGAAGAAGATAATAGACCTCAGGTTCAGCTTGACGTTGACTTTGAGAAGGGTATGGGAATCTCAATAGGACGTATTAGAGAAGATTCAATTTATGATTATAAATTTGTAGGTCTTTCTCATAACACAGTTAGAGGCGCTGCAGGTGGAGCTGTACTTTGTGCAGAGCTTTTAAAAGCAAAAGGATTTATTAATAAAAAATAATTATGGAAGATAAACAGTACCAAATTGATTTGTTAACTGCAATGAATGAAAGATTAATGAACTCCGAGCATGTTTATAAACTTGCTTGTGAGTTCAGTGGTGCTGCTTATATTTATTATGATTTAAAAAATACAAATCATGTTGAATTATTTGGCGCCTGGGAAAAGCTTACAGGAGTTAATCTTGCTAGGCAGCCATATGATGAAAGTTATATGCTTTCTTTAGTTCATGATGATGATGTTAAAATGGTCAAAGATCAGATTTTAAAGACGCCATCTGATATAAATGAACTAGTAAAGACTATTGAATTTAGAACGAATAAAAATAAAAGATATATTAAAGCAAATTGTGTTGTCGTAAAGGATGCGCATGGTGATTTTGCTGAAAAGCTTGTTAGTTTCGAAGATATTACAAGAGAAAAAGAAAAGTCAGATGAGATAGAATATTTTGCTTTTCATGATGTCCTTACAGGCCTCTATAATAGGAATCATTTCTTTACAATATTAAGAGATATGATATCTCAGGCTGACGAGGAAAATACGAGTGTAGAGTTTATGCTTGTTGACATTGACAATTTTAAAAAGGTCAATGATAGCTTAGGCTTACTATATGGTGATGAATTAGTTCAGACTCTTGCATTGTATATTAAGGGGTTGGCAACTGATAAAATCAAGGTTGGAAGATATGGTTCTGACGTATTTGCTATAGCAATTTATGATCCATGTGGTAAAAATTGCTCAGATATGGTCTTTAAATCAATTAGGGACAAATTAAAAAAGCCAATCATTCTTACAAATAAAGCTGAAGTTAATATTAGTGTTTCTGCTGGTGTGTGTGAATATCCAGGTGGTGGACTAGATGCTCTTGAGTTAATTAAAAATGCAGAGATTGTATTGTATGTTTCTAAACAGCGTGAAAAAGGATCGATTTCTTTTTATAACGCAGACATACTAAAAAAATACCATGATGAATTAGTATTAGAAAATAAGCTAAACGATGCTATTAATAATAAAGAATTACAGGTTTATTTCCAGCCGCTATATGAAGCAAAAACTGGCAAGATGCGTGGTGCTGAGGCGTTAATAAGATGGCTTGATGATGATGAC
>JAUNIR010000036.1 GCA_030523345.1 Lachnospiraceae bacterium
ATAAAAAAACAAAATATAAATAAAAAATAACACACTGATAATAAATTGCATATTCAAATTCATTGTAAAATAAAGGCCAAAAGGCCCCATAGAATTTTCACTTTTCCCAAGCACAAGTCTAACTATCATAACAAGAATCCCAAGATACAATAGCTCTGATGAAATAGAATAACTCGTTCTTTTTTTGCTAATCATCCTATCTGTTATTGATGCTAATAGTTCTACGCCAGTTATATAACTAGCAATCATAAGGAAATCAGACACTAACAAAAATGCTTTATCTATAACACTACTCTGGGATACTCCAACTACAACAACAGAAAAAGACCAGATGATGACAACAATACGTAAAACAAGAAATTCTTGTTTTATATCTTCTCTGTTATCATCTGGCACCGTTTCTGTAGACACTAGTCTACTTATCATAAATAAAGCAAAAATAAATGCAATTGAATAATAAAGTATCGTACTTACCATATATTAATTTTTAAAGCTGTGAATAGGAGCCGGTATTCTTCCTTTTCTATTTACAAATTCATCACATGAAAATTTATTAACAGGCATAATAGGTGCATATCCGAATAATCCGCCAAATTCAACCTGCTCTCCCACATCTTTGCCAACTGCAGGAATAATTCTTACCGCTGTTGTTTTCTGGTTTACCATACCTATTGCCATTTCATCAGCAATAATTCCAGATATACTTGTTGCCTTTGTATCTCCAGGTATAGCAATCATATCAAGTCCAACAGAACAAACACATGTCATAGCTTCTAATTTTTCAAGAGTAAGTGCCCCTGCCTTAACTGCATCAATCATTCCCTGGTCTTCAGAAACCGGAATAAATGCACCACTAAGTCCCCCAACATACGATGAGGCCATTACGCCGCCTTTTTTAACCTGATCATTCAAAAGAGCAAGCGCTGCTGTAGTTCCCGGCGCACCAGCATACTCAAGTCCAATTTCACACAAAATATCGGCAACTGAATCACCAACTGCAGGAGTTGGTGCCAATGACAAATCAACAATACCAAATGGAATTCCAAGTAATTTTGATGCTTCACCAGCAACGAGCTGTCCAACACGTGTTACCTTAAATGCTGTCTTCTTAATTGTTTCACAAAGTGTTTCGAAATCTGCACCTCTTACTTTTTCCAACGCTGTTTTTACAACCCCCGGACCAGAAACCCCGACATTAATAATTGCATCCGCTTCTGTAACTCCATGAAACGCTCCTGCCATAAATGGATTATCATCAGGCGCGTTACAGAATACTACAAGTTTCATACAATCCATAGAATCGTTGTCCCTAGATATTTCTGCAGTTTCTTTAATTATTTCTCCCATAAGGCGAACTGCATCCATATTAATTCCGGTCCTAGTACTTCCTAAATTCACAGAACTACATACCCTATCTGTTGAATGTAGTGCTTTTGGGATAGATCTTATAAGAAGCTCATCGGCTTTAGTCATGCCTTTAGATACTAACGCAGAATATCCACCAATCAAGTTAACGCCTACTTCCTTAGCCGCATTATCCATAGTTTTTGCAAGCTTTACAAAATCATCTGTAGTTTTACACGTTGATCCACCCACAAGGGCCATAGGAGTAACCGATATTCTTTTATTAACAATTGGAATACCAAATTCCTGTTCAATCTCTCTTCCCACTGGAACAAGGTTTCTTGCTGTAGAAACAATCTTCTCATATACTTTGTCACAGCATGAATCTATATCATCGTCTATACAATCAAGAAGAGAAATACCAAGCGTAATAGTTCTTACGTCAAGATTCTCTTTCTCAATCATTGCATTTGTTTCAATTACTTCTTTTTGATTAATCATTTTTTATTCCTTTTATTATTAGTTTACATAACTTGATTATCAGTTTTAGTTAAATTCTATGCATTTTTTCGAATATTTCTTCTCTTTGGCATCTAATAATTACCCCTATCTCTTCTCCAATCTGGGTAAGTTCATTTGCCACATCTCCAAATGGCTTTGCTGCTTCGTTCATATCAACAATCATCATCATATTAAAATATCCATCAACAATAGTCTGTGAAATATCAAGAATATTTATTCTGTTATTTGCCAAGTATGTACATACCTTTGCAATAATTCCCACTGTGTCTTTACCTACTACTGTAATTACTGTTTTCTTCATAATATATCCTTTCAATCTATAATATTTATAATCAAACTGCTATGAGCTTAGATCTCTCCGTTCGTGATGCAACCATAAGTTCAAAATCTTCAGGCTTGTACTTACATTCACTCATTAATATTTCAAGCCTAACCGTTTCATATGCAAGTTCTGCAAGATTATTTTCTTCACTCAAATGTCCAAGAAGAATCGCGCTTAAGTCATCATGTAATAGCTCACATAAAAGCCTTCCAGAGTTTTCATTAGAGAGATGACCTTTGTCTGACAAAATACGTCTCTTTAACGAATATGGATACCTGCCTACCTGTAGCATATTTACATCATGATTAGCCTCTATTAATATAGCATTAACTCCTCTGAAACTGTCTACAATGTAATCATCATAAACCCCAAGGTCTGTACATATTCCTACAGAACTCTTTTCATGTCCAATTCTATATGCTACAGGCTCTCTTGCATCATGAGATATCCTTACAGGATCAATAATTAAATCATTTACTAAAAACTGTCCATCTGGTTCTATTATATTAAAAAGCCCTGCAGGTATTTCACCTATCGCTTTAGTATCTAGTATTCCACTAATAGTCCCCTTCGTGGCATAAATTGGAATACCATATCTCCTTGACATCACACCAATTCCCTGTATGTGATCAGCATGCTCATGAGTTACAAGAATTCCCGATAATTCTTCAGGCTTTAATCCTATAGAATTAAGTCCTGTTTCTATTCTCTTCCCCGATATACCAGCATCAACCAGTATATGTGTATTATTAGAGCCGACATAGATACAGTTACCGCTACTTCCACTCGTAATACTTACTAAATTCATTCCCCTTATATTTCCCCTTGTTTTTACTTTTCCCAATAAATTTCAAGCTTGTCTAGAGGGTTTAACTGTTGTGCAAATAGAGCATTCTGCCCATTTACTTTTGTTGCAACACTTCTTCCTTGAGGCTTTGATAAGTTAAAGTCAATATAGTCAAATACGTCTACTAAGATATAATCTTTCTTTCCTTTAAGATTAATTTCCTGACCATTAACAAATACTGTCATGCTAGTAGATTCATCATCAGCCACGTCCTCAGTTTCAGCAACTTCTTGCGAATTTTCTAATGCATCCCCTTTGCTTTTATCTTCATTGTTATTATCAGACACTTCCTCGTCATCGTTTGTGTTTTCATCCTCAACATCATCATATGACGATTCTGTCGCAGTAGATAAATATTTTGAAAATTCAATATTTTCGCTGTCATCAGGAGTTTCTGTCACATCTGATAAACTCAGTTTTTCCATCGTCCATATAACATTGAAATTCTCATATACTAATGTGTTCTCATTAGCCACTTTATTATTGACATAGATATTAAAATCAGAATCTAAAGTCACATCCATGAACTCTGTAATCTGTTTAACCGTATAGTAGTTAAGCATTTTAATATCATCGCCTGTTTTAATTTCGTAGAACTCTGACTGCAGTTCTCCATTAACCTCTGCAAACTGTGGAAGTTCAACTTTCTTATCATTAACAATTACGCTAATTTTTCCGCCAAACTCTTGCAATCCTTTAATTTCAGCGTATGCATCTTCTCCCATAGTAGATTCAGTAACTTTAATCTTGTCTCCAGCCTGAATAGGGCTATTAAGAGATACATCCACATCATTAAGCTTTACTACCGCAGCCTCACCTAGCTTACCTCTAACCATATGAGGCTTTCCGTTTACAGTAAAGTTAAGTTCTTTACCCCTTCGTGGGAAAAGTCCTTCGTTAGGGAATTCAGCCTGCATTGCAGCATCAGCAACTGTTAAATGCCCATTGTCGTATAACTTAATACGTTTTCCATTGAAATTAACAAATATAAAATTATTTTTCTGATCAAAGAAGTTTAGACATATTCCCACTGGAGTTACATACATCGAGTCTATCACTGGATCCTCAATCTGGTAATCAATGTCTTTTAATACTTCTTTACCTCGAAGTGCCACACGCTCACTAAGTATAGAAAGCTTTTCTGCAAGCTTATCTGTAAATGTAGGGATTTTTCCGCCACCACCTACAACAAATACAGCACTTACGGATTTATCCGCATTGAGTTCTTTTATTTTCTCTGCAATATCTGTAGTCATGTCTTCTATGACTGACGAACAAATGTCTACAACTTCCTTAGGTTCAATAGAATGGGAAATTCCCATAATATCTTCGTATCTTATTGTTTCATTTTGATTAGCCTTTGTCTTAACATATTCTGCCATGTTAAAGTCTAATAGAAGTGCCTGGGCAATTGCCTCTGTTAACTCATCTCCAGCCTTTGGAATCATTCCATAAGCAACTATAGATCCATCTCTTGTAATTGAAATATCTGACGTACCTGCGCCTACGTCCACAAGCGCTATATTAAGCATTCTATACATTTCAGGCACTGCCGCCTGCATAGCCGCAATAGGCTCAAGTGTGAGATTTGCAACAGTAAGATCTGCTATTTCAACTGCTTTATATAGACCATCGACTACGTCATCTGGAAGGAATGTAGCAATAAGATCAACTGATAGTTTCTTCGCTTTATGCTTTTCCGGTGCAGACATTGGCTGTCCATTAACATAGTACTTAACAACTGTATATCCAACACAGTAAAACTTCACATCTGTATCATTGTTCTCATGGAACTCATCATATGCTTTTTCGATTCCAAGCATATCAAGAGTATAAATCTGTTCAGCATCAATTACTGTATCTTCTTCATACTCAATCTCAGCAGATGTTGTAATTGTCTTTAGAACACGACCAGCCGCTGCTATACATACTTCATTAAGCTGTCTATCGATCTTTCGCTCTATTTCATCTTTTACATCCGCAATAGTACGCCCAACCTTATCAATATCATGGATCTGACCATCGAGCATTGATCTAGTGTCATGCTGCTTACTCTCTTGAGCAATTACATGAAATTTTTCGTCTGTTCTGTACCCAACAGTACCAACTATACTTCTAGTACCAATATCAAGTCCAAATACAAGATTTCCCGGATTTTTCTTAACTGTAGCCATTTTTAACCCCTAATGTAATGTATTAAATATTTCCTGCTTTGTTGTCTCTAAGTCTCCATCATTATCAATTACACATTCGCAGTTTTTTCTGAATTCAGCCTCTGAAAGCTGTTTATCCATAATCTGCTCTATTTTCTGTAATGTATATCCCCTGCTTTCCATCAATCGCTTAGTACGTGTTGCAACTGACGCATGTATATACCAGAATTCATCACATATTTGCTTATATCCATCCTCTATTAAAAGAGCTGCCTCTATAAACAAATACTTGATTTTGCCCTCACGTCTCTTCTCATCTATTTTCTCAGATATATATCGTTTAACCTGTGGATGAAGAATCATTTCCACCTGCTTCATTTTTGCCTCGTCCTCAAAAACAATCATAGACATTAGGCTTCTATCTATTTCACCATCTGCTCCAAGAACTCCCTCTCCAAGTAAATCAACTATTTTGTCATAGCACGGATTTCCTTTTAGCTTAAGTTCATTTGCGACATCATCTGCTCTAATAATTTCACAATCAACAGTTTCCTTAAGTATTGATAATACTTGCGATTTTCCGGCTCCTACACCGCCTGTAATTCCAATGACGTACATTTCTTCCTCCCCTAATTCCTCATGTGATATGGCAGGTTATCTACTTTGCCTCATACCAAGATTCACCTGAATGAATATCAACTTCCATCTTAACTAATAGTTTACAAGCATTTTCCATCTCATCTTTCAAAATGCTATATACCAAATCAGTTTCTGACTTAAGAGTCTCTATTAATAGTTCATCATGTACCTGAATAATAAGTCTTGATTTGAGTTTTTCCTTTCGAAGTCGCCTATATACATTTATCATTGCAATCTTCATAATATCAGCAGCAGTTCCCTGAATTGGGGCATTCATCGCAACTCTTTCTCCGAACTGCCTCTGCATGAAGTTAGAATTCTTAAGTTCAGGAATAGGTCGTCTTCTTCCATATAACGTAGTGATATACCCTGTTTCCTTAGCAGAACTTACAAGACCATCCAAGTACGCCTTAACCCCTGGAAACTTTGTAAAATAATTTTCAATATATTCTCCTGCTTCTTTTCTTGAAATTGATAATCCCTGAGACAAGCCAAAAGAGCTGATTCCATAAATAATTCCAAAATTTACAGCCTTGGCATTTCTTCTTTGTGCATCTGTAACCTCATCAAATGGTACTGAGAATACTTCTGAAGCAGTTATTCTATGAATATCCTTTGCATTTTTGTATGCATCAATAAGCTTCTCATCACCTGACATATGAGCCATTATCCTAAGCTCAATCTGGGAATAATCCGCATCAACGAAAACATAACCATCTTCTGGAACAAAACATTTTCTTATAAGTCTCCCCTGCTCTGTTCTTATTGGTATATTTTGAAGATTAGGTTCTGAGCAGGAAATTCTACCTGTAGCGGTCACTGTCTGGTTAAACTTACAATGAATTCGTGAATCCGACTTAATAAACTGGTCCATACCATCTACGTATGTAGATTTGAGTTTAGTAAGTCCTCTATATTCTAAGATTTTTGCCACAAAAGGATAGTCTGGTGCAAGCTTCTCAAGTACCTCTGCCGCAGTAGAATACCCCGTCTTTGTCTTCTTTCCCCCTGGTATTCCCATCTTTTCAAAGAGAATCTCGCCAAGCTGCTTAGGTGAATTCACATTAAAATCAAGTCCTGCTAGATCTTTTATCTCTGTTTCAAGCCTGTCTATATCCTTCTTAAGTGTTTCTCCATATGCAAAAAGATCATCCTTTAATGTTCTAATTCCTTCTCTTTCCATGTAGGCAAGAACAAATACAAGCGGCATCTCAATATTCTTAAAAAGCTTATACATATCAGTTTCTATAAGCTTTTCTTTATATTCTTCATATTTGTCATATGGTTCATCAACACTATATGACTGCATATTTGGATTTAATAAATATGCAGCTATTAATGTATCAAAGAAATTATCTGATATATCAGTATCATATAATTCTTCTCTACCTATTATTTTAATTTGCTTCTTTAAATCATAAGTGATAATTACAGCCTGCTCATTATCACTAAGATTTTTATTTCTTTCAATTATTCTTATTAATAAGTCTACAAAATAATCGAGACACCTATTGATTTGTGTTATGTCAACCTGGTATCTATTCTTTTCCGTGCATATATATAAAAGTTCTTTCTTTTCAGAAAAATCAAATGATAGCTGACCATCATTATCCAATTTAATGCCATCACTGTCACTCTCTATATCAAAAGAAAATTTATTTGCTTTTTCTAATTCACTTATAAGTCTATTAAAATCAGCTTCATCTGATACACTTAATAATTCTCTATTAGCCGTACCACTCGCTTCTATTCCTTCAAGAATACTTTCATCGTACTTTTCTAAAGCCTTCTTAATCTCTAGTCTCTTGAATATAGGGTATGCTTCTTTAGTATAAATATTAGCGAAAACACAGTCTTCAAACTTTACATCTATGTCCGCATTAACTTCAATTGTTGCAAGAGTTTTAGACAGAACTGCCATATCAAAGTTCTGTTCTAATGTTTCTCTTACCGATTTCTTTGTAATTTCTCCAATGTGTTCTTTAAGGTTATCGATATTCCCATATTTGAGCAAAAGCTCTGTAGCTGTTTTCTCACCAATCTTAGGTACTCCTGGTATATTGTCAGAAGAGTCCCCCATTAATGCTTTTAACTCTATTATTCCAAGCGGCGGAACCTGATATTCATTAAGAACATCTTGTGTATAATAGTCGTGTATTTCTGTCTTTCCAAATTTGGTTTTTGGAATACGTATTTTTATGATGTCTGTTGCAATTTGAAGTAAATCTCTGTCTCCAGATACGAGGGATACTTCCATCCCTGCTTTCTCTGCCCTTTTAGCAAGGGTTCCTAAAATATCATCAGCCTCTAATCCTGCCTTCTCCACAATAGTAATTCCCATTGCAATAAGTAGTTCTTTAAGCTTAGGAACTTGTTCCCTTAACTCGTCTGGCATGGATTTTCTTGTGCCTTTATATGCCTCATATATTTTATGTCTGAATGTAGGCGCCTTTACGTCAAATGCGACAGCCAAGTAATCTGGATTCTCTTCTTCTAGAATCTTATTAACAATATTCAAAAACCCAACAATAGCACCGGTGTGTTCTCCATCGGTGTTAGTCAAATCTGGCATTCCATAAAATGCTCTATTAATTATGCTGTTTCCATCAATTAATACAATCTTCGACATAATCTATAACAAATAAAATGTATACAGTATATATAATCCTGACATCACCAAAAGTATTGCTGCCATAATACTAATAGTACGCCTTACAATAGTTAAAATCTGATGTACTTCCAAACACTCACGCATATTGGAAAGCTTGTTAGTAAGCTCCCCCTGTAAGTCGAAAGTTTCACCGTTTTCGAGACGTGACAAAGCTTCCTTTAGAAGATAACTTGTCTCCATCTCCTCATAACAACTGTGGCAATGGTCTATATGCCTTACAAAATTCGCTAACGGTTCTCCCGTAAGATCATCATTTATGAAGTTTTGAATCATCTGCTCCGCGTCTTGACACTTCATATTGTCTTATCACCTTAAAATAAGTTTTTAATTCCTCCAAGAATGCCTCTTGAAATCTGTTTTCCTATTTCACGTCCTATAGTTCCTGTCGCAGAATTGACAGTTTTAGTAAGTACAGAACTTGATGAACGACCTCTTGTAGATCGCGTCGTCGTTTTTCTTCCAGCTGTTTCAGCCTTTACCTGGCGCTTAATTTCTGCCTCAATCTCTTTTCTTAACTGAGCTTCTTTTTTTGCAGCTTCTTTTTCAAGTTTTTCTTTTTCTCTATCTTCTCTTTCCTTTTCCTTTAACGCCGCATTTATCGCTTTCTGCTTTTCAGCTTCAAGTTGTGCCTCAGTAAGGACCTTTACGCCTGCCTCTGGCTTAACTTCACTAGTCTTCTTGGCTACGCTTGCAGTTTCAGTAGATGGCACAGTTTCTGATGTTACTAAATCAGGCTTCTTAGCCCCACATTCCATACAGAACTTACCAGTATTATCGTTCTTTCCACATGAACATGTCCAAGTGCCCTGCTTAATCACATTATTAGGATTAGGCACATCACCCTGTCGTGTTCCTATATTTATTCCATTCAATTCCTCATATGCGGACTGTCTGTCAATTGAAACAGCATATTTTGCATTTAAAGGACATAAAGCTATATTATTCTTAATTAACATCTCATCTGCTATAGTCATAGATGACTGAGGTGGAAGAATTCTTGCCTGTTCTACAACCTGCGGTATTCCATCCTCATCAAGGAATGATACTAATGCCTGGCCTGTACCTAGCTGTGTTATCACTTCTTCTGTATTAAATTTTGGATTAACTCTAAATGATTGTGCAGCAACCTTTACAGCCTTCTGTTCCTGTGGTGTATAAGCTCTTAAAGCATGCTGTATTCTATTGCCTAACTGTGCAAGCACATTCTCAGGTACATCTGCTGGCTTCTGAGAAATGAAATATACACCGACACCCTTTGATCTAATAAGTCTTACAACTTGTTCAACTTTCTGCATTAAAGCTTTAGGTGCATCTTCAAATAAAAGATGAGCTTCATCAAAGAAAAAGACTAATTTTGGTTTATCTAAATCTCCCACCTCTGGAAGCCTTTCATACATTTCTGAAAGTAACCATAAAAGGAATGTAGAATATAGAAGTGGCGACTGAACAAGCTTCGCGCACTCAAGAATATTAATATATCCTTTACCATTTTCATTCGTCTTTATCCAATCAAATATATCAAGTTCAGGCTCGCCAAAGAAAATATCTCCTCCAGCCTCTTCAAGCTTTAATAACGCTCTCTGTATCGAACCAACTGACTGAGGCGAAACATTTCCATATGTATTTCTAATATCTTTAGCGTTATCAGCAACATACTTGACCATTGCTTTAAGATCTTTAAGATCAATTAACAGCCACCCATTATCGTCTGCAACTTTAAATACAATTGTAAGAACTCCTGCCTGTACATCTGTAAGTTCTAATAATCTAGCTAAAAGATCTGGTCCAAAGGCAGATACTGTTGTTCTAACATTAATTCCTTTTTCTCCAAATACGTCAAAAAATCTTGATGGAAACGGCCTACAATCAAAACTGTCCTTAGGAACCATACACTTATCAAGGAACTTTGATATACCCTCTTTATCTCCAGGATTAATCATTCCTGATACATCACCCTTAACATCAGAAATAAATACAGGTGTTCCCATATCTGAAAATGTCTCTGCCATTACCTTAACTGTAACAGTCTTTCCTGTTCCTGTTGCCCCGGCAACAAGTCCGTGTCTGTTTGCCATCTTTGGAACAATATAAATTGGGGTTTCATTTGCTGTTGCAATCCATGCAAGGTTTTTATCATTAACGTACATTGCTAATCTCCATAAATACTAGCTTTCTTAATCCTGCTCAAGTAATCCTGTAAAGAACTCTCTATAATTTGTGTTCTTTTCTGCCATTGCCTCTATAGCTGCCTTAGGATGCTGATTCATCATACCTGTGAGCATATATGGAATATCATATCCCCAAACAACACCTTCCGACTTAAGCTTAACCATCTGTGTCTCTAAGAATTTGAGTACTGGAATAAATGAATACTTAGGATTTTTAAGGAATCCAAGTAGAAGTTCCATAGAACAGTTACCAGCACCTCTTCCCATTCCATTCATTGTTGCATCTAAGAAGCTTACACCATCTTTAAGAGCTTCAATTGTATTAGCAAACGCAAGCTGCTGGTTGTTGTGTGCATGAATACCAAGTGATACTCCATACTTGTCAGTTACCGACTGATAGAACTCAGTAATTCTGCTAATCTGTTCTGGAATAAGTGATCCGTAACTATCAACAATATAAATTGCATCAAGTCCAGTCTGTGCAACCATCTCTAAGGCCTGCTTAACATCTGATTCCTGAACTTTTGAAATTGCCATAATATTACATGTAACTTCATATCCCTTGTTTTTACAGTAATCAATTAACTCTATAGCTCCCGGCATCTGGTGGATATATGTTGCCACTCTTATCATGTCGATTGGGCTATCCTTTTTATCTATAATATCTCTCTTAAAATCACAACGTCCTACATCAGCCATTACTGTAAGCTTAAGATCTGTGTCATTATCACCTACTATTGCACGTATATCATCATCTTTTGAAAACTTCCATTTTCCAAATTTTGATTCGTCAAATAAATCCTTAGAGGCTTTGTATCCGAACTCCATATAATCCACACCCGCCTTAACGTTTGCTTCATATAGATCTTTAACAAACTCATCTGTAAACATGAAATTGTTTACAAGACCACCATCTCTAAGAGTTGCATCAAGAACTCTTACATCCTCTCTTACTGATAAAAGGTTACCTTTCTGTGCCATTTTTATTCTCCTTAAATTTCATTATCTGAATTATTCTCATCTTCTGAACCACCCAATCTACCAAGCAAATCAAGCTGAAGGTATTCATTTACCTTATGAATCAGAAGTTTCAGGTTTTCTGCCCTGTTAATCTTTTCTTTTTCTTCTTTATATCTATTTAGTGTATCAAGATATATAGTCTCTAGTGTTCTAGCAAAACTTTCTCTTGAAAACTTCTCGGCCGACTGTCCAATTAGCTTTCTATCATATCCATCACTATTAAGTATTTCTAACACTCTATCCATTCCTGAATAAAACTCATCTTCATTTGTAAAAAGGCATCCATTTTCGCCTTCTTCTACAACATCGTCAAGACATGGATCTTTTCTGCAGAGTAATGGTAACCCTGAGGAAAGTGCCTCTATATATGTAAGTCCCTGTGTTTCAGATGTGGATGCACTCGTAAAGAAATCGCCTAACTGATAATACTTCCACACATCTTTAGGGTCCGCCATACCGACAAATTTCACTCTATCATTGATATCCATTTTAGTTGCAAGTTTCTTTAGGTTTTCAAGTTCTGGACCATCACCAACAACTAATAGTTTTACGTTCTCATCCCTTGATGAAATATACTTCATAACTTCGTTTATATTTTTCTCTTTGGCTACACGACCTAAAAACAAAGCTACTATTTCATCGTCTGATATTTCATATTTATTTCTAAGATTCGCCTTTTCGTCATCTGAAAGCGTCTGTCTAAAATTCTCAAGTGTTATTCCACTAGGCACAACAAATACCGGGCATTTACTATCATATCCAAGAAGCAAATCTTTTACTTTCTCAGTTGGTGCAATCATTCCCTGACAAAATCTGGAAATAGTTTTTGAAAACTCTGCCACAGCTTTTGTAGCTACTTTTTTATTAAGTTTTCTACCTGGTATATACTTAAGGTTTTTGATATGCTTGAAACCTATATAATGCGTATAATCCTCATATACAGTGTGATATGTATGTACTATCGGAATATCACATTCATGTGCTATATGGTGTGCCATAAGGAATGTAGAAAATTCACACTGGGAGTGCACAATATCCGGTCCCCATTCAATAACCTTATCGTATATTTTTGTCATAAGGCCTACTCGTAGTCTTGCTTCAGGATACACAAAATCCGCCGGAAGTGATGCAACTTCCCATCCATCTTCTGTAATTCTTGTCTGATGCGAAGAAGATAATGCAAGAAGCTTTACTTCATGTCCTCTTGCCCGTAGTCCATACATTAAATTATTAATTGATGTTACAACGCCATTGATGGCATCTGTATTCCAATCGGATGTAATTAATATCTTCATATGATGCCTTATACGTTAGCTAATGCCTGTTCAATGTCTTTAATCAAATCTTCCTTATCTTCAATACCACAAGACATTCTAATAAGCCCTGCAGAAATACCACATTCCTTAAGCTGCTCATCGTTCATCTGTCGGTGCGTAGCTGTAGCAGGATTTAGGCAACATGAACGAGCGTCAGCTACGTGTGTTTCAATTGCCCAAAGTTTTAAGTTCTTCATGAACTTTTCAGCAGTCTCTCTTCCGCCTTTTATCTCAAATGAAACTACGCCACATCCTCCATTAGGAAGATATTTCTTTGCTCTTTCATGGTATTTATCATTTTCAAGTCCTGGATAAATAACAAAATTAACTTTATCATGTCCGCTTAAATACTCTGCAACCGCCTGTCCATTTTCACAATGTCTAGGCATTCTTACATGAAGTGATTCAAGACCAAGGTTGAGTAAGTATGCATTCTGTGGAGACTGAATACATCCAAAATCTCTCATAAGCTGTGAAGTAGCCTTTGTTATATAAGCGCCCTCCATACCAAACTTTTCTGCATAAACAATTCCGTGATATGTTTCATCAGGCGTTGTAAGTCCAGGATATTTATCAGCATGAGCCATCCAATCAAATTTTCCAGAATCAACAATGCATCCGCCAACCCCTGCTCCATGGCCATCCATATACTTTGTAGTAGAATGAGTAACAATATCTGCACCCCACTCAATTGGCCTACAGTTAACAGGTGTAGGGAACGTATTATCAATTACAAGTGGAACTCCATGCTCGTGAGCAACCTTTGCAAATAGTTCAATATCAAGTACTGTAAGCGCAGGATTTGCAATTGTCTCTCCAAACATAGCTCTTGTGTTATCCTTGAACGCTGCGTTAAGTTCTTCCTCTGTAGAATCAGGAGATACAAATGTTGTTTCAATACCCATCTTTGCCATTGTGTTTGCTATAAGATTAAAAGTACCTCCGTAAATCGAAGAACTTGCTACAATATGGCTTCCACATTCACATATATTGAACAATGCCATAAAATTAGCTGCCTGGCCTGATGATGTAAGCATTGCTGCCGTTCCGCCTTCTAGCTGTGCAATCTTAGCAGCAACATAATCATTTGTAGGATTCTGTAATCTTGTGTAAAAATATCCTTCTGCTTCTAAATCAAAAAGCTTTCCCATATCTTCACTTGTATTATATTTAAATGTTGTACTCTGGATTATTGGTACCTGTCTTGGTTCCCCATTACCAGGTCTATAACCAGCCTGTACACATTTTGTATTAATTGAAAAATTATCCATAATCTAATACCCTCGCCTGAAAAACATTTTAGAAAACATATATTATGTCAACCTACTCTCGTATGAATTACGCAATATTATGTCAACTTTAACACTTTAAATCGTTAAATTATCTGCATACAATTTCGATTTCACACAATCCCTTATATAATACTATAAATTGTATCTATAAACAACTAAAGAATGTTATCTTGTAGATAAAAAAATAACCGTGTAACCTAATGTCACACAGTTATTCTCTAATTATTTGAATTTAGTGAAAACTCATAAACTAAGCCGATCTGGCTACGCATTATTATAATATTTATTCTTAATTTCTATTTGTTTTAATAGTTGCTGCATATGCACTATTACATAGTCCCAGAATTGCGGAAATAATAAATAGCATTTCAATGCCAAGCTTTTGCCAAATATATCCGCCAAATAAAGCAATCAAAATTGTGATTAAATGATTAACCGAAATACCAGTAGATATAGTGGCCTTCACCTCATCCTTATTATCCGAAATATCTTGAACATATACATTGCTGGCCATCGATGCGAGTGAAATTACCGAGTCGAGAATATAGTTAATGCAACATACTATAAAAGCAATATCCTTTGGAAAAATATGGTGTGCAAAGCCATAGAAAAAACAAACAACAACTAGTATCAATGTATCAGAAATCATTACCACTTTATATCCAAGCCTGTCTATAATTTTTCCTACAACTGGAGCTAGGAAGAAGCAGCATATAGCAGAAACTGCAAAAAGCAAGCTTATTACTGATGCTGATGCTCCATAAAACAATATCAGCACATATGGTCCAAATGTAAAAAACACCTGTTTTCTGGCACCATAAAATACTTCTAACATATAATACTTTGTGAATTTTTTCCTAAAGTAAAATCTATTCTTAGACTTATCTGTTTCTGAGTTGCCATGAATTCTGAAAGAATAAAACGTCCCTACTGCCATGATAACAGCTGCTATTAGGAAAAATAATTTATATGGTTTCGAGGCTATTAGTATTGAAAACGAAATAATAATTACTACATATCCAAAAAGAGTTCCAATTTGATATAAAGCATTCTGATAGCCTAACGCCTGTCCTCCCTGATTTTCCTTAGCATACTCAAGAGACAAAGTATTCTTCATTCCGAGCTGAATATGTTCTCCAAGAGAATAAATACAAACCGCTATTGTAACAAGTAATTTGGTTGGTGACACTATCGACAGCATTCCCATGCCTACAAGCATAATAATAGCGCCAAGTTTATATAGTTTCTGAGCTGAAAAAGTATAAAGGGCAGCCAAAATAAATATTAACAATAACCCCGGGATTTCTCTAAAAAACTCTGCAAGTCCCCTATCGAACTCTCCCATACCAACTATCTCAGCCATATAATTGTCTATGACACCTTTATATATGCCGTAGCCAAGACCAGTAACTAAAAGGGAAGTCAAAAAAAGCTTATAATATGAATTTTCTTTAAAAACTTCTTTTAATCTGCCCATAATTATCTTTCTTCTCTGAAATACGGAAGTCCCAGACTCTGTGGTGGCTGATTTTCCCTCTTACTCCTCATACTAGTAATTACAAGAACTACTAATGTTACAACATATGGAATCATTTTATATAACTCCTGATATTCCATATGTTCCATTCCAGTAGGAATATACAAATACAAAATATAAAGTCCTCCAAAAAGGAACGAAGCCAATACTCCGACATTTGGTCTCCAAATTGTAAATATAACAAGTGCTATCGCAAGCCAACCTCTGTCGCCAAATGCATCATTTGACCATACACCACACGCATAGTCCATAACATAGTAAAGACCACCAAGACCTGCAATCATACAACCTATACATGTTGCCATGTATTTGTACCTAATTACATCTATACCAGCTGCATCAGCTGTGTTAGGATTTTCACCCACTGCCCTTAAATGTAGTCCGGTTCTTGTCTTATTAAGAACATATGAACATACAAAAGCTATCACTATTGCAAGATATGCGAGAAATCCATATGACAAAAACACCTTTCCAAACCCGCCAAGACTAGCTGCAAATGGAAGTGATTTACTAAAGCAGTTACTTGTGGCAGAAAGAGCAATTGACGGTACATCCGCTCCAGATAGCTTAATCAATGAACCACCAAAGAAGTTTCCAAATCCGACACCAAATGTAGTCATTGCAAGACCTGTAACATTTTGGTTAGCCCTGAGTGTTACCGTAAGGAAACAAAACAATAATCCCATTAATAATGAGCCAATAAGACAGCATAGCATAGGTATAAATATAGCTAAAAATCCATTAACATTACCACCAACAGATCTTTCATAGAAAAACGAACCAATTACACCACTAATGGCACCAACATACATAACACCTGGGATTCCCAAGTTAAGATTTCCTGATTTCTGTGTAACAATTTCTCCCGTACTACCGTATAAAAGAGGAATTCCCTGAACTATTGCTCTTGGAATAAACGCAGTTAAAAATGAAAGCATATTATTTTCCCTCCTTTACAGTCTTATTATTGTGGTTCTTCATAAGTGTATATCTAATAAAGAACTCACATCCTATAATAAAGAATAAAATAATACCTGTTAAAATATCTGAATAAGACTGATTTAGTCCGAAGTTTGTAGATATTTCACTAGCACCTCTATTCATAAATACAATAAGAAAGCTTGATAATACCATAGTTATAGGATTAAATTTCGCCATCCATGAAACTAAAACCGCTGTGAATCCTTGTCCCCCCGCGATAGTTGTTGTAATTGTGTGATTAATTCCACCAACAAGAAGTAATCCCACAAGGCCGCAAACAGCACCTGATAATACCATTGTTCTAACAATTACTTTCTCAACCTTTATTCCTACATATTTTGCTGTATTCTCACTCTCTCCAACTACAGTTACTTCGTAACCATGACGTGAATAATTTAGATATACATACATAAATGCAGTTACAAGTATTGCCACAATTATACTTAATAAATACTTTGATGAAAAAATCTGTGGAAGCCATCCAATATTTGAATCCTGATTTATAATTCCAATCTTTCCTGACCCCTTTGGCACTTCCCAGACAATTGTATAAAATGCCACAAGTTGTGTAGCTATATAATTCATCATAAGTGTCGATAATGTCTCATTGGTATTCCATTTTGCCTTGAAAAGTGCTGGAATGAGCCCCCATATAGCACCTGCCAGTATACTAGAGATAATCATACAAATTATGACAATCGCATTTGGCAATTTGTCGGCAAGACATATCATACACGCTGCAGAAGCAAGTCCTCCAATCAGTACTTGTCCTTCCCCTCCAATATTCCAAAAACGCATTTTAAACGCAGGTGTAAGAGCCAAAGAAATAATAAGAAGTATAGAAATATTTTGTAAAGTCACCCATGTCTTTCTAACACTTCCAAACGCTCCAACAATTATTGATTTATATACCTCAATTGGGCTAATACCTGTTGTAATCATAGTTATGATACCGCAAATAATAAGTGCAATAATTATTGCAATAGCCCTAATAGCAAAAGCTGTTTTAAAAGAAAGTGCATCACGCTTTACTATATGGAATAGTGGTTCGCGCTTTTTATCATTCATTGTCAGCACCTCCTATCTTTGTCATCATCATACCAATCTCATTCTTGTCAGCAATTCTTCCATCTACTATTCCGCTCACCTCTCCTGCACAAAGAACAAGAATTCTATCGGATATCTCAAGAAGAACATCTAAATCTTCCCCAACAAAGACTACAGCAACACCTTGCTTTTTCTGCTGATTTATAAGGTCATATATTGTGTACGATGAATTTATATCCAATCCTCTAACTGCATAGGCTGTTAACAAAACTGTTGGTGCGGAAGAAATTTCTCTTCCTACTAGTACCTTTTGTACATTACCGCCTGATAATCTTCTAACAGGTGTTTCAATGCTAGGTGTTGACACTTCCAACTTATCGACAACCTTCTCAGCAAGTCCTCTTGGTGTTTTTCTATCTGTAAAGAAACGACTTCCATTTCTGAATGATCTTAACATCATATTATTGGTAATATCCATATTTCCAACAAGTCCCATTCCAAGTCTGTCCTCTGGTACAAAAGAAAGTGAGACACCCATTTCTGAAATCTGTCGAGGATCTCTGCCAATAAGCTGTTCTCTTGATTCATCATCGTTAATATATTCAATGCTACCGTTCTCGACTGGTTGAAGTCCACAAATTGCCTCAAGAAGTTCCTTCTGTCCGCATCCTGAAATTCCTGCTATTCCAAGTATTTCACCGCTATTAGCAGTAAATGAAACATCCTTAAGCTTTATAATTCCATCTTCAGATCTAACGGTAAGTTTATCAACAACAATACGAGGTTTAGGATTAACTGGATCTGGTCTTTCAATATTAAGAGCAACTGAACGGCCTACCATCATATCTGTCATTTCTTGTACAGTTGTTTCCTTCGTAGCCATGTCTCCAACATACTGGCCCTTACGAAGAACTGCAACTCTATCTGAAAGCGACTGAACCTCATGCATTTTATGAGTAATAATAACGATTGCTTTGCCATCTTCTCTCATATTTCTAAGAACAGCAAAAAGCTTCTCTGTCTCCTGAGGTGTTAACACTGCCGTAGGTTCATCAAGTATAAGTATATCCGCACCTCTATATAAGACTTTTACGATTTCAACAGTCTGCTTTTCCGAAACCGTCATGTCATATATTTTCTTATCTGGATCAACATCAAACCCGTATTTATCACAGATTTCCTTAATTCTTGCTGATGCTTCTTTTACATTTAGTTTTCCCTCTAAGCCAAGAATAATGTTCTCTGTGGCTGAAAAAACATCAATAAGTTTAAAGTGCTGGTGCACCATACCTATTCCAAGCTTTAACGCATCCTTTGGTGACGCTATTAATTCTTCTTTGCCATTAATAAAAATCTGCCCATTATCCGGATAATAAATACCAGAAAGCATATTCATAAGGGTCGTCTTTCCACTACCGTTTTCACCAAGAATGGCCAAAATCTCGCCCTTATAAATGCTCATGTTCACGTTATCATTAGCGATAACTTTCCCGAAAGTCTTCGTAATATCTTTCAGTGTGACTGCTGCAATCCTTTCCACGCTTTTTCCCTTTCTTAATAGTCATATAAAACAATAATATCCTTGAAGAAACTTCGATAATTCAAAATCTCTTCAAGAATAAGGGCAGCATTTATTCATGCTGCCCTTAGAATCTTAAAAATATTAGAATGCTGTATCAAGAAGTTCGATACCATCAATGTTTAAGTTGAAATATGGAGCTGAACGGAATCCGTCTCCTGATTCAACAAATGCGCCATCAACAATAACTTCATGATCACCTTCATAGTTAGCATCTGTATCAACATCAGCCATATATGAATCAAGTGTCTTTCCTTCTACAGTAAATGTTGTTGTATCAAATACCTTAATCTTACCTGACTGAATATCAGCCTTAGCTGCATCAATTGCCTCCTGTGTTCCAGCTGCTGGTGCAACTTTACCCAAATCTGTAAGAACTACAGAACCTGTTTCAAGGCTACCTGTCCAATCTGTTGCAATTGCTTCACCATTTGAGATGCAATTCATACAGTATACAAAATATGGAGCCCAATCAATTCTTGATGAAACAACGAATGTGTTAGGACATGCTGCTTCTGTAGAACCATTGTATGAAATATCAGGAACTGAAGCTGTTTCACAAGCTGTAGGAGCACCCATAGAATCAGCATGCTGTGAAAGAATTACACAACCGTCTTCGATAAGCTTGTTAGCACCTTCCTTCTCAGCTGTCTCATCATACCATGAACCTGTAAATGTTACTTCCATTGTAGCTGATGGACATACCGAACGTGCGCCGAGGAAGTATGATGTATATCCTGAAATAACTTCAGCATATGTATATGCACCAACATAACCCATCTTAGCCTGATCTTCTGTAATGTCACCATTTTCAATCATTTCGTTAAGCTTCATACCAGCTGCGATACCTGCAAGGTAACGACCTTCATAAATTGATGCGAAAGCATTATGGAAGTTTGAAAG
>JAUNIR010000037.1 GCA_030523345.1 Lachnospiraceae bacterium
TGTGTATACAAGAACATCACCATTTGTATCTGTGTTAACTGTATAACCTGATGGAGCTGAAACTTCTACGAAATAGTAATCATCCCATGGAAGATCTCCTACATAAATCATACCTGCATCGTCTGTTGTATATGTGCCAACTCTGTAGTAAGCATCTCTGTAAATCGTTGAAGCTATTGCAGATGAAATTGATGAAGGTGTCTTAGCATAGAGTTCAAATACTGCTCCAGCAAGTGATCTAGATCCATCTGCATTTGCCTTTCTAAGTCTTACTGAACCTAACTCCTTAGTATTTAAGAATGTCACATCAATAGTTTCTTTATCTCTAAGTATTGAGAATGATACTCTCTCTGTGCTCAATCTATAGCCTGAAGGAGCTACGATTTCTGTGAAGTAATATGTTCCATATGGAAGTTCAGTAATTTCAAGTTCACCAGCAGAGTTAACGGCAAATCTTCCATTAGAAGCTGATGTTGAATATCTGTATGAACCTGGAGTTCCAGCAGCATATACTCTTATTCCATCCTCTGTATAAAGCGCGAACTCTGCTCCTGAGAGTGTTGCTCTTGTTTCAGAATCAAGCTTTCTAAGTCTTACTGCTCCAGTTACAGGAACATCTTCCATTACTACTACAATGTCTCCACCATCTGTAGGCACTGTAAATGTCATATCTGCTGCTACAGCATATCCTTCAGGTGCTGAAATCTCACGAAGAGTATATGTTCTACCCTTCTCGAGTGTTGCTCCAACTATATGAGCTGAAGATGATGTTGTCCATCTCTCAATCTCTGTTCCATCTGAAAGAATTGCAAGTACTGCACCTTCAACAGGTGCTCCCGTTATAGAGTTAATCTTTCTAATTACGATTTCACCCTTTGTATTTACAAAGTTGTTTCCAACCTTTTCGGATACATATCCAGGAATAGCTACTTCTGTTGTTCTATACTCAATAGTCTTACCAAACTTATCTGTAGCTGGAAGATTTCTGAATACGTACTCCTGACTTGCATCAGTTGCATGAATCACATATGTGTCAATTACTGACTTAAAGTCATCTTCAGAAGATCTAAGTTCTATTGTTACATCAGGTCTAGTAGACTTATCTGTAACCTTATCCTGCCAAATCTTTTCACCACGGATTTCTGTATTATCTGGCTTGATGTTAACAAAATCAAAGTATCCTGAACCACCAATTGTATATAAGTTATCCGTGTTAGGTGTTGCATTAATTACAGTTCCCTTATCGGCATCTTTAACCTCTATTATAAGATTATTTGATCCCTTAGGTGCTGGCTTAACTGTTACATCAATATTGTATACAGTATTATCATATGTAACTCCACGTTTACTTATAAACTTGCCATTATCCCATTTACCCTCTGTTGGCTTAACTTCTACAATCTGATAGTAGAATGTCTTAGAGTCTGCATATCCTGTTGCTTCTTTAAGTGTTGTCTCATCAAAGCTTGGTCCACGTAAGATATAATTACCATCTCCATCACATCCTGCTTTGTTAACCTCAACTCTATCACCAGTTCTATTACTGTTAGTGTACTGGTAAACCGCAAACTCATATCTACCTGCAAGCTCTGCAGATGACTTAATATCTTCTGTAGCAAGCTCTGCTCTTCTTAAGTGCTTTGTACCAATAAAGTCGATTGCTGCCTTAGCATTATATGTATTATTGAATGAGAACAAACTATCAAGCTGTGGTGCTCCATCAAGCTTCTTCCATGTTCCCTCAGTAGCTGAAAGCTGCTGTTCAACCTTTACAACCTTAACATCAAGATTTCCATCGTATACTGGCTTTCCATCAACCATCTTATCTGCAACACTAACTGTTACTCTATATACATTGTCGTCCTTCTTAAGGTCAGCATACTTAGCGTCAAGATCATTCTCTTTTATTATGTATTCGTGACTTCCAAGATCATCACGTGTGTAGTTAAGGAATGAAATCTTTTCACTTAAGAAATCAATTGCATTTCCGTTATTTTGTACAACTGCTGTATTAACAACGTTTCCAGCCTTTACTTCCTGAATTGTGAAATCATACTGATCATTTCCAAGGTCACGGCCTGTTACGTTCTTTGTAGCGTGAAGGTCTACACTACCCTTTGCCTCGTACTCATTTGTAAAGTTGAACTTAAACATTCCACCAGTATGTGTGCCGATTAACTTACCATTACCATCGTATACGCTAACAAGCTCAACATTTGGTGTAAGGTGTCCCTGACCATCATCCTGAACGTCAATTGTGTATTCAAATACACTCTTGTCGTATGTATCAGCCCAACCATTATCAATTGCTCCGGCCTTAAGATCATCCTTAACACCTGGATCAAGCTCTCTAACCTTGTAGTAATGCTTTCCTATGTCTTCTATTGAGTAGTTAAGCCATGAAACATTATTGTGGTCGAACTTCACCTTTGTTCCCTGGTTAGGAACAGTCGCTGTTCTGTCATTAATAACCTCACCCTTAGGTGCATCAAGCTCTGATATTGCGAACTGGAATTCATTATTACCAAATTCACGTCCTGTGAGAGCCTTTGTTCCTTCTGGATCCCATACACCATTTGCATCATAAGTATTTGTGAACTCAATATCCACATCCTTCTTAGCATTTATAAGCTTCTCAATAAATCCTAACTTTGATTCTTCGCTCTTATCAATTCTCTTAACTACTTTAGTAACATCGAGCTTAAAATCTTTCTTTCCGCTATCTTTAATAGTTACATCTACTGAATAGACTTCACCACCATTCTTAACGCCCTGAAGAGAACCTGTTTCTACAACTGTATAGTGAATTGTCTTACTGTCACTGTATGTTGTACCTTCCTTAAGATCCTCCTGAGTATACTTGATAGCAGGGAACTTGAATTCAAATGTTGCAATATTAGTCTTAGGATCGACTTTTGTTTCCCTTGTTTTAACCTCGTATTTGTTACCATTCTCATCTGCAAGAACATTTCCGGAAGCATCCTTAATTACAAACGTAAACTCGTCATCTATAAGGTCTTTGTTCAACATATATTTTGTGCCTTCAAGCACAATCTCGCCATCAGCATGGTACTTGTTTACAAATACAATACCTGTACTATTGTTATTGCTTACTACTACCGGCTTACCATTTTCATCCGGTTTTGTAACTTTTCTATCAATATCAAGTTTTCCATTCTTAATTGAAACAGTATCTACCACTGTATATACAGTAGTATCTATTTCAGAACCATCTCTTGACTCAATTTCCCTTACTTCATATGTAAAGTCTACGCTATCCTTATATTTACCATCAGAATCCTTTAAATCATCCTGATTATACTTAAACCATTTTACTGAAGAATTCTCTCCGGCTAGGAATGTGAAACTACCTCCCTCATTTGGAACGTCTGTAACCTTTTCTCCATTAATAAATAAACCAAACTGATATTTATTCTCTTCAAGGTTCTTTCCTACTATTTCCTTTGTTCCTGTAAGAGACTTATACCCTTCAGCTTCAAATTTGTTAGTAAAATCAAGAGCATCCGGTTTAACACTCGATACAGCCTGACCATTGTCAAACTCTGCATACTTTGTAGCTACCAGTTTCTTTGTTTCATCATCATATTTTAGAACAACCTTTGCTCTATAGACAGTTTTATCATATTCAATGCCATTCTTCTTTTCTGCATCGGTTCTATCATCAATTTCCTTAACAATGTAATTGAATGTTCTTTCTGAAACATATGCACCGTCAACATACATATCATCCTGACTATACTCAAGTTTAGGGAATGTGTATGCACCTCTTCCTGCAACTGAAGCTTTTCGTAATTCATTACCCTGTGAATCTGTAAGCACGAACTTATATGTTCCCTTATCAGTTCCTTTAAGGAACTTGGTACCACCAAATACAGCTTCTGCATTTGAATTGTACTTATTAACAAACTTAACATCATCCTCGTCTATTTCAACTGTGCATGCTTCGTCAGAGTAGTACTTTCTTGTAGCTGTTAATTCATTATTAATGATAGCTACATCTACCTTAGCATAGAACTTATTAGTGTCATAAGTATATGGATCATATTTATTAAGCTCTGTTTCACTGATTACATACTTGAATTCCTTACCAACATCATTCTGATCAAATTTGAGAACTGTATTAAATACAACATCCCTACCACTGTTAGTAACTATTTCATCATCCTTAAGCTTTCCACCCTTGATTTCATGAAGTTTAAACTTAAAGATGCTGTCAACCTGATGTTTCTCAACTTCCTTTAATGCCTTGAATGTAACAGTGTCTTCATCCTCATATGTATTTGTAAATACAATAGTATTAAGTGAATCAGGCGTAGCTGTAACCTTAAGCGTTCCATCACCATTATCCACTACCTGTACAACGATATCGTACTCTGTATCA
This sequence comes from Lachnospiraceae bacterium, assembly GCA_030523345.1. Taxonomy (GTDB): domain Bacteria; phylum Bacillota; class Clostridia; order Lachnospirales; family Lachnospiraceae; genus UBA2868. Next base: position 4,403 of record JAUNIR010000037.1, read on the forward strand.
GAGTAGCTAACATTAGGAATACCTACAATACCATCACGCTCTGGTGTCTTTTCTCTTAACTTGTATGTAAATGACTTACCTGCATCTGCTGCTGTGAATCCAGTAATATCAAATCCGAACTCACCATTTGCATCATTTGGTGCTGTAAGTACTGTATCTCCAAGCTTTCCGCCACTTAATACAAACTCGAACATGTTTTCAGAAAGAAGATTTGCTGCTCCGCTAAGAATCTTCTTACCTGTGATTGAGGTCTGACCTTCTGCTGCATATGGATTCTCGTATGTAAATCCAATTGCTCCGTTTGCAGCCTCTCCATCAACCCACTTGTCTATCTTAAGCTTTGTAGGATCTGCTGGATCCTGTGTTACTTCTACTTTTACTGTATGAACATCATTACAGTATGTATATCCAGGATGTGGATTTGTCTGATCCTCTGCGATTTCATATGTTGCTGTGTACTTACCTCCAGCTGCCTTAACCTGGTCGAGTGTAAACCTAACAGTACTGAACGCATCTGTTTCTCCACCCTTGAGTGATAATTCGCTGTTAACTGAAGGACCAGTCATAGTAAATCTGAACACCTTAGTATTATCATTTGCTCCAGGAGTCTCCTTTGTAACATTAACTACGAGTTCTCCCTCTGATACATATGTGTTAGCGAATGATACAGCATTTGTAGAATCTGTCTTACCCTTTACTACAGCTGATAATGTTCCATTCTTATTATCAGTAAGTACAATTATTACTTCCTTCTCTGAAGAATCATAATCAATTCCTTCAAGAGTTCCTGTTGTTTCTGTTACCTTATATACGAATTCCTTTGATGCAAGGTAACCTGTAACATTTCCTTCTGCATCCTTAACTGCAAGATCTTCCTGTGTAAACTGAATTTCATCGAACAGGAACGATCCGTTATTAGCCATAGTCTTAGTTGATGAATATTCCTTAGTGTTGCCCTTCTCTGCATCATTAACCATTACGAATTCAAATTTTCCTTCGTAATCAGCAAGTTTCATGTTACCTGAGAGTCCGCTCATTGTCTTCATACCACCTACATTAATTGTTGTAGGACTTGGAATATAATCATTAATGAATGGAAGTGGACCAACCCTGTTCACACCAACATCATGTGTCTCTCCATCATCTAAAGTCTTATTTTCAATTGTAAAATCGCCATTCATTGAAGCGCTTCCGCTTACAACTGCTGTAACCTCAAGAACACCATCACGAACAGCATCTGCTACAGTTACAGTAACAGTATATGTTGCCTGACTGTATCTGATTCCTGGAAGGCTTTCCTGTGTCTCAGTAACAGTGTATACATGTGTTCCAATATCCTTTGTTGTGTACTTAATTGGTGCAAATGTAACTGTATCACCTATATTTCTTGCACTAAGTGATACTCCATCTCCTGTAAGTGAGAATCCGAACATTCCATCTTCAAGTGCTTTTCCACCTGTAAGTGTCTTGTGTCCTGTAACCTCAACCTCACCATAAGCATCATATTCATTTACAAACTCTGCTACAGTAACGTCAATATTAAAGAGGTTCTTGAACCACTCAATAAGTGCATTCTTCTTCTCTGGCTGAGTCTCAGGGTTAATAATATTGCATTCTGTTTCAATTACTCCCTTGCCATTATCTTTAAGTGATACAGCCACAATGTATTCCTGTGAGCTGTAGCTGAATCCTGGCTTAGGATTGCTTCTATCTTCCTTTATTGTGTAGTACTTGATGTACTTTCCATCTGCTGTCTTATCGCCCTTAAGATCCTTTTCTGTATATGTACGTGCAAATGTAACTTTTCCACTTGCATCATTTACTGCTGACGCAATCTTTGTACCATTCTCATAGAGATCAAAGCTGAATTCACCCTCAAGTGGTAAAATTGTTGAGCTCTTTTCTCCTGTAGAGTCATTAATTACCTTAAACGCATTGAATGTTACGCTGCCCTCTGCCTCGTATTCATTCTTGAATGTAACTTCATTCTTGTCGTTAAGAGCCTGCCAGTTGCCCTGAGCATCGAGCTTGTAATATGTATCGCTGACACTGAGTTCTGATGACTCTGTTTCCTCAACTTCTACTACAATCTTATACTTAGCTCCATCGTATGTAACATTACTGTTATTTCCTTGTTTCTCTGTAACGAAGTACTCATGAGTTCCTGCTTCTTCATACTCATATGTACCAAATACTACAAGACCTTCACTATCGTTCTTGTATTCGTGATCGCCCTTTTCATCTGTAATAATAAATGTGAAATCATTACCCTTAAGAGCTATTGCCTCCTGGCCATCCTTTGTAACATATGACTTTGTAGCCTTTGGAGTAAACTCATTCTTGGCATTACATTCATTTACGAATGCGATTCCACTCTTTGATGTATTGCCAACACTGTATGACTTTGTACAAATTAACTTTCCATAGCCATTTACCTGATCAGTAATTGAAGCATCATCAACCGAAACAGTTAATGTATAGATAGTTTCATCATAATTTGTACCAGCAGCATCACCCTTAACTTCAAATACATTGTACACATATGTTCCAACAGCTGTGTATGTAAGCTTCTTATCAAATTCGAAAGAACCACTCTTGTGGTCTAAGAGGTCTCTTACAACATACGCTGTCTGCTCAGGGTTAGGATCACTTATAGTTTCTCCATTTTTATCTACAGCTGATACAGGTACAAGCTTAACTGCAATTACTTCATCCTTGCCAATCTTACGGCCAATCATAGCCTTTGTACCATCAACTGTTGTTTCACCCATAGCATCATATGAGTTTGTAACTGCTACCTTATTAATTGTTGAATCAACGTATTCAATCGATGTATCAAGCTTACCAGTTGTTGTGTTGTTTGTAACTGTAATATTTACCTGATGATATGTTCCATCATATGTATATCCATCAACCTTCTTCTCTGGAACTATTTCTCTTACATAATATGTAAATGTCTTTGATGGCTGCTCATCAAGCTGTGAGAGTGAGTATCTGATAGCTTCAAAGCTTGCATCTCCGTTCTCATCATTGAATACAGTACTTCCTATTCTATTATGGTTCGCATCTGTAAGTTCGAATTCGAACTCATTTGCTTTAATTGTCTTAACAGTACTTGAAAGTGTCTTATGAACCTCGACTGTTGCAGTACCGTTAGCATTATATGTATTTCTGAATTTAAGGGCTTCCTTAGTTTCGTTGCTTACCTTGTACTGTTTAGAAGCAACAAGCTGTCCTGCTCCATTATCTCTTACAGTAACCTTGACTGTGTAAACAGATGTATCGTTTGTAACACCAACTTCTGTCTTTTCACCCTCACGTACTGTATATGTATATTCACCAGCCTCTGTATATGTAATAGGGCCAAACTCGAAGTAGCCTGCTCCATTATTGGATACAGTAGTCTCTTCAGGCATTGGTGCCGCATTTGAAGCAGCTGTAATTGTGAACTCATAAGCACCTTCTGTAAGATCCTTGCCAACAAGTTCCTTAATACCATCAATTGTTACATCAACAGACTTAACATTGTATGTGTTTGTTACCTCGACAACTGATCCCTCAGTCTCACCAACATACTGCTTGTTTACAACAAGATTTCCTTTGTTGTCGTCGATAACTTCCAATGTTACATACTTAGGAGTTGGATCATATGTAATACCTTCGAATGTATAATTATTGTCTGCAGTTGCGCCTGATGGAATATTTACTTCCTGTACTGTGAAATAGTAATTTCCAGCACCTTCAAATGCAATCTTATCTGTTTCTGTTCCGCCAAATACAGCAGTTCCAGGACCTGTAACAGTCTTTTCCTTAGAGTATTTGTAGTTCTGGCCATCCATCAGAGCATTATGATCAGCGTCAGTACGAGTTACCTTGAATGTAAATTCCTTAGTAGCAAGAGTTTCTGCACTGATTCCTTCACCTGTATTCTTCCTAACAGTGATAGTTCCTTCACCCTTAGATGCATATGTATTAGTAAATACTGGAGTTCCTGAATATGGACTGAATCCACCATTGCTGTTAGAAACTTCTATCTTTGTATCGATGTTAAGCTTAGCCTTATTATTTACAACATCCGCATTTGCTCCGCCATCTTTAATTGATACTGTATATTTGTATTCCTTTGCATCATAAGTAATTCCATTTTTGTTTTCTGGAATAATTTCTGATACATAGTAAACATATGTCTTGTCAATATCCTGCTCGCTGTATTTTTCTACAGTTGTAAAGTTAACAATACCATTCTGAGCATCTGATCCATTAAGAACGTCTTTCTCTAATACTGTTCTTGTATTATCTGCATTTTCTTTTTCAAGCTTAAACTTGAACTCTCCGCCTTCAAGAGGAAGATTATATGACTTTTTAGCTGTAAATGTCTGCTCACCATATGCTGACAGTCTGTTAACAAACTTAACTGGTGTGTCTGCACTTGCAACAGCAGTACTTCCAACCTTCTTAACAGTCTTTGTAACTCCATTTGCATTTACAGTAACTGCTACTTCATATCTCTCTGTACTGTAATGCATTGCAGAATTAGCACCTGGCTGCTCATATATTTCATATTTAAATGTCTTGCCAATGTCTGATGTAGAATATTTAATTGCAGGGAAACTGAAGTTACCATTAGCATCATTGCCTACTGTAGTAGTCTTAGGCATTGGTGTAGGATTTGGTGAACCTGCTCCCTTGACAATGACGAAGCTGTAGTCATTAGCGTTAAGTCCAATCTTTCTAGGAAGAACTTCCTTGTTACCACTGATTACTGTTTCATATACTACATCATTAGTAAATACAGGCATATCCTGAATACCATAGCATGTTCCGATGTCATTTGATGTAGATTCCTTCATCTCGCATACAAGCCTGTATCCACCCTGCTTGTTGTATACCTGATTTAAGAAAATCTTAATATAATGAGCTGTTGGATCGTACTTGATTCCATCAACTGTATAGTTATTCTCAGCAGTTGCACCATCTGGCATTATCTCTGTAATTCTCCAAAGATAAGCTCTGAACTTTCCACCTGGAGCCTTGTCCGGGTAGTTATTTGCCATGTCACCGCCCCACTTCCAGGTTGTACCAACTGTCTTTTCAGCCACTGATGGATCGTATTCGAAGTCAACATATCCAAAATCAGCTACAGGATGATCCTTATCTACTGTAAGGATAATTGGATCCTTAACGTAATTAGGAAGTGGTGCCTTTCCTGAAATATGGCCTACCTTGTCATATGAATTATCAAGGCCTTCAAGCTTAAACTGGAACTTCTTTCCTTCTGGCCATGTGCCATCTACCGCGAACTTCTTAGTAGCAGTAATGTGAAGTGATGTTCCCTGCTTAGTAGTCTTAGTATTTGTAAAGCTCACCTCAGGATTTGTTCCCTGAATTGTTCTTGCATCCTTTAATCTTCTGTCATTAGTATTGTCAATGAGCTGAGAGCTCTCTTCAATGCTTTCGACCTTGTATCTGGTAATGGTTTTATTAGCGACTGTCTTTGTCTCTTTTCCTACCTTTACCCTAATGTAGCTGTATCCATGATCAGCATCCCATTCAGAATCTTTAATCTCCTTAATTACATAGTAGTGATATCCACGGTCTGCATCGCTGTCATATTTTTCAATATAATCGAATGAACCATATCCGATATTATTTTCATAACTGTTTATCGTAAGCGTTCCAAGCAATGTGCCTGTTCCATTATCTGCAAAATACTTATCGCCTGTACTATATAACTCAAATGTGAAAGGCTTGTTCTCACTTGTGTTGTTTACAAGTGTCTTCTTTACATGGAATGTAACCTTTGCAGTATTTATCTCTGATTCTGGCTGTTCCTGCCATACGCCATGCCATTCACCAGCATTGTATGTAAGTCTGTTACATACAAGCCATCCTGTTGATGTTGTCGCAATCTCAGCATCAGCATTTGGTGCAAGGAAAATACCAAGTGCTGCATCAACCTTTAAATGTGTTGCATTTGGACAGTTAAATACTACTGATTCTGTATATGGATCTGCGCCAGATGTATTAGCATCACTTCCAACCTGATTTCCATCAATAGAGATATTGAACTTACCTACATATACATCGCTGTCAGGAATATTGAATACTACCCTCTGATTGCTTCTAATCTTAAGTGTAAATCTTCCAAATCTCTGTGCGACTGACTTTGCAAATTCTCCGTTATTAAATCCAAAGTAATATGTACCTGCAGCATATGATTTATCTGTAAGATCAAGTGTAAACTCCTTGTCTGATGTAGTCACACCTTCTGGAAGCCAGTTCATTATTGTCGCATTATCGCTTGCCATAGCACTTGATAATGTACCTGATACCATGCCTCTTACAAGCTGCTTTAATTCTGATTCAGAAGAATCCGTATTAATTTCCATATCAGGACAGTTACCAAGCATATTTGCAGTATTCATTCTTGATGCTGCATCTTCTGTTGTATAAAGAATGAAAGGCTTCTTACATGATGTCCAGAACCCACTGTTTCCTACAGGGTATTCAGCAACAATTATGTCTCCAGGATTTCCATTTCCAGTAAATGCACCACCTGTAAGCTGTGCGCTACCTGTAAGCTTTCCTGTCGCAAAGTTAGTATCCATATGGCTGCTAACCTTTAATTCATTTGCTGTAATTCCATAATTAACAGCTTCACCAAGTATCTGCTTGTATGTATAGTTGGTTCCTGGAGTAGCCTTAAGCTTACCGTTAACCCAGCTTGCATATACTGAAAGTGAGTCTGTAACAAATTCAACAATATCTACGCCATTCTCTGTTACAGTTACTTCTGCTCTGACATCCTCAACCTTGATATCATTAGCCGAAATATTAGTTGCTTCAGCTGTTGTATCAACTGTGTCAAGGACAGAATCTGACAATGGGAGATGCTTAATTTCTACATCTTCATTTTCGGTCGCGCCAAGTTCGCCTGTGAGCTGAGACTTCTTATAATTAATCTCAATCTTTACAGTTCCAACTTCTGGCTCAAATTCAACCTTTTCACCAGGAATAACATTGCCCTCTTCGTCCTTTTTATCTACAAGGAAAGCAATGTCTAAAAGAATAGTATTCTCTTCTGTGTATTCTGTCTCTTCATCTGAATTTCTGTTGAGAGCTTCAAGATATGCATCAACAGCCTTCTGAGCTGTAATTGGAGTTACAACAAAATCTGCATCATCAGGAACGGCCTTAGGATCTGATAATGTAGCTGTTACAGATACCTGGTCGTCATCATATGTGTATACTCTCTTAATTCTTGTCTCTTCTCCTGCAACTTCGATAGTTACTGCTCCATCGTTTTCAGAGATTTCAACTATTTCCGATGTAATGAAGTCTGCGCCTGCTGGCTCAACATACATTACAAATTCTTCTCCATTAAGATCAGCAATAGACATTGATGTTGCATCATTGTCAAGTCCCTTGATCTTTCCATTGTAAGATTCGCCATTTACTGTTACGTCTGCTTCTGTTTCTATTACAAATGAGAACTTTAAATCTTTTGCTAAATTCTCTGTATCAAAATCAACATATACATTTTCAAAGCCTTCACCGCTGATTGCTGTAACTGGAGAGCCATCTTTAAGTGTAATTGACTTTCTTTCAATAACTTTAACTATTTCTTCTTCATCACTAATTACTTCAATTACAGGTCTTCCATTGTTTGAAGTAAACGCAAAAGAAACCTCATCATCTGATGTGGCACGAATATTAAATCCTTCTTTATTAAGATTAGTAAATCTGTAGATTCCCTGTGAAGTTGCATCAAGATTATCATTAAGTCTTGTGTCGTACTGAGCATCGTCAGCTCCAACAAAGACAATACGGAATGAATCACCTGAATTAAGTCTTTCAGTATCTACATATACTTCTAATTCATCAAGACCGGAACCTGAAATCTGATTACCATAAATATCAAGTTCTTCAGGAATACTCTCGTCAACTTCTTCTACTTCTTCATCAAGAGGCATGACCTCATCATCATAGTTGACGTCGTCTGTAGGTTCAGTTTCTTCAACATCCACATCACCATCAACATACTCGACAGGTGTTCCCTCCTCTTCACTTTCTAAAGAAGTTTCCTCCTCTGTATTTCCATCATCTGTAGTATCTTCTGTAACTACCTCGATTTCTGGATTTGCTGGTTCTGCCATTTCTTCATCAGCTAAGATTGGCTGTGGAGAAGTTGCAGCAGCATAAACGCCATATGCGTTCTGTGTTAGCATGGCCACTAAGGCAAGCATTGCTACCAAGCTTTTTGTTAGTTTCTTCATTTTCGCTCTCCTTTGAAAATGTTCTGATAAATTTTATTTCCTTATGAAATAATTAACCTTTTGTTACCCCTTTGGCTATATGTGACGCTTTCCGTCATTTTTGTCACATTTTGTGACATAGTGACACTTATACACATATCCCATTACACTAATAAAGACATTTCCGGATCAAAAAAAGGTCCAGAAATGTCTTATTTTTTTATAATTTTCAATATTTTATATTACAAATATATATTTATTATTTATTTGTATTGATTTTATAACGTTTTTCTATTGTATCTTATATCTGTCAATGAATTCTCCATGTACAAAGAATCTCATTTTTCCTTCACCAGATCCAGAACATGTTACTAAAGTAACCATATTATTTTCTTCTGAAGTTTCCACATTGCAATCTCTTACTGAAAGGGATAACGCATCCCTTATATACTGTCGATACTCTTGTAACGTATCTGCCGTCCAATACATTTTGGAATCTGGCTTATCCTTATAATATGAAAAGATCTTATATCTATAGATATATCCTGGTAAATATACATATATATATGGATCCTGATCGTATAAGGTTTCATCCTTAAGCAATTTCTTTAATGAACCAAACATAGAACCGTTTTTCATATTATGGCCATATATAAATGTGTTCCAATCCTTCATGTATTTATTATCACGGTAATCCATAATTATTGCACCGGAAGCATTAGCATTGCCTTCAAATGTGTGGTGCATATAATAGTCGTTATCTTCACCCTGAACTATTGGATATGAAATCCCGCATGAGCCTACATAGAGCCATCCAACAGTGTCTGGATTTTTTTCTCTTAGTGATTTAAAATCAACCTCCAAATCAGGAAAGTCTTCCCTATTACTATTTGTAGCAAGTTCCTTCTTCTGTTCCTTTTCCTCTGCTTCTACTGGGACTGTCTCATTAACTTCTTCCGCCGTCTCTGTATTTTCAACGGTTTCTGATGCAAACTGCTTTAGTGAATCATATTCGTCATTTGCCACTTTGTAATCATGTGCCTTCATGATAACCATCACAAAAGCGAAAATTGCTACTATAGACGCTACTATTACAATTATTTTTTCTATCTTTGTCATAATAATTCCTACTGTTATAATTTTTCTATATTATACTACATATTATATTTCTTTCTATAGTATATGTATCTCCAAAAACAGAATACACAGCTTACAAGCCATACTGTTCCAGCTGACCACCATATTCCCCATACGCCTAACAAATAATCCTTTGACATAAATATAGGTAGTAAAACTCTTGCAATAACTTCCACTATTCCATTAAGAAGTGCAAACGTTGCGTCCCCTATTCCATTCTGGACACCTCTCGTAACATATATCATTCCTAAAACAGCATAGAAAATACTTGTAATCCTAAGCCCTCTTGCTCCCATTTCTATTACACCTTCGTCTGGAACAAATAAAGACACTATTTGACGTCCGCCTAGCTGCATAATTAAAACAAGTACTGCTGTCATTATCATCATTATAATTGTGCTTTTTATGAAACCTTCTCTAAGCCTATCCTTTTTCATTGCTCCATAGTTTTGTCCTGAATATGTAGCAAGTGCCGCACTGAGAGATGTATACGGCTGATGAACAAGCTGTTCTATACGACTTGTTGCAGTAAATGCTGCAACTGCTATCGCACCAAATGAATTAACAACAACCTGTAGTCCCATACTAGAAATTGCAATTAACGCAAACTGCAAAGACATTGGAATTCCAAGTCTAATTGTGTCGTGTGCAATATTCACATCAAGCTTATAATCTTCTATTTTAAGATGAAAGTATTCATTCGTACAAAACGCATAAATCATGCAACATACACCTGCAATAAGCTGGGCTATTACTGTTGCAAAAGCAGCACCAAATACTCCCATGTTAAAGCCTCTAACAAAAAGAAGATCAAGAAAAACATTTATAATGCTTGTGACTATTAAAAAATATAATGGTCCCTTTGAGTCTCCAAGAGCTCTTAACATGCTTGCTGAATAATTATATACTGCAACAAGTGGGAGTCCAAAACACATCATGCGCATATATACAATTGAGTCATCCAATATTTCTACGGGAGTCCTAAGCGTTCTTAATATCCACGGCGTAATAATACTTGATACTATACATACAAGAATTGCCATTCCCATCATCAGATATGCAACATTTGTTAGCGTGTTTCTAACTTTTTTATCATTACCAGCTCCAAAAAATTGAGAGACAATTACGCCTCCTCCAGAGCCAATCCCATTACACAAAGCTATAAATAAAAATACAACTGATCCCGTAGCCCCAATGGCCGCCAGCGCATTTGCACCCACATACTGGCCCACTACTACCGAATCTACCAAGTTATATATCTGCTGAAACACATTTCCAATCAGCATTGGAATTGAAAATTTGACGAGAAGCTTTGTTACATTCCCTTCCGTCATATTAAGCATATTTGTATTTTTTGACATAATAACTTTATCCTAATAACACTTATATACTAGTCGTCATATACTCAATCATGTCCTTATACATATCGAGCAGACCATACCTTGGTTTCCATCCAAGGCTTCTTATCTTTGTAGTGTCCAAATTCATATGCAAAGTTTTTGCATATCCACTACCTGAGGTATCTGTTTCCTCAATTTTTACCGAAGCACCATTGCCATATTCTTTAATAACAATGCATGCCATATCGTATATTGAACAATAAGTCTCTTCATTTGCCACATTATATGCTTCTCCTGGTTTCCCATCACACAATGCGCATACTATAGCATTTACTGCATCATCAACATGAAGATAACTTCTCATTGTCTCTCCTTTAGTTTTTAAGACAATATCTTTATTCTCAATAACGCATCTTGCAAACTCCGCAAATACACGCGTGTCATTATAGTCAACACCTTCTCCAAATGTCTGTGTAAGCCTTAGCACTACCGTATTAACACCATATTGTGAATAATATGATCTGCACATGCTCTCGCACATTCTCTTACTTTCCGGGTACGACGACCTTGTTTCCATAGTATCTATGTTATTACATGCCGTTTCATATATTTTTTCATCTGTTTTTGGCGCCCCATATACTTCCATGCTAGAAAGAAATACCACCTTAGCTGGATTACATGTTCTTGCAAATTCCAGCACATTAAGCGTTCCACTTATCGCAGTATTTATCACATCCACCGGGGATTTTACAAATGATTTGCTCGAAGTTTCACTTGCAGCATGAACAATATAATCAATTCTACTTTTGATACTATTAAAATCATAGTTTCTTATATCCCCAGCAACTATTTCCAAGTGCTCGCTAGCATCAAATATTTGTTCTGCCTTTTTCTCATCTCTTACAAATGCTATAACATTTATTCCCTCACAAGACAAAAGACCCTTAATAAGAGTCTTTCCAATTAAGCCTGTTGCACCAGTCACTAATATAGTTTTTCCATATAAGTTATTTATCATTTTATTCATATCCATACATCTGAGCTGTTTCTTTTGAGTCAAGAATTGCTCTCATCATATAAAAGTCCTCTGGCGTAGTTATTTTAAGGTTCTCATGTGGCCCCTCAATCATCGTAAGCTTGTACCCATAATGCTGCATCATAGTACATGAATCAATATAATATATCATATTTTCGGCCTGCGCTTTTTCATGTGCTTCCAAAATATCTTTAAGCCAAAAGCTCTGAGGTGCCCTCGCTATTTTAGCTCTAGCTCTATTAGGAACTTGTATTATCTCATTTTTCTCATCTGTGATAACAACTGTTTCAGGTGCATAGCTCGTCGTAATAGCTGATCCATTTTCTTTAACACAATTAATATTTGCTGTGATTAACTTATCATTAATCAAAGGTCTTACACCATCATGAAGGACTACTATTGAGTCCTCATCTCCAGAATAATCTTTTGCCGCAATTAATGCATTATAAATTGATAGCTGAACAGTTTGTCCCCCTTTTACAACTTTTACGATTTTACCAAGTTCATATTCAGCAATTAATTTTTCCATATATGGAATCCATTCCTCGAGACAGGCAATTATTATTGCATCTATATCTGCACATCTTTCAAAATGCTCTATAGTATATACAATGATTGGTTTTCCATACATCTCTAGAAATTGCTTTGGACGTTCTTTACTTTGCATTCTTATGCCGGTTCCACCAGCAAATATTATCCCTATGTTCATTCAATATCCTCTTAATTCAAAGCATATTTTATAATATCATTTTATAAAGTATTTATCGGCATATACTCTATAATACTTATCTTTAAAATAATCAAAATAGAAGGAAATAAGTCTTTCTGATATAAATCCGGGGTATCTATTTTGGTATTTGTCTTCCCTCTTTCCGACTTTTTCATGCAACGATAGCAAAATAGGAAACATCCACTCACATAATTCGTTAAATATATCATTTCTGGCAATTATCATGTTACACGGTGAAAAAATGCCTTGTTGCATGAACTCCCGAAATGCACATCCCATATTTGCATCGTTTTTTTCTATATGTTCATATACATAATCCAAATCACTACTGATATGTCTAAATCTATAGTTTTCATCAATTGACGGCTCTAAAAAAAGAGGCGTTGCCAAAATTACATCAACATTATTGCTGTACGCAACCTGCATCCAGTCATCTGGCAAAATAAAATGGCGCCTATAATGACTAAGACCTACGTAATCGAACTTTGATTTGTCACGCTTCCATATCGAGTACATACCTGTTAACTCACAAAACTCTCTGTTAAGCGCTGATATATTATCTGATGTATCATTATCTCTATATGATACCGGTTTCCCAAAAGTTATGTCAACCGCACGTGTTGCAAGCTCCGTTCCAACCTGCATTGGCTCTTCATATTCCGGAAAGCAATAATCAGTAATCAAGTCCTTATCAAATGCAGAAATCATGGAATAGATACAACCTTTTACTTCGTGTCCATTCCTACACAATGAAAGATCTTCAAACTTCACAAAGCTTTCGCCTTTTCCTGCAAATTCCTGTTTAAAGAATTCATTTCTCATACAATTATCTGTAGCAACGTCCATGACTATTATGTCATTAAATCCTAAGGACTTAAGTGTATCTGTAACATTCTCCCAATTATCACTTCTTATTCCTACATAAACAGGCAGCTGTGTATTAAGCGGTTCTAATGAATTTATATCTATAACAGGTATTCCATTTATATTGTCCGGGTTTTCCTCATTATTATTAAACAAAAAAGCTTCTATTTTCTTTTCCGGCTTAATTGTTGTCAGATATTTTGCTGTTGTTCTGCCTCGCGAATGGCACCCAAAAACATATACGGAATTTATCACCTTAGCTTACTCACCTTTCATTTCAAGTCTAATCCCCCACAAACCATATGTCAATGTGAGAATAAATGTCTCTGTGTAATAAGTGTTATCGGCCAAAAAGAAATCAAAAAGCGATAGGAATAATCCTATCGCTTTCAAACAATACTATCTCTTTTTTAATCTTCTGTTATAATCCTCAGCATAATCAATTATATCTTCTTTTGAATTTATCCTAATTGATATCATTACATGCTTTGTCTCTGCACTAACATATACATCTTCAGGAACTATCCTGTAATCATACTCTCTAAAAATCAGGTCTTTTACAGTTGCGTCTCGTATCGAGTTAAATAGAATATTTACAATATCATCACCATCTATACATGTGATTACCCGCTGATCATCATAAGGTTCATCCCTATATAATGTTCCTGCAAGCCTCGATAAATCTATGCCCTTATGATATCTATACGGATGTACACCTGTATCTATAACAAATGCACCGTAATCGACTATAACTATCTGTGAATCAGTTGATATGTTTTCATGAAAACCCAGTTTAGAGTAATCAACATTTTTTCCATCTGACTGGTACCACTCTTTCATTGGCTTACCATCTACAACATAGTCATCGAAGTTTTCCCTAATTATTGCCATACTTATTTCCTTTCTATTTCAGATTATATAGGTTAGTTTGCTAACTAATATTATTATAATATTTAGAAATAAATTAGAAATAAACCAATGGTTTAGGTAGTATTACCATGCCAATTTTAGCTAAACACAAGTCTTATACTGTAGTGACAACATAGTTTAATGTAAGTACAACAATTCCTAGAATAATAAGGGTAATTCCAACTGTTCGACCCATTACTTTTTCCGACGACCTGTTTGCTATTACAGCAGCAACTCTTGCAAATACAAGTGTTGAAATTATACATAAAACCAATACACTTACATAATGTATTCCATTAAGCATAAAGTGGCTAACTGATCCAGTAAATGCGGTAAATGCCATAATAAATACACTTGTTCCAACTGCTTTTTTAAGATTATATCCAAGTACAGAAGTTAGAACAATTAGCATCATCATCCCACCACCTGCGCCTAAAAAACCACATATCAGACCAATAATAGCACCACTTATTATAGCCTTTATGATACCTTTAAATCTTGTTTCCGCTACTTTCGTCTCTTTTATTTTTCTTTCAGGACTAATTGTAAATTTTATACCAAGTATAAACACTGCAATAGTTGTCCCCATACTCATACTAGCGTTCGGCACGTCTTTTGATATATAGCTACCCAGAATAGTAAATGACAGTACCGCAATTAACATTACTATTGCATTTTTTATATCTATATTTCCATTCTTCTTATATGTATATGCGCTCACCGCACTCGCAAGCACATCACTAGCTAGCGCAATTCCAATGGCTTCATATACAGGCACTCCTAAAAATGTAAATAAAATCGGAGTAATAATAGATGCCGCACTCATACCGGCAAAGCCTGTACCTATGCCTGCTCCTACCCCTGCTATTAAACATACTATTATCTCTTTTATCATTGCTCTTCCTTATAGAAAAATACTACTCTACAATTATAGTAAAAGGGTTCCCTTAGCGAGATCTTCCAAGAAAACCCTTTTTCATAAAACAATATAGCTTATACTATTTGTTAATAATTAAAAAGTTATGTAAACTATGCGTTAACAATATGTACAAAGTCTCAGCTGAGAAGCCTGTATTTTAGGGGCCCTCAGACACCCATATTACATAAAGTAGTAATGAAAAGTAGTAATTAAAAATGGTCAAAAACGGGCAAAACCATCTATAACTTAATAATTTGCTTTCCAAGTTAACTTAACGACAATAGGTTCATAACCATTTTCACCATTACATCTTTCTCATCTGGCTTTGACTCCGCTATCATTAACGTAATAGCAACTACATCAGCTCTCATTCAATTCTTTTTCCTTTTGATTTATTCTGTGTTAGTTTTTTATCAGACCATTCTTAATTCATATATGCCTTGATCATTATTCCTTCTGTTCACTCGGATCCAGATACTTGATTACCTTTGCAGGTACACCACCTACAACTGCATAATCAGGAACATCCTTTGTAACAACAGCCCCCGCTCCAACTACAGCATATTTTCCAATTGTCACGCCTGGGCATATCGTAACAT
>JAUNIR010000038.1 GCA_030523345.1 Lachnospiraceae bacterium
AGCATCACTTCTTCGGATACGAAGGAAGATGTGCATTCCCTTCAAACTTCGATGCAGATTACTGCTACTCACTTGGATACAATGCATTCATGCTTATCCAGTATGGTTACACAGGATATCTTTCAAAGGTTTCTAACATTTCTAAGCCAGCTGACGAATGGGTTGCTGGTGGTATGCCAATCACAAAGATGATGAACATGGAAAGAAGAAATGGTGAAGATAAGCCAGTTATCAGAAAAGCACTTGTTGAACTTGATGGAAAGCCATTCAAGTACTTCGAGTCAAAGAGAGAAGAGTGGGCTGAAAAGACATGTTTCACATACCCAGGTGCTATCCAGTACTACGGACCAGCTGAGGTTTGTGACCTTACAACAAGAACACTTGCTCTTGAGAAGGGTTGATTAACAATATAACAACTATGAGCCCGGGTCTTATGACCTGGGCTTTTTTAATGTAATAAATATATACTATATAATTGTTTTATTTTGAAAATTCAGAAATTCGTGTATAATAAGTGAGGCTAAAATGAAAACATATGGCTAAAGGGCATTATTTGATAAAAAATTGCCCAATTGGTGTGTTTTGTATTCTTAATGTAAATTGAGGAGAAGCAATGGGATTTGAGATAGAAAGAAAATTTCTTGTTAGAGAGGAAGAAGCTGAAAAGTATATACAAATGGCTAAGAATGGAGAACTTGCCTATCATGAATTAGAACAGGCCTATCTTACTACAAATCCAGTTGTGAGAGTGCGACGAACCGATGATAAGTATTCTATGACATACAAGGCTGAGGGGCTAATGATAAGGGAAGAGTATAATATGACTCTTACAAAAGAAGCATTTGAAACTTTGGCATCTAAGGCTGATGGCAATGTTATTAGAAAGACGAGAATTCTTATTCCATACAAAAAACATTTAATAGAATTTGATGTCTTTAAAGCACCATTTGATTATTTGAAACTTGCTGAGGTTGAATTTGACAGTAAAGAAGAGGCAGAAGCCTTTACAGTGCCAGATTGGTTTTTAAAAGAAGTTACTGGTGATACAGAATACCATAATTCTACAATGAGCAGAAAGAAATTTGACTAATGAAAAGAGATTATAGAAAACAGATTAGAGGATCGCTAATGCTACTATTAGCGGCTATTATATGGGGAAGTGCATTTGTTGCGCAGTCAGAGGGAATGGAATATGTAGGTCCATTTACTTTTGCATCAGTACGTTTCTTCATTGGATCATTTATACTACTTCCAGTAATTTCCTTTATTAAAAAGAAGGAAACAGGTAATGGCAATTTGCTGGAGGGATACGACAAAAGCACAGGAATAAAAGGATTTTTTGCTAAACATAAAATTCTTATAATCGGAGGTTTTTTCTGTGGATTAGCACTTACAGCTGGTACAAATTTCCAGCAGTGGGGTATTAAGTATGTAAGTTCAGTTGGAAAGGCAGGATTTATCACAACTCTTTACATTATACTTGTCCCTGTTTTTTCGTTATTTATAGGTAAAAAGGTTAGGCCAATTATTTGGATTGCACTCGCTTTTGCCGTTTCAGGATTGTATTTCCTTTGTGTTACAGAGAAACTCACATTTGAGCTGCTTGATATACTATTGATTTTGTGTGCAGTATTCTTTGCAGTTCAGATTATGGTTGTAGATCATTATGTAGATAAGGTGAACCCAGTTGCTCTTAGTTCATTCCAGTTTCTTATAGTGGGTATAATTTCTGGAATATGCATGTTTATATTTGAGAAACCAACAATAAGCGGAATTATGGCTGCTATGGGGCCGATATTATATGCCGGTGTTTTATCAAGTGGTGTGGCGTTTACACTTCAGGTTGTTGCCCAGAAGGATCTAGATCCTACACTTGCTTCAATGATTATGTGTCTTGAGTCAGTTGTTTCTGTATTGTCAGGATTCTTATTCTTAGGACAGAGACTTTCAGTTCGTGAAGGAATTGGATGTGTGCTTATGTTTGTTGGAGTAATCCTTGCTCAGCTACCGGAAAAGGTGAAAGAGTAAGTTGGTGGATGCGCGGGCATGGAACGTGTGCGGGCGCAGAGTTTGCGCAGGCGTAGAGTTCGTGCAGGCTGGCATAGTAAATCGAAAAAATGCAAAAAACAATGCCCAAACAGCAATAATAATATGCTATCTGGGCATTGTTTTTTTATATTTTCGCGAAATTGTTGCTTTCCCCGCTATTGTTATCATGACGTTATTACTGTCATCACGCTATTATCATCATTCTGATATTGCATTATCCCGCTATTATCTTACAAATTCTTTCGACATCAGAAATTTCAAGATCAGCATACATTGGAAGTGTCAGTACACGCTTGCTAATATCTAGTGCAATAGGTGTGCTTCCAGAATCAAAAATTCCTTTATATGCTTCTATTTCATTAGTAAGAGGATAGAAGTATTTACGTGACTTGATACCGTTATTCGAAAGTTCTGCGAATATCTCATCGCGGCTCATTCTGTATTCATCAGTAAATAAAACTGGGAAGTATGCATAGTTAAGAGTCTGCATGCTACTTTCAATACTAGTTGTAAAAACTGGATTAAGTTTAACACCCTCAATTCCTGAAAGGCCTTTAATATAAGCTTCTACGACTTTACCTCTTTTTTCTATTTCCGAATTTACATGTCTGAGGTTACAAATTCCCATTGCTGCGGCAAACTCGTTCATCTTAGCATTAGGTCCTACGTAAGGGATAGATTCCTCATCATGAATTCCAAAATCCCTAATTTCTTCAATAACTCTTGAAAGAGATGGATCCTTAAATGTAATAGCTCCACCTTCTATAGTGTTATAAACCTTAGTTGCATGGAAACTAAATATAGATGCATCACCAAGACAGGAAACAGGTGTTCCCTTGTAGTTAACACCAAAAGCATGGGCTGCATCGTAAATTACCTTAAGGCCGTGCTTTGAAGCAATTTTACTGATGGCATCATCATCACAAATATTCCCGTATACATGTACTGGAAGAATAGCGGATGTTTTATCAGTAATAAGGCTTTCTATTTTATCTACATCAATAGTATATGTGTCAGGATTAATATCACAGAACACAGGCTTTAGCCCGCATCTAACAATACTGTGGGTTGTAGACACGAATGTAAAAGGAGTTGTAATAACTTCTGAACCTGCT
This sequence comes from Lachnospiraceae bacterium, assembly GCA_030523345.1. Taxonomy (GTDB): domain Bacteria; phylum Bacillota; class Clostridia; order Lachnospirales; family Lachnospiraceae; genus UBA2868. Next base: position 3,165 of record JAUNIR010000038.1, read on the forward strand.
GGAAGCTTAAGTGCTGTCAATATAAGCTCTAAGGCCATATGTCCGTTAACAGTAAGCTCCAAATTGTCCGTCTGAAGGTATTTCTTAAGCTGCTCCTTCAGTTCTCTAGCTTTTACACCGTGATTTGTAAGCCAGTGAGAATCCCATAATTCTTTTATTTCATTTGTATATTCATCAAAGTCAGGCATTGATGAACGTGTTACTAAAATGTCTTTACTCAAAATTAAGTTCACTTTCTAAATTCACCAAAAAATCACATTTAATTATACTATATATTTTTATAAAATGATATAATATGGCATATGACATCGGATTAAGGTATTTGGTAATGCGTGAGTGTCCGATTATGATATTTAATTTATAGTGTTTACGACATTGCCGTGCATGGATGCGGCTTTTTTTATTGTGAATGTAACGAATCAGACAACAAATAATGTTTGATTCTTCTCTATGGGAGGCGATATAGATGGTAAAAACATTGGGAAAATACATCACAGGCTTCAGACGAGATTCCATACTTACTCCGGTATGTATGATTATTGAGGTAATCTGTGAAATGATTATGCCACTTCTTATGGCATCAATAATAGATAAGGGTGTTCAGGCGGGTGACTTGGGCCACATTTATAAAGTTGGTGTCCTAATGGTAATTTGTGCATTAATTGGACTTTTAGGGGGATTGATTGGTGCAAAGCTTGCTGCTCGAGCATCAGCTGGATTTGCTAGAAATCTTCGTCGCGGGATGTTCGAAAACATTCAGACGTTTTCTTTTGCAAATATTGATAAATTCTCATCAGCAGGTCTTGTAACACGTATGACAACAGATGTTACAAGTATTCAGCAAGCATATCAGATGCTTCTTCGTATGTGTATGAGAGCACCTGCAACACTTATCATTGCCCTTGTTATGGCGTTCAGCATCAATAAGAAAATAACATCTGTTTATATGGTAGCAGTTATATTCCTCGCTGTATGTGTATCGTTTCTCATTCGTGCAGCAATGAAATATTTCAGACAGCTTTTTAAAATGTACGATGGACTTAACTCGTCTGTTCAGGAAAATGTTACAGCAATTCGTGTAGTCAAAGCATTTGTAAGAGAAGATTATGAAATTGATAAATTCGCGGCAGCCAATAAGAAACTTTATGACATATGTGTTAAGGCTGAATCAATTGTCGTAATAAATATGCCACTTATGATGACTACAGTATACACATGTATTCTCCTTATAAGCTGGTTCGGAGCACATATGATTGTGAACAATGAACTTACAACAGGTGAGCTCATGAGCCTTCTTACATACTGTATGTCAATCCTTATGTCACTTATGATGGTATCAATGATATTTGTAATGATGTCAATGTCAATTGCTGCAATGGAAAGAATTACAGAGGTTCTTACAGAGGATGCAAGCATAAAGAACCCTGAAAATCCTGTAATGGAAGTGAAAAACGGTGATATTGAGTTTAAGGATGTCTATTTCAGGTACAACATGACAAGTAAGGAGCCTGTATTAACAGATATAGATTTAAAGATTAAATCAGGTGAAGTAATTGGTATCATTGGAGGTACTGGATCGGCAAAGACATCTTTAGTAAATCTTATTTCTAGACTATATGATGTTACAGGTGGTGAAGTATTAGTCGGAGGCAGAAATGTTAAGGAGTATGATTTGGAGGCGCTTAGAAATGAAGTGTCTGTTGTACTTCAGAAAAATGTCCTGTTCTCAGGAACAATTCTTGATAATTTAAGATGGGGAAAAAAAGATGCCACTCTTGAAGAATGTAAGGAAGCGTGTAGAATTTCCTGTGCTGATGAGTTTATTGAAAGATTTGAAGATGGATATGAAACAAAAATTGAGCAGGGCGGTACTAATGTATCAGGTGGACAGAAGCAGAGACTATGTATAGCGAGAGCTCTTCTCAAGAGACCTAAGGTACTCATATTAGATGACTCAACATCCGCTGTAGATACGGCAACCGATGCCAAAATAAGAGAAGGCCTTAAAACAGCCATTCCTGATACTACTAAAATTATTATTGCACAGAGAATCTCTTCGGTTCAGCATGCAGATAGAATTATTGTAATGGATAATGGCCGTATAAACGGTGTTGGTAGCCATGACGAATTGCTTAAGACTAATGAGATATATAGAGAAGTATACGAGTCACAGACAGTTGGAAATGGTGATTTTGATGAGAATGGAGGTGCGAATTAATGGCAAGACCAGGAGGAAATGCAGCTAGAATAGCTGCTAAGTCAGCACCAAAGGTTAAGAACCCAGGGAAGATATTAAAGCGTGTACTTTCAATGATTTTTGAAAAGTATTGGCTTCATATGATAATTGTTCTCTCATGCGTTGTAATTAATACATTTGCATCAATACAGGGAACACTTTTTACAAAAACATTAATTGACGATTTCATTGCACCACTTCTTAAGCAGGCAACTCCGGATTATGCACCACTTTTAGCGGCAATAATAAGAATTGCCATTATTTACTTATTAGGTGTATCTGCTTCGTTTTTACAGCAGAAGCTTATGATTTATGTTGGTCAGGGTACTCTTCTTTCTATAAGGCAGAAGATTTTTTCAAGTATGGAAAAGTTGCCGATTAAATATTTTGATACTCATGCGCATGGTGAAATCATGAGTATATATACTAATGATGTAGATACTCTTCGTCAGCTTATATCACAGAGCCTTATTCAGCTTGCGGCTAGTGTAATCACTATTGTGTGGACATTTGTGACCATGGTAATGCTTTCAGTACCTCTTACGATTGTTACATGTATCATGATTGCCGTTATGATGATGGTATCTGGAACGATTCTTAAGCATTCAGGAGAGAATTTTGTTAAACAGCAGAAGTCAATCGGTCAGGTTAACGGGTTTATTCAGGAGATGCTTACAGGGCAGAAGGTTGTTAAAGTATTCTGCCACGAAGAGGAAAATACAATTAAGTTCAATGAGCTTAATGATGAACTTTTTGAAAGTGCCTACAATGCAAATAAATTTGCCAACAGCATGGGACCAATTAGTATGCAGCTTGGTAATTTGAGCTATGTGCTCTGTGCGGTTGTTGGCGGTATTTTGGCTTTATCTACAAAGAGTTCGCTTACAATAGGTGCTGTTGCATCATTCCTTGCTCTTAACAGAAGCTTTACAATGCCTATCAACCAGGTGGCGAACCAGTTCAATAGTATTATTATGGCTCTTGCCGGAGCTGAGAGAATATTTAATCTTATGGATGAGAAGCCAGAGCTTGATGAAGGATATGTTGAACTTGTTAATGCAAAAATTGTTGATGGCAAGCTTGTTGAGACAAAAGAAAGAACTGACAGATGGGCATGGAAGCATATACATCAGGCAGACGGTACAGTTGATTTAGTTCCTTTGGAGGGTGATGTATTACTTGATAAGGTTGATTTCTCATATACAGGAGAGAAGCTTGTACTTGAAGATGTATCAGTATATGCAAATGCTGGTCAGAAAATTGCGTTTGTTGGTTCAACAGGTGCAGGAAAGACTACAATCACAAATCTAATTAATAGATTTTATGATATTCAGGATGGTAAGATTCGTTACGATGGAATCAATATTAATAAGATTAAAAAAGGTGATTTAAGAAAATCACTTGGAATGGTTCTTCAGGATACACACCTTTTCACAGGAACTGTTATGGAAAATATCAGATATGGCCGTCTTGACGCTACAGATGATGAAGTTATTGCAGCAGCTAAAATTGCTAATGCAGACTCATTCATTGACAGACTTCCAGAAGGGTACAATACGGTACTTACAGGAGATGGTGGAAACCTTTCACAGGGACAGAGACAGCTATTATCAATTGCTAGAGCGGCAGTAGCAGATCCACCGGCTCTCATTCTGGATGAGGCTACATCATCTATAGATACACGTACTGAAAAAATTGTTCAGGCTGGAATGGATAATCTTATGAAGGGTAGATCTACGTTTGTAATTGCCCATAGGCTTTCAACAATTAAGAATGCTGACTGTATAGTAGTTCTTGAGCGTGGTAAGATTATAGAAAAGGGGTCACATGAAGACTTGATGGCTCAAAAGGGTAAATATTACCAGCTGTATACAGGCAATTCGATTACTGCATAAATAAGAAAATTTGATATTTACATTAACAATTTGTATTATATGAAGTATGGAAGATAAATCAGTTCTTGTAATTCTTAATTACAATGATTATAAAACTACATCAAAATTAATCAGCGCGGTCGGGGACTACAGTGTTCCGGGCCGTGTTGTGGTTGTTGATAATATGTCCACAGATGACTCGTTTGAGGAATTAAAGAAATTTGTTGCAAATGCCAACTTCAAAAAGGCATCGGACGGTTCAGAGCGCATTACAGTAATTCAGGCTCCATCAAATGGTGGCTACGCTAAAGGTAATAATTTTGGAATCAGATATGGTATAGAACAATTTAACCCTAATGTTATTTTTGTGGCAAATCCAGATGTAAGTGTTTCTGAGGATACATTTAAAAAGATGGCTGATACGCTTCGTGCCTCTTTGATGAGTAATAAGTCAGGTATGAACCAAAGTGTTGAAAATAAAATTGGCGTCCTTGCTCCAATTGTTAACCAAGGGGCCAATGTTTGGAACCTACCTGGATTTATAGGCATGGTTGAAAGCTTATTTATGGTATGGTTCACCATTGATAAAAAGAATATTAAAAAGAAACTTATTAATTCAAAAAATGAAATAGAAACTGTTGGTGTAGTGGAAGGGTCATTTTTTGCGATAAATAGAGAAGCTTATGATGCTGTTGATGGTCTTGATGAAAACACATTCCTATATGTGGAAGAAAATATACTTGCAAAAAGACTTAAAAATGCAGGGTATGAAGAGGCTGTACTTACATCAGAGAGATATGACCATTTCCATTCAGTAAGCATTAAAAAGAGATATAAAAGTTCGAAGGCTAAGGCATTCCATAACTTTTATAATAGTATGACATATTATAATAAGACGTATTTAAAAACGGGTCCTATAAAGAATGCAATATTTAATATATGTTATGGACTAGCGTATTTAGAGAGAGTAGTCTACGATGTTTTAAAACCATTGGGACTTTAAAAGTAATAAATTAAAAAATGAGATTTGTAACACTTAATCCAAGAACTAAAAATGTAAATTTAGTAAAAGATGTGGGGTTAATTCCGTATTATCTCCACACTCTTTTTGGTGTGGATGCAACTGTAGTTACATATAAAAATGATGAAGCCTATCCGTATCTTGATAATGAGGTTAAGGGACTTAAGATTGAATTTATAAAAAAGAGGTTTGGTCGTCAGATTGATGGAATGCTTTATGTACTTAAGAACGCAAAAAAAATAGATGTTCTTAATGTATATCATCTTAATACAGCGTCACTTTTATCTGAACTTGCATATAAGCTCATGAATAAGAATGGCAAAATCTACTTAAAGCTTGATATGTCAAGGGAAGGTTTAAGGACAGTTCTTCTTAAAGATCTTCGTGGGTTTATAAAGCGACTTGATATCAAACTTGCAGATGTTGTTTCTTGTGAGACCGTGAAGATTTTAGAGGTACTTAAAGAAAATTTTGGCGAAAAAATTATATATATAACTAATGGATGTCTCATTCCAGATGAGTGCAGACTTAATGATTATACTATTGGAAACCTAGACAATTCAGTGAATTCAGATAATACAATTCTCACAGTTGCTAATTTTGGAACATGGGAAAAAGCTAGTGATACGCTTCTTGATGCCTTTGTAAAAAGTGCAAAAGACCATGATTACAAATTAAAAGTGATCGGATCTGTTGCAAAGGAATTTAAGCCATACATAGATAAGATTCTTGCTGAGAATAATGATGTTGCTGACAGAATTCAGTTCTTAGGAGAAATCCATGATAGAAAAGCTCTGTATGAGGAATATAGAAAAGCTAAGATTTTTACGTTACCATCTCGTCAGGAAAGCTTTGGAATTGTGTTAGTGGAGGCTGCTTACGAAGGCTGTTATCTTATTACAACAGAGGCTACTGCAGCAGGATATGATGTTTCAGATAATGGACGTTTTGGTACTATAGTTAAGACTGACGATGTGAATGATTTGGCAAAAGCCTTTACTGAAATATGTACGAATTCAGAATATGACTTTAATAATCATGCTAAAGAAATTTCAGAATATGCAGAAGAAGTATTCAATTGGGAAAAGATAGTATTTAAGCTGTATGAGTATCTATAGCCCAGTTTGGAATAGTAACTTCAAGAGTCTGACCTCTGTGCTGTACTTGATATTTTCTGATAGCTTTTTTAATAAAGCTAGGGAAAAAGCTTAAAACAAACTGCTTAACTTTCATTTCAAATATTTTATTTTTCATTTCTTTATCGGTATATCGTGGAATTCCATATGAATCACATACTTTACATGCTTCGCGGAACGCATCATACATATTAACTGATGATACGCCGTCTGCTGTAACTAAAGAAATTATTACATTTGTGTCATAAAAGCTACACTTATTCATATGACACTTAAGTAAAAAATCATAATCGGCAGTAATTGGGTAATTGAGGTCTAAAGGCCACTGTAATAAAACATCTCTTCTTGCAAAGCATGCCTGATGAGAAAATGGCATTCTTGTTTCAATTTGCTCTGGGCATTTTCTGAATTTAAAATACATTCCTAATTCTTTTACAATGCAGTCGCCAAAAAGAATAATAGGAAGAGTTTTAGTACTATCAGTTGAAGTATTATCCTCAGGAGTGTAATCATTTAAACTTTTATATATATCACTTAACACATGCTCAGAATAAAAACAGTCATCAGAATTCATAAAGATGACATATTTTCCATTTGCTGCCTGAACTCCCTTGTTCATTGCATCATAAATGCCCCCATCTTTACCTGAATTAACAACTAAAGGTATGTTTTTTTCTAAGAATAAAGGCTTGTATTCTTCAACAATCTTAAGGGTGTCATCTGTAGAGGCACCATCTTGAACTACATATTCAAAAAGTGTATCTACATCTTCACATTCAAAAAGAGCCAAATTCCCGTCACTTTTCTGTGCAAGAACTGACTCAATAGTCTTACGTATTAAATTACCTGAGTTATAACATATAGTTACGACTGAGAAGAGTGGTTTACTGTTCATAGCCCTTCATTTCATACTAAAATCGGTTTATTACCCATAACTCTTTCATTATCTATGAAAATCGGCTAAAATACAATAGGATAATAATGTGTATGCGAGGTCATTATGATTATTACAAAAACACCTTTTAGAATGTCATTTTTTGGTGGCGGAACAGATATGCCAGAATTTTTTAATAAGCATGGCGGAGCTGTCTTGTCCACATCATTTGATAAATATTGCTATGTGAACGTAAGACATCTTCCACGATTCTTTGATTATGCAACAGAACTTTCTTATGCCAAGATTGAAAGAGTTACAGATACAGAAGATATCGTTCATCCACTTATTAAGAATGCAATGAAATATCTTGATATGAGAGAAATCAGGCTTACATATGAAGCAGACCTTCCTGCTAGGTCAGGACTTGGCACATCAAGTTCATTTGCGGTAGGTATGCTCAATGCTTTTTATGCTCTTAAGGGTCAGTATGCTTCTAAACAGAAGCTTTCTGATGAAGCTATATATCTTGAAAGAACGTTGTGCAATGAATCAGGCGGCTGGCAGGACCAAGTGGCAGCTGCATTTGGCGGATTTAATAGAATCAACTTTAGCGATAATGGTTACGAAGTACTTCCAATAATCATTTCACCTGAGAGAAAAAAGAATCTTAACGATAATCTTATGATGTTCTTTACGGGATTTACAAGAATGTCATCAGAGATTCAGAAAGAAAATAAACTTACTGATGAAAGTAAGACATCACAGCTTCTTGAAATGCTTTCTCTTGTAGACGATGCAGAGGCAGTACTTACGGATAAGAATAGAAGTTTAGACGAGTTTGGAAAGCTTCTTGATGTTACATGGCAGCTCAAACGTCAGACTGGAAGCAAGGTTTCAACAGATTCTATTGATGAAGTATATAAAAAAGCAAAAGCTGCAGGGGCCACAGGTGGTAAGTTACTTGGAGCCGGTGGTGGTGGTTTCTTTGTTTTTTACGTAGATAAAGACAAGCAGGAAAGTGTAAGAAAAGCTTTAAGTGATTTTATGTATGTGCCTTTCGAATTTGAAAACGGTGGATCTCAGGTGATTCATTACACTCCTGAAAATTATGAATTATAGGTGATGGATTTGAAGATAACAATGATTGGACCGGTTTATCCATTTAAGACCGGATTATCATATTACGTGGGACTTTTATACAGACAGCTTTCTAAAAATCATGATGTGACTCTGTATTCGTATACGATGCAGTATCCAAAGATTATGTATAAAAAGCCTCAGAAAGATTATGAAGACGATGTAGTTAAAATTGATGAAGCAAAGTTTGTACTAAACTCTGCAAATCCATTTAGCTGGATATCACTTGCGAGACGAATAAACAAGGAAAAGCCTGAATTAGTGATTTTCCAGTGGCTTCATCCATATTTTGCTCCATGTTATTCAATACTTGAAAGGCTCTTGTCTAAGGATATTAAGGTTGCATATAACTGTCATAATGCACTTCCACATGAGAGATTTCCGTTTGACAAAGCACTCACAAAATTCACATTAGGAAAAGCGGATTTAGTAATCGCGCACTCTAATTCAGATGCGACTACACTTTCTGAAATGATGCCAAAGCTTAATGTAAAGGTTAATCCTCATCCAGCGTATAACTTCTTTAAGATCAAAGATATGCCAAAAGACGAGGCGAGAAACATATTATCACTTAGTAAAGATAATAAAGTATTATTATTCTTCGGACTTGTCAGAGAATATAAGGGACTTAAGCATTTATTAAATGCTATGCCTGAAATTGTTAAAAAATACCCTGAGATAAGACTTATTATAGCTGGTGATTTTGCAGGAGGCCGACCTGCTTATGATGAAATGATAGGTAATTTATCTATTGGGGAATACATTCAGATTCATGACGGTCATATTCCAATTCCTGATGTTGAAAAGTTTTTCGCAGCGTGTGATTTAGTAGTACTGCCATATGAATCAGCTACACAGTCGGGTGTAATACAGGCGGCTTATGGATTTGAAAAACCAGTTTTAGCAACAAATGTTGGCGGTCTTCCAGATGCTGTTGATAATATGAAGACAGGATATATTGTAGAACCATTAAGACCAGGCCTGATAGCTAACGCAGTTACTGACTTTTTTGATAACGATAGGGCATCAGAGTTTAAGCAAAATGTTATAGACAGTGCATATAAATTTTCTTGGGAGAGAATGGAAAAATGCTTACTAGAAAACTTGGAGAAATAGCATCGGCTTTATATAGGGCAATTGTTTTTCCCTTTGTGAGAATGGGCATAGAATGCCGTACAAAAAGCATAATGAAGCAGGGATCATATGTTAATAAAGGTACCGTGCTAAGAGGCAAAAATTTCATTGGTAAGGGGTCGGTCCTTACAAATACTGATATGGGATTTGGTTCATATATAAGTGTAAATGGAGATCTATCAAATGCCAAAGTTGGAAAGTACTGTTCTATTGGACCTAATCTTGCATCTATTGGTGGAAATCATCCTCTTAAGGATTTTGTTTCAATTCATCCTGCATTTTATGCAGCGAACAACGGAGCAGGATTCACTTATGTTGATGAAAAAGATGCATCTACAATTTACGAAGAAAATAAGTATGTGAATAAAGAAAAGGGCTATTTCTACGAAGTTGGAAATGATGTGTGGATTGGTGCAAATGTTTCAATATGCCAGGGCGTGCATATTGGTGACGGTGCTGTAATTGGGGCTAATGCTTTAGTTAATAAAGATGTAGAGCCATATGCAATTTATGCAGGCGTTCCAGCAAAGAAGATTGGAATGAGATTTTCTGACGAAGAGATTGAGAAACTACTTGAAATGAAATGGTGGGATAAAGATGAAGATTGGATTAGAGAAAATGCAGCTTCATTTAGAAACATCAATACATTTTTAGAAAAGAATAAATAAAATTTATGGTAATAAAATTACTTATAAATTAATAAAGGATTCACGATGAATATTAATGAAATTATAAAAAGCCAAATTAGCGATAGCGTAGATGTCAAAAATAAAATATACGAGGATGAAGTTCTGCTTAATACTATTGCGGACGCCTCAGACAAAATAACTGAGTGCTATAAGAATGGCCACATGCTTTTACTTTGTGGTAATGGTGGATCTGCAGGAGATGCTCAGCATATTGCTGGGGAAATGGTTGCAAGATTCAGAATTGAGAGAAAGGCATTATCAGCCCTTGCATTTAACACAAACTCATCTGTAGTAACTGCTATTGGTAATGACTATGAATACAATAAAATATTTGAGCGTCAGGTAGAAGCTTTTGGACATAAAGGTGACGTACTGATCGCAATAAGCACAAGCGGAAATTCTGAGAGTGTTGTTAGAGCGATTAATAAGGCAAAAGAAATGGGAATTACTACAGTATCGCTTCTTGGGAAAAATGGCGGTGATTGTAAGGATATTTCAGATTATGCGATTGTTGTTCCATCAGATGACACTGCCAGAATTCAGGAGTCTCATATTATGATAGGTCATATTATATGTGATCTTGTAGAAAGAAGCATGTTTGGAGATCTTCAGTAAGTAATGGGTGAGAAATATTCATTAAGTGTAATAATTCCAAATTACAATAAGGTTCAGTATCTTAATAAATGTATCGAGAGTGTGATTAATCAGACTCTTAAGCCAGATGAAATAATAATCGTTGATGATTGCTCTACGGATGGATCACAGATACTTATTTCAGGTTTAAAGGAAAAATATGACATTATAAAGTCTATATATCTTGATGAAAATGCAGGTGTGTCAAATGCGAGAAATGTTGGACTTAATGAGGCATCATCAGAATATGTTTCCTTTTTAGATAGCGATGACTATTATTATGCTAATTATAAGCTGGAAAAAGAAATGGCTTTAATAAAAGAATATGATATGAAAGGACAGGACATTGTATCGTATTCAGCAATGGTAATTGTTTCAGAATATGACAATCCATTATATATTCCAGTATTAAAAAAACCTTGGTACTTAAATGGAAATATATTTGTTCAGTTTGTATCAAGAATTAAAACAGAGACAATTCCAAGAGATTATATTGTTAAAAAGAGTGTAATAGAAGAGGTTGGAGCATACAGCTTTCCTAAAAATCTATATGAGGATTTGGACCTGTTATTTAGACTATCCAAAAAAGTCCCATTTTATTGCACATTAGGATATGGAACAGCGTATGTTCAGACAAAAGACGGTCTGTCAAAAGCGGCAGCTTTAGAACATACAGAAACAATACAGTCTATTGTAGATACATATAAAAAAGAATTTTCTGAAGATGATCACAGAAAGTCAAAGCGATATATTCTTGTGTGGAAAATAGAAAGAGTAATACTTCGTATTTTACGTAAAATATACACAGGAATATAAAGTAAGTATATCTGGAGGCACGTTAATTGAAAGACGGTGTACTAAGTAAAGTAAATTACATATTTGATAAAAAACAAAAGGTCCAGTCAGTGCTACTATGCATTGGACTTTTTATAGGTGCATTGATGGAACTTGTCGGAGTATCTTTAATCACTCAGCTTGTTTCTCTTATTAGTAATCCTGAAAAAATACATTCGAATCAGATTATGAAATACTTTTATGATTTATTTCATATGGATTCTGACAGGCAATTCTTCCTTTTTGTAGTAATTGCGCTTATATTTGTATATCTTGTTAAGAATGTATATCTTTTATGGATTAATTATATTCAGTACACATTCATATTTAATAATCAGTTAAGACTCTCAGGCAGACTTATTGACTGCTATCTGAAAAAACCATACACATATCATCTTGATAAAAACTCAGCCGAGATGGTAAGAAACGTTATGCTTGATTCTGAGAGATTTTTCCAGATGCTTTTAAGTGTATTTCTTACATTATCAGAAATTCTCGTATCTGCTCTACTCTGCGTATTCTTAGTAGTTGTTGACTGGGTAATAACAGTATCAGTAGTAGTAATACTTGCTGTATTCACTGGACTCTACCTTATTCTGTTTAAGGGTAAAGCAAAGGAATACGGTAAAATCAATCAGATATATGATGGAAAAATGCATCAGTCTATCAATCAGGCTTTAGGTGCAGTTAAGGATATCAAAATATTACACCGTGAAAAATTCTTTGCTGATTCATTCTTAGCTTTTGGAAAAAAGAAAATGAATGCAGTTAGAAATAATAATATCTTAGGACAGCTTCCAAAATATTTGATAGAGACTGTATGTATTGGTGCAGTATTACTTGTTTTAGTATATAAGATCTATCAGGGTGAAGATTTGAATCAGATGATTCCTCAGCTTGCAGCATTTGCTGTTGCGGCATTTAAGCTTCTTCCTTCTGTATCAAAGGTTAATAACTATGCTAACCTGATAATATTCTTAAAGCCTTCTGTTGATTTGATTTATCGTGATATCAAAGATACAGAAGATATGGTTAATTTTGAAGTGCTTGATGATAATTCAGATATGGAAAAAGCAGAGAGCATTAAAGTGACAGATCTTGTTTACAGATATCCACATACAGAGAAAAATGTATTGAACGGAATTTCTTTAGATATACCTCTTGGAAAATCTGTCGGATTAATGGGTGCATCTGGAGCAGGTAAGTCAACTCTTGCAGATGTTATACTTGGAATTCTATCACCTACTAGTGGAACAGTGTGTTACGGTGATATGGATGTTCATAAGAATCCTATCAAATGGTCTAAAAAACTTGCGTATATACCACAGACTATTTTCTTAAGTGATGACACCATCAGAAATAATGTTGCATTTGGTATTGATGCAGACAAAATTGATGATGAAAAAGTGTGGGCTGCACTTAAGGAAGCGCAGCTTGATGAATTCGTTAAGTCACAGCCAGAAGGACTTGATTCAATGGTTGGAGAACGAGGTGTAAGAATTTCTGGTGGCCAAAGACAGCGAATTGGTATTGCAAGGGCTTTATACGACAATCCTGAGATACTTGTACTTGATGAGGCTACAGCTGCTCTTGATTCTGGAACAGAGGCAGCAGTTATGGAAGCAATAGACAGATTATCCGGAACAATGACATTAATCATTATTGCTCATAGACTCACAACAATTAAAAACTGTGATTTGATATATAAAGTTGAAGATGGAAATATTACATCTGTAGATCCAGCTTCTTTATAAAACAAATAAAAAGGAAAATAAAATGAAAGACCCAAAGCTCAGTGTAATATTAATTACATATAATCATGAAAAATATATAAGAAAGGCTCTTGATTCAGTATTAGCACAGGAGACTGATTTTCCATTTGAAATAGTGATAGGTGATGACTGCTCACCTGATGATACAAAGAATATTATTAGAGAATACAGAGATAAATACCCAGATCAGATTAGATTAGTATATAGAGAAAAGAATACAGGACGTCCAACACTTAATGTATATGAAACTACTATGAAGTGCAGAGGTGATTATCTGGCATATCTTGAAGGTGATGATTATTGGACAGATACTCATAAACTTCAAAAACAGATGGATTTTTTAGAGGCACATCCTGAATATATTGCATGTACTCATGCACATAAAATGATAGATGACGAGGGTAATGACATAACGGATGCTGAAATATTAAAGATTTCAGAATTATATAAGTGGTCTGGCGAGTTCACGATGGAAGATTTCAAGACTTCAGGTCATTGGCCAGGACATTATGCAACAGTTGTGTCAAAAAATATATACAAAAATGCAAAGCATGACTACACAATACTTTATAAGGCTCATGATTTTGTTGATGATGGTCAGATTCTTTTATTCCTTCTTAAGGAGGGCAATATATTTAGACTTGATGACGAGATGAGCATCTGGAGATATGTTAGAAAAACTGGTGGAAATAGCTGGACATCTCGTTCTATGAAGAGAAATATCCAAAAAGAAGATATTTTGATGTCAAAGACATTAATGAAGTGGCTTGAGGATGAGTATGGTCTTAATGAATATGCTAAAGTAAAAGCTCAAAAGGACTTTGAGACAGCGCTATATTTGTATGCAAACGCACCATCTAAAGAAAACTGGCAGCTTGTTCGAGAGGTATTTGAATATAATATTAAGCATGTTGTTATGGATGATAAGAAGGTTAAGCTTATTCCATACTGTATTAAATGTGTTAAGAATAGATTTATTAGATAACTAAATCTGATTCGTGAAGAAAGGAGGACTGAAACATGATTATTTTAAGAATTACAAGCGGACTTGGCAATCAGATGTTTCAGTATGCCTTTTACACACTTTTGCAGGAAAAATACAAGGACACAGAGATTTTGTGCGATACTACATGGTTTCATAATAACCATGAAGGCAGGGAATATGAACTCGAAAAAATATTTAGTGGAGTAAATGGCTCTCTGTTTGAAATAAAAAAAGCATCAGTTAGTCAGGTGACTAATTTATCAGGAAGAATTCCGAATTTATTTGACGGTTCTTTTGGAAAGATATTTGACAAAATCAGGAGATATCCTAACAGATTATTAAAAGATATAAAGCTTAAAAAGAGACTGCCATATATACTGGAACAGTATCCAGAGGTCACAAGTCCTGTGAGTGAAGACGAATTTTTTGACGCTGTAATGAATCTTGACACTTCAAAAGATTATTACATTACAGGTTATTTCATAGAAGAAAAGTTTTATTCTAAAATAATTGATAGGGTGAGAGAAAAACTTCTTTTCCCTGTTATATCAGAAGAGTGGAATCTTGAATATGCCGACAAAATTAGCAATTGCGATTCTGTGAGTATTCATGTCAGAAGAGGCGATTATCTTTCGGATTTATACAAGGATAAATTTTTAACCCTTGGAAAAGAATACTATGAAAAAGCGGTTGAGTATGTAACAAACTATATAAATGGTGTCGCACAGGCAGAGAATCGAGCCGCAGATATTAGATTTTTTATTTTCTCTGATGACGCTGAATTTGTTATGAAAGAGTTTGACTGGATTAAGAATAAGACAATAATTACAGGCAACACTCAGGAAAAAAGTTTTAGAGATATGCAACTAATGAGCATGTGCAGGCACAATATAACTGCAAATTCTACATTTAGCCAGTGGGGTGCACTTTTAAACCAGTCGCCAAATCATATTACTATATATCCAAAAACATATATGGTTGATAGTGATAATGAAATAAAATCCGATGAATCATGGGTTAGAATATAAAAAATGCTGCACCATTTATGGTGCAGCTAAAAATGAAAAATATGAAAAAGAAAATTGTAAGTTACTAATTATACTGTATGCATATTCCTAAATTCAGTAGGTGTGCATCCTTTTATCTGCTTAAACATTCTGATAAACGCAGAAATTGAATTAAAACCGGAGCGAACTGCAGCTTCGGTTATATTTATTTCTGGATCTAATAATAACTGCTCTGCAAATTCTATTCTTCTCTGATTTAAATATTTATAATAAGAGATTCCTGTAAATTCCTTAAATAATCGACTAAAGTGAAACTTTGAAAAACCTGACATTTCTGCAATATCATCTAGTGATATTTCTTCGTTGCAATGCTGTTTAATATAGTCAGTAACGCCCACAAATTTATCAAGATATTCTTTCTGCTTACTTTGCTTAACATCTGAGAATACAACATTTGTATGATGAGAATTTCTATTTACCAGTACAAGAAGCTGTAATAGCTTTCCGTATACTGCGGCGTCCTTAAGAGGTGCAGTACTTAGATATTCGTCTTTAATCTGTTTCATAAGATTAACACAGGCTTCGTGAATTTCTGGATTATCCTCAGGAGTTAATAAAATAGCAGGAGATGATGGCGGAAAGAAATCATCAAACTCATCTAATGAATTAAGAATGTTCATATTAAACTGGAATATTATTCTTTCACCTTCCTGAGCATATATCTTATGCAAAACACCTGGTCTTAGAAAAAGTATATCCTCTTCTCTCATATTATAATGAACATCTGAAGGAAGCTCTACGTGATATCCTGCAACAACCGGCATGATAACCTCTATAGGTGTATGCCAGTGAAAAGGATATTCTTCATATTCAACATTGTAAAACAGTTTCAGAGTTCTTGATACGTCGTAACTGACGGTTTCTCTGACACCGTTAAGTATCTTAATCATTTCTGCTCCTATTAATATATAAGTACAATTCGAGTAAAAATGCGATTTCTCGAATTCTTACGAGCAACATTCTATAACAAATAAAAATAATTAGCAATATGCAATTTACATTTTTTGCTAAAAATATAACAAGATTTACATAAATTGTATCTCCAAAAATACATAAAATTGTACTAATATTGATACAATCTAGCAAAACTACACAATATCGACATAAAAAAGTAGTGCAATTGTAACAAATGCACATATAAACGCCCTAAAAAAATAGCAATAATTGATAACAAAAAAGCAACTATTGTATAGAAGGGCATATCTAAATCGTGCTATCATCATCACATAAGCCGAGCAATGATGCAGCAGCTTGGTATAGACGAAAACAAAAATGACTTCTGCATAAGTCGAGAAAAACTAGGAGGAATTTCATTATGAAGATGAAAAAGTTATTAGCTCTTGCTCTTTCAGCTACAATGACAATTGGTATGTTAGCTGGATGTGGCGGACAGGCAGCAGCTCCTGCAGCTGATGCAAAGACAGAAGAAGCGGCTCCAGCAGATGATGCAGCCCCAGCAGCTGAAGCATCAGGAGACGTAGAAGAAATCACATTTATGGTATGGGATGATCTTGCAGCAACAGAAGACCTTATTTCATTAG
>JAUNIR010000165.1 GCA_030523345.1 Lachnospiraceae bacterium
TGGTCAAGATGTAATCATTTAGATGATATAATACATGAATCTATAAAAAATAATACATTGAATGGAATAGACCTTTGCGACATTCAATTGAATAAATTCGAAAACACATCGGAAAATTTTGGAAATAAATATATGTATTTCAATATTAAAGCTATGGAAGATGCATTCACTGAAATTTTATTTAATGCAAAAATCAATAGAAGAAAGAGTACTCCGATAACTATAACTCAATTCGTAATTAAAACTGATGATATAACTAAAAAATTTAATGATAGTTTTTTAAATTTTTTGGTTGATCTAGAAAGTACATTTATGATTAAAGAATACATGTTAGTTCAAGTATCCAATTATGTTGACAATGATCCTAAAAAAGTTTTAGAAATTAATAACAAAATTAAATTAGTAAAAGATTATTGGATAAAACATCTGAATGAATTGTCATATAATGATGATTCATCAGATGTACCATTTGGACTAACATTTATCATGTACCTGTTTTTAGGAATGGAATTTATACCTTATTGTAGAGCATATCAATATGATAATAATACATATTGCTTTGAATGGAATGTATTTATACCATATTATAAAAATAAAAAATACAGGAAGGAATACAGTTTATGAAAAAGAGAATTCTTATCGTTGAAGATAATAAAACCAGACAAGCAAGGATAGAAATGATTATTCATAGAAATTTAAAGGAATATAATTTTGTTATTGATATGGCAGATAATTTTAGTGGAGCAAAGCATTTAGCAACGACTACTAAATATTTTGCTGCAATTGTAGATATTGATTTAGGAAGTCCATATGGAAATGGGTTTCATATAATAAAAGAAATTGCCCAAAAAAGTCCTTTTTGTAATATTTTAATTCGATCATTAAATAAATATAATCCAAAGTTTGATTTTAGTGAGAATATTGTTAACCTTATGAATGAAGGAGCACATATAAAAAAAGTATTAAGTAGTGAAAATATTGATGTTGAAAATATAGATATAAAAGGACTGGATCCGTGTGCCAGTGATAGCGGAAAAGAATTATTAAATGCATTAAAAGAATGCATCATTGGCGAAGGTATATCTACAACTGTAACTTATAAGAGTATAAGTTACATACCAGGGACAAAACTAATAACTGTTAATGGGAAAGAAAAATCAATAAGTTTGGCACAAGGTGCAATATTGGAGTTTTTTATTCGAAATCCCAATATTTCACATGATGCATTGACTATTTACAGAGCATATGAAAAAGTTGATTCAAGAAATCATGATAAAAATGATAGTAAGGTCCAATATTCTATGAAAGATGCTAAGCGTAAAGTGTCTCAGATGATAAGCAACCTTCGAACTATAATTGAAGAAGATTATATCAAAACAGAATATGACGGAAGATATTCGTTTATTGATGACTAATATTAATAATTATACATATTGGAGCGTGATTAATTTCACGCTCTTTTTCTCTGTTATATAACCAGTTCTGTAATAGTTATAGATTTGTTATAGATAAACGATGTTTTATACTCTAACCATAAAGAAAAACAACTTTCAAGGAGGTATTAAAAATGTCATACAAAACTATTAGAACCATGAAACTTTACAAAATCATCTTATCCTTATCATTTCTCTACTCTTTTATGTGTATTTCTTCTGTAGATGTAAATGCATATAGTAGTGTAGGGATGAGATGTTACACCATCTCTTCAGGAACAACCCCTGTGTACAATGAAAACTTTACAAAAATCGGTAGTATCTACGGTAGTGATGAAATAACCATTCTTGGTGGAGTAGTTATCTCTAACAGAAAAATGTACAAAGTACGTTATGGTATCACTGGTACAAACAGAACAAAAGATGGATATGTGTATACAGACACAATCGTTCTTCAGACATCTGGTACATGGAAAGAAACTAAAGTATACCTTAAAACCTACAACAGACCTAACGGAACTAACTACGGTTCTATCAATGCTGGCGAAAAAGTTCTTTTAATGGGTAATAAGGACAGTTGGTATCAAGTTAGGTATTGGTCAACTAATGGGTACTACAAGTTCGCTTGGGTGAGTTCATCATCAACGAATACCACCACTCCAACAAATACTTCATCTCTTTCATATTATCAGAGTAATATAGGAAAAGTCCTTGCAAACATTAGCAACTATAAAACAAATCTTGATGGAATTACAGCTATTAGAGGACAATGTGTATGGTACGTTCGTAACCGCGGTTATGAAAAGTTGGGTAACAAGGGACTTACAGGAATCTCTGGTAATGCAAACGTATGGTATTCTCAAGCTGGATCTAAGGGATTAAGCCGTGGAACTACTCCTCAAACGAATTCTATCGCATGTTGGAATGGAGGATCCTATGGACATGTCGCATATGTAGAATACTATGATTCTTCTTCACAAACCGTATATTTTACAGAAGCAAACTGGGGAGGTAGTTCTTCCACAGATGGTGTACTCAAAAAGATGTCTCTTCAGAGTTTTAAAGACAGAAAAAGTGGATATCAAGGTTGTATCTATCTTCAGTCAACAGGTTCTTTAGGATCACTTGTAGTTGTTGGATCACCTAATTTTGCAGCCCCTCTTCTCGGATCAGCACTTGCTGCTCCGACTGGTTCTTCTCTTGCTGAAACAACAGAAGATTCAATGAATGACTTTGATTCTTCATGGAACATTAGTGAATCAGTAAAACCAAGTCAGAAAATTACTTTAAAGAAATTTGCTAAAACCTATAAATCCCGAAAACTGAAAAAGAAGAAAATCACTTTCAGGATTGGAGCAAACGCAAACGGTGTAATTTCTTATAAAATAACCAAAGGGTCTAAGAAACATATTTCTGTATCTCAATCTGGTATTGTTACATTAAAGAAAAAATGTAAGAAGGGAAGATATCACATCTTAATTACAGCAAAGCCAACCAACATCTACAAAGAAGCAAAAAAAACTATTGTAATTTATGTGAAGTAATTTTCTCCTCTTTACGAAGCAATCATCACCCTGGTGGTTGCTTTTTACGTTAAATATTGCAAAATTATGATTCATTTGTGATATACTATAATCATTATAATAATAAATAATCTCTCGGAATCTTCACTAAGCAATACCAGAGATTTTTAGTAGAACATTGAAAACTGAATACTATCCAGAATTAACA
>JAUNIR010000039.1:0-3177 GCA_030523345.1 Lachnospiraceae bacterium
TCATTCTTTGATCCTCACGAGTTTGAACTTGAGGACGATTGTTTTTAAAGAAACTTCACTCATAGAAATGAGTATGTTTATGATTTAGCGAAAGAACTACCTATTTAAAAGAATAAATAAACCTGCTCTAGTTTTCGTTTCTGTTTTTTCGTATATCGCTGATATATGACGCTGCAACACACGTCGTGAGATGCCCATTTCATCAGCGATTTCCTGAACACCCATCTCTGTTGTTACAAGTTTTTCAAATGTTTCAATTTCTTTTGGAGTAAATCCGTATTGGGTATATATTTCTTTGAGCTTCTCTGCTAATTGTATTTCACTTGAAAGAATACCTTCTTCTTTCTTTGTTGACTTTTCTGGAACAAGTACTCCTGATAAGGCCATAAACACAAGAAGTCCTATGCTTAAAACACAGCTTAATATGGTATAGATATTTTCGCCAATACAATTTGATAATACTGTTGTAACTAATACGACAATGCAAGTTGTAATACTTCTGACAACTC
Source organism: Lachnospiraceae bacterium (assembly GCA_030523345.1). Classification (GTDB taxonomy): domain Bacteria; phylum Bacillota; class Clostridia; order Lachnospirales; family Lachnospiraceae; genus UBA2868. The sequence goes on from JAUNIR010000039.1 coordinate 510, forward strand.
GACCAAGTCCAGCATATAATCTTGGATTATTTCGACGAAGTCCTAATTCCATAAACATAACTGTCATGAACATGACATAGAAACCGCAGTAAAAATACATTATTCCCATACTGACATTATATAGAGTATTAGTATCTCTTAAAAAGGACATTGCAAGAACAGACAAAGTCATGGCGCATCCACTCGCAAGAGGTAAATATACTCTGTTTCTTATGTTGGCAATAATGCCCGCAACAAGAAGACCTAAAGCATAGAATAAACGCACATATGAAAATAATTCTAATTCTCCATTGGCATTTTTAATTACGATTATACTGTCTTGAAAGCCAAGAATAATTGACATTATTGTTACAGAAACGATATAAACCCAGGTTCTTACTGAGATAGTTATTTTTGACATCTTAACTGACTCTTTTGGGGTGTTATCGCTTTTATTATGCAAAGATAGTAGCACAATAAAAACAAGAACCAATTCGATTACAATTAAATATTCATTATTAGATAGACCAATATTCTGAGTAATGAATTGTAGAATAATTCCAAACATGGAACTGATTCCAAGATATAAAGAGAAATTTTTTCTTGTAAGTTCTAAACTGGTTTCGAAATGGATTAGTCCACCAATATACCCAAGAGAAAAAAGACATATATAACTGAATAAAAGAAATGGAATAGATGCATTAATTTCTATTGTTCCAATTATTGAAAGGAAGGCTATTGACTCGAAAATGATGCCATTTTTTTTATTAGTCTCATTTTTTGTTGTGGAAAAAGCTAAATAACCAAGAGCGGTGAAAATAAGTCCAATGGCATATATGTAATTGACATTAGCTGCACCGAAAACAGTAACGGCTCTTTCATTTATTAGTGATTCAGTTAATAAGAAAACGAAGAAGTATAATCCAAAATAAGTAAACTGCATATACCCACCATCCTAATTGATTTCACAGCAATTATAACATATTGTTCATATTTCGTTACGAAGAATCTTACGTAGTCTCTATTTTGCTTATTTTAGATTATAAAATGACATATTGGCGCATATGTGACCTATATTCATATAGTGTATGTTGTTATAATACAACCCAAATAATGGCATAAATATACCTAAGAATAGTAGGAGGGAACATGGAAATTGTATTTTTATTTTTTTTATGCGCGGCAGTATGTATTTTTGCAATCATATGGAAAAAGATAAATATGCTTAAATGTACACAGGAGATAAAAGCAACATATTTAGGTGCAGCAGGATATAGTGGAAAGGTGAAAAGCCCTATTGTAACGTTTGGATTCATGTTCAGGTATACATATGACAATCAGGATATCGAGATGGCTCAAAGCATAAATACGAAATCAACAATCACCTTTAATAGAGAAAAGTATTTAGAAAAATTCGGATACAAAAAACAAGAGGAATACACAATATATATAAATCCTAACAACCCTAAGCAGTTTAAAACTAAAGATGGTGATAATAATCTTGTTTTATGGCTTGGTGCTGTATTTTTAGCGTATCTAGGTTATTTAGGAATGAATTAAACATATATATGTAAAAAATAGATATCTATATACAGAGTGGAGGGCGCGTGAAATGGAACAGAACATTCCAAATCAGGAAATGAAGAATGAAAAAAACAATACTGGATTGATTATAGCTATTATTGCTGCAGTAACTGTTGTATTAGTTATTGCCATTGTTCTAGTTGGAAAAAGCATAGCTAACAAAAAAGTTGCAGAAATTCAAGAAAAAGCAGAAATTGTAGAGCAAATTGAACCAGAGGATAATACTGAAGTAGAGAAAGATGAAATAGAAGAGGCTGGTGAAGTGTCAGAAAAACAAGTAAAAGAGACTCAAACACCTGAGGAAATGACAGAAGCTGAAGATGTGCCAAAGGCAATAGAAGAAGTTACTTCAGCAGAAAATAGTGAACTTAATAAGATGACAGATGATGAATTTACTTTATGCTGGTATAACGATAAGTATTTGAATCATATTCCACTAATGGGACTTGGCACATATGAAACAATTCTTCAGAAGGATAATTTCTCAACTGCTATTATTTCGGGTCTTACAAAAGATGATATAAAAAAATACTGTGAACACAAGGGCGCAGAGGGTGATTTGGATTTATGTGGATTTACAAAAGGCGCTATGGTAACAAGTGATAAGGAAAACGTATACTCTTATCAGGTTTCAAACAAGGATGGTATAGCAGTATATATTTCGTGGGCTGATGGGGTGGCAGCTTTTACGGTAGGTGAGGAATAGCAAGCTTATGAATAACGTTAATAAAAAGACAATATTAATTGCATCATGTATAGCGGCAGCAGTGCTTACCATCTGTATTGTGGTAGTCTTTGTAGTGAACAGCATTAATGTGGCAGTAGAAACAGCTAAAAATAATACAGATAGTAAAGACAATTCCTCTGTATATAATGCAAATGAGAACGACGGTAATGAATTAGAGGACTATTCTGATTACGATTATGATAATGATTATGAGGAAGATTTAGCTGATTATGATTTTAATGAAATTGACGCAGGTTCGGTAGTTCCTGAAGGCAAGGTAGTTAATCTTAATAAAATGATATTAAGAGATAATATGTACATAGATTCAATTTCATTGTATCTGCCAGATGGATGGAACGCAAATGTGAAGACAGATTA
>JAUNIR010000039.1:3277-5115 GCA_030523345.1 Lachnospiraceae bacterium
GCTTTAATGAAACAAATGACAGAGTAATGCAGGAATGGGATGATTACTTGTTAGATCAGGATAGATATATGGCAAGTGATGGTACGGAGATAATTGTTCCTACTACAGCAGAGTATGTATATTACAATGGCGATAGCGTGGTGTGGGCTGATAATGCAAGCTATGAACCGGAAGCCGGATATGAGCAGATTAACTGACCTATAGTTTTACATGAGGAATAACAAAATGAGGAAAAGAATAATACCAGTGGCTTTCATTGCATTGTTGACAGGAACGCTTATGGGATGTAGTAACGACATATCTACAGATATGAAAAGTAAGGATGCTTATGGGTATGATGAAATACTAAGCAAAATAGCAGCCTCAATAGAGAGTGGAGAAGAATCTGATAACGGTGAATTCAGTTATATGTATCCAAAATTTGGTAGCATGGGAACATCCGATTTTGGGTATGCATTTATTAAGATTAACGAGAATGAACAGGCACTTGTTGTTGGAGAAAATGGTACAAATGAATACCCAAGTATTTTATATGATATGTATGAAGAAAAAGATAGGGAGCTTATTCATATTTTCTCAGGTGGTGACAGAGATAGATACTATGCAACTGACACTACAGGGGCATTTATTGAAGAAGGGTCTTCTTCAGCTGACGCTTCATTTTTAGACACATTTATTGTGAGAGATGGAATACGGACTAGTGCTGATTTTTGTAGGGAACCAAAGAGGATCAACATTGATTTAACTTCTTTTACAAAGCAAGATATTAGTGAAAACGCCAATATCGAAGGGAACAGTGTTGACCAAAACAACGCTGGAAACAAAAGTAACGAAAAACAGAGTAGCAATAAAAAACATAGCATTGAAGTAACTGACAATAAAGAGATAATTAAAAAATGTCCAAAATCGGCAAAAACAGGAGATAAAGTTACTATTAAAACAAACATTTTTATGGATGCTATTCCAAAAATCAATGTAAATGGAAGTGATATTGGTGAATGGGACAAAAATAGAACGGAATATACGTTTGTTATGCCAGACGAAGATGTAGAAATAATAACGACACTAAAGAGTGCTGGCGAGTCATAAAAAAGAATTCTGTGTATTATGAGGAATAGATAATGGCTATTACAAAAATGATATGTCAGCAGTGTAATGCTCCAATCGAATGGGATGGTGTTTCAAGAAGACTTCAGTGTGCCTTTTGTGGAACTGTATACGAGAGAACTAGCAGGCAAAGTGGACAAATAAGTAATCAAAGATATATTGATGAAAAAGGAAATGAGTTCCTTGTTGGATATTATCCACCTATGTTTCATGGAGCATACCAGATAAGAAATGAAGGTAACAAAATGAATCTTAACTGCAGGGAAATGCCTGTTAAGGTTTATTATGAAATGACTAGCGAAGAAGGAAATGCAAATATTCTTTTTATCACAGGTAGCGTATATCATCACATTGATAATATCCCTGCAAACGCAAACAAACAGAATACAATCAGTGCTGATCTTAGAAGGTATAGAAGTTATATCGGGGCAGACGCGTACACAGATTTAAGATTTTCGGAGGAACATCCAACGGCTTCTAATGTTTGTGTCATTAAAGTTGAGGAGCCTTGTGCTAAATCAAAGGAGAGCTTAGAAAAACTGAAAATACAAAATCAGAGTAGACTTGTTGGTAAATATAACAATGAGTTTTCAGGAAAAATATATTCATATTCCGAGAATGGTATGAACCAGCTATGCCTTGCAAGACTTGCTATTGAAAGTTTGGAAGTTCCAACTATGTCAGATATGATAGGTAATATGTTTGGGGGCAAAAAGATATCTGGATGTGGT
>JAUNIR010000039.1:5125-19976 GCA_030523345.1 Lachnospiraceae bacterium
AGTAAAAATATCACCTGGACTGTATTCAATGAAATTTATTTTTTTGGAAGTGAGGAAGGTTTCAATACATATTTTGACGAATTTGAGAAAGTTTATGAAACTATAAAAACAGGCCCTGATTTCTCACGTATTGTAAATGAAATAAACAGAATGTTTATGCAGACAGAGCAAACTATTGCCAATAATGCCATGAGTATGGCTAATGCGCAAATGGAATCTGCCCAAAGAATGGGAAATATGATTAATGATACATATTCATATGGTATGGAACTTGACAGACAATCAAGAGCAAATACTAATGCTACAATGGATAGAGTAAATGATATGAGGAGTGAGGCTATTCGAGGTGTAAACAGCTATACAACGGGAAGTGGAGATTTAATAGAAGCTGATGTGAGGTATGATAGCGTATATCAAAATGCACAAGATTCAGATGTGTATGCTGGGGCAGAAGGCAATTATGATATGGGAAGTGAATGGACAGTACTGAAAAAGCGATATTAAGGTATGAACTCAAGGCTTGTGTAAATAAATAGTAGTAAGAGTATGGATGTAAGCGAAAACCCATTATTTTAGGGTGTTGCTACGGAAAGTAGCAGAAAAATATGCGAATGACAACTAATGTTTATTGTTTGGTAAAGGATAATTTACTAATCTGTGAAGGAAGTAAAACAAACCAAATTTACGGAGGATGGAAAAATGACTTTAGAAGAACAAATTAAACATTACAGAAAACAGGAAGGGCTCTCACAAGAGAAAACAACTGGCAAAAAGGTAGATGGTTTTTCAGATACTGAAGCTGACAATCATATTGAACTTGGTGGAATGAGAAAGTATATTTATCGTCCAGTCAGATTTTACTTAATTACATTTGCTTGTACCTGGTTCTGGTGGTTATTTGCAATTTTATTTAATGAAGGAACAAGCCTTTATCTCGGAATGTTTTTAGGCTTGATTTCACCTGCTGTTGTTGCTGTTGTAACGGTGCTTACTTCTAAGAATAAAGCACTCATTAATGATTTTAAGAAGAAACTGATTGGGTTTTATAGAATCAAACCTAGATACATAGTAATCGCTGTATTAATATTTGCAGCCATAGTGGCAGCCTCAATAGGAACCTCAATATTATTTGGTGGAAGTATAAAGCAGTTTTCATTTACAGAAGATTTCTCGTTTTCTATAGGTGGCACATCTGCACTTCTTACAATTTTGCTCGCATCTTGCATAGAAGAATTTGGCTGGAGAGGTTATGGCGAGGATGCTGTTGGTGCATACCATAGCTGGTTTATGGAGTCTATTATCTTTGGATGCATCTGGTCTTTGTGGCATGTGCCTTTATTCTGGATACAGGGAACATATCAGTATGGACTTAAAGAGATGGGCATTATGTATGTACTTAATTTTCTACTTAGTGTGATACCGCTTGATTTCCTTCAGACATGGGTATATGTGAAGAATAACAGAAGTATGCTTGCAACAATTATTTTTCATCTGTTTATAAATATTATGCAGGAAAAAATAAACATGACTCCTGAAACAAAATGTATACAAACCATTTTTGTTGTTGTAGCAGCTATTATAATTGTTGTGACAAATAAAGAAATGTTCTTTGAAACAAAGCATGTGGGCAATTTGCTTGAAGAGTAAAAAAAAGAACTCCTTGAATTAATTCGGGAGTTCTTTTTTATTGTGGATTAGAGTTTGAGGCTATTGCTAAATTAAAAATTGCCTTTACTTATTTTTTTTACTCTCAAGCTTAGAAACTATAACTGCACAAGATGCATCACCTGTGATGTTAACAACAGTTCTACCCATGTCAAAAATACGGTCAACACCGGCTACAAGAGCTATGCCTTCAACTGGAAGACCTACAGATGTAAGCACCATAGCTAACATTACCATACCAGCACCAGGAACACCTGCTGTACCAATAGAAGCAAGGGTTGCTGTAAGTACGATGGTAATCATCTGTGATGGTGTGAGGGATATACCATAGCAAGCTGCAATGAAGATAGCACATACACCCTGATAAATAGCTGTTCCATCCATATTGATAGTTGCGCCAAGTGGAAGTACAAAGGAAGCAACTTCCTTTGAAGCCCCCATCTTTTCAACACCTTTTAAGTTTATAGGAAGGGTACCAACACTAGATGCACTTGAGAATGCAAAGATAATAGCTGGGAACTGTTCCTTAAAGAATTTAATAGGGCTCATTCCTCCTAAAGTTTTAATAAAGAATGAATACACTATAACCATATGAAGTATATAGCAGATATAAGCGGCTAGAAGAACCATCGCTAAGGATCCTATAATAGCTGCACCGTTAGCTGCTACTACAGGACATAAGAGACAGAATACACCGATTGGAGATAATCTAAGAATAAGCTCCATACATTTCATACATACAGCATTCAAATCTTCGACACCTGAGGCTACATTTTTGGCTTTGTCACCAACCAAAATAATAGAAAAACCAAAAAGAAGAGCCATTACGATAACCTGAAGCATAGAAGCAGATGACATTGGTGCTATGAAGTTAGATGGGAAAATGTCCACAATAACATTCATAAAAGGTGTTGCTTCAGATGCTTCATATGTAAGGTCTGAAGTAGAAATAACAGGGAAAAAACCTTTAAATAAAGTTCCGCCGGTAAGACCTATAGTAATAGCAAAGGCAGTTGTAAACAAATAATAAATCACGGTTTTGATTCCGATAGAACCTACCTTTCGGATATCCTTCATAGACACGATTCCGCTCATAATTGACAAAAGAACAATAGGAACAACTATAAATTTAACCAAATTCAAGAATATAGTTCCAAATGGTTTAATAAAATCGGCAGCTATGTCTGCACAGTTTTGCATCAATAGACCTACGATAATTGCAAGTACTAATGCAATAAAAATCTGAGATGCGAGAGATAGTTTGATTTTTTTATTGTCTTCCATTGATATTACCCTCCAATAATACTGAAATGATATTCTCCTAAAAATAATTATAGAGCTAAATGCTATGTTTTGGCAAAAAAATAATATGAAATAACCTATCGTTATTTTTTACAGGGACAGTACATTATTCTGTGCAAAGCTTCTGTAACAGCTGCTTTTTTATACTGTGTCCATAAACAAAACAAAGAAGGAGCGTGATGAATATGAAAAATAAAGCAGTGTTATTGAAGATATGTGGAATTAGTCATAGAATATATTTATTAGTGAATATCAGAAAAAGAGGTTACTATGAAGAAAATAGTTAATCATCCTATAGTAGATGTTATTTTAACGTTTTTAATTGCATATTTTTTAATGTATTATTCTTGGATGGTAGGTGATTCATTATTAATAGGTATACCTGAGATTCTGGGAATAGATCTATCATCTATAATGGGTGAGGATTTATATAATATCTGGTATGTGTATTTTTCATTTATTTCTATATGGATATGTGGATTAATTATTATCTTTGTATTTAAAGGCTATAGACCTATATTAAAGTCTTTTTCACCTAAACTAAAGGGAAATAATATAAAGATAGCCCTCATTGGTGGACTAGCCCTAGGCTTTGGATTAAATCTGATTATTGCTCTTGTGGCTATGGCTACTGGAGCAATAAAGATATACTATGTCGGCTTAGGACCTGGAACATTTATATTATTGCTTATATCCGTGTTGATTCAATCTAGTGCAGAGGAGTTAGTGGCGAGAGTCTTTATTTATCAACGACTTAGAAAAGATTTTCCTAAATGGCCAGTAATTGCTATATTAGGAAATGGATTATTCTTTCTATTGATTCATGTAGGAAATCCTGGGGTGACGTTTATTTCATTACTATTGATGATGATAGTTTCCATTATGTATTCGCTGGTTGTTTATTATTTTGATAGTATTTGGGTCCCAATAGTAGCTCATACAACATGGAATTTTACACAAAATATTATTTTGGGATTACCAAATTCAGGTATTGTATTTCCAATTTCCATGTTTAAACTTGACGCTAGTAGAAATAATTTAGCTTTTGATTCAACTTTTGGAATTGAAGGTTCAATGCTTGCGATAGTTTTAAACATTGTAATATGTGTTGGCCTTTATTGGTTCGGAAAAAAGAAAGGCGCTTTAGAAACGAATATTTGGAAATTCTAATGTATAGTGCAGTTAACAATTTGGCATAAATTGTCGACATATCAATTGCGAAATTTTCCCACATTTAAGAGAAAATGGACTATATAAAAGAAAAGTACGTTTTGCGTACTTTATTATTTATTATGTAAAAAAGGTGGCGTAGCTATGGAAAGTAATTTTACACTTGAAGATTCTTTGCAGTTATTGGCAAATAATTATCACAAAATATTGCGAATTAATCTGACAGAAGATTCGCATACAGAACTAAAGATGTATGCAGATGAGAAAAATATACAAAAAGGTTATTCTGAAAAAATATCTGTGTGGCTCAAGCAGTTTGCACTGACAGGTCAGGTGGATCCTAAAGACTGTGATGCGTATCTTAAATTTACAGATATAGAAAATATCAAATCACATTTTGAAAAAAGTGATGATAGAATGAGATTCCGTTACCGCAGAAAAACGAATGAAGAATTCAAATGGGTAGTAATGGAGATTATGAAATCTTCTGAATATAAAAGCGATAATCAAATTGTTATATTGTATATTCAGGATGTACATGATGCATATGTAAAAGAGCTTGAGCATAATAAGGAACTCGAGTTCTATTGTAATTACGATACTATGACAGGACTTGCCAATTTCTATTCATATCGTTCTTTTTGCAATTCGTTTGCATTGAATTTGAACGAAAAGCCAGTTGGAGTTATGTTTGGAGATTTGAACAGGCTTAAGTATGTTAACGACACAGAAGGGCATGAAGCGGGTAATGTATATATTCGTACTTTTGCGGAGAAATTAAAAAAGAGCTTCGTAGATTGGAACTGTTACCGTGTAAGTGGTGATGAATTCATTGTAGTATACTCTGGTGATAATGAAGAGGAGTTTTATAAGAAAGTTAAGGCCTTCGATGAATCAATTAAGGCAGACAACATTCCTACGGCTTCGATTGGATATTCTTTTGGAATTACAGATGAGCTCGAAACAGTCACAACAGTAGCTGAGCAGATGATGTATGCAGACAAGCAGGAGTTCTATAATAGATTCCCACAGTTTAAGAGAGCTATTGCAGAAGCCAATTTCAAGAAAGAAATGGATGCATTAGTAAAGATACTGACAAATTCTTATGAGGCGCTTTTACTTGTTGATTTAGAGCTTGATGAGTATCGCATAATGAAAAAGGGTGGACAAAGCGTTATGGAAAATGAAGCCGATAGAGGCGTGTATTCTATTAGGAATATGTATTTTTCTAGAACGTATGTAAAAAATGAATACCAAAAGCTTAGAGAAGAAGTTGGTACTATAGAAAACCTAAAAAAGAGATTACTTGAGGAAGACCATATATCCTGTGCATATCAGTTGTTCAATGGTAAGTGGAGAGAGGCTGTTTTCTGGAGGATGGAGCTTTCCGCGGGCGAAGTATCAAAGGTCATATATTATTCACAGGATTTAGATACTGCTATGGCTATGAGAATGGAACAGCGACAGAAAATGACAGATGAGTTCCAAATGATAGCCGGTCTTAGAGAAGAGTATAGTATGATTGGATTACTTGATATTGAAACAGGTCGAGTTCGTATGAGAGATATTTTCTCACAGGAGCTTAAGGCTTTCAAAGAGGTTGAGGATATATCATTTGAAGAAGGTAACACTATTATGGCAGAGAATGTTATCGTACCAGAGGAAAGAGAAGCCTTCATTCAGAATTCCAAATTAGAAAAGATTATAGAGAAGCTTAAAGAAAAAGAATTGCTATCATACTTCCATCATGTGCTTCGTGATGACGGAAGTATAGCATGTTATCGATTTAATTTCTGTTATGAAAAGGATGACCATTCAAAAATTGTTCTTGCTATAAAGGATATTACAGATATTGTAGAATGGGCAAATGGTAAATAGCATATAGGATGTTAATATGAAGAAAATAGCTAGAAAAACATACTATGTGCTGATAGCATGTATTTTGTTGTGTTTAAGCCTACTTGGCTGTGATGTAAAGAATAAGCCAGATGATAATTATAATTTTAAGGAATATGCGGTGCCTTATGGAGATATTAATCTCCATTTGGACAGCACCTACAAATCTGACTTTGGGGAAGATAATATTATCCTTGTGCACGGACTGACATACTCTTCTCATGAGTTTGATATTAATTATAAAGATTACAGTCTTGTTCGATTTCTGGCAGATAAAGGATATACCGTATGGAGACTCGATATTGCTGGATACGGACAGTCTGATAGGCCATACGATGGTTTTGTTGTTGATTCAGACTATGCAGCAGACAATATTTATTGTGCAGTAAAGGAAATATGTGAATTAACAGGAAAAAGTAAAATTGATGTTTTGGGATGGAGCTGGGGAACAGTAACTACATCAAGATTTGTGTCAAACCATTCAGAAATGGTTGATAAGCTAATTTTATATGCCCCGATAGTAAGTGGTCTGGGAGAAAACACTGTTGAAACAGATTATCATAAAAACTCATGGGAAAATGCAGTGGGTGATTTCCAACTAAATAGTGACGGAACTATTGATGAATCAATAGTTGAATCAGCTGTAGTGGAGTATTTTGGTTCAAGTTGTTGGAGATACGATGGGGAAAGCAGCCCTAATGGACCAAGAAGAGACATTTGTGTTGATGAATCTGTTACACTAATTGACATGTCTAAGATCGGTGTCAAAACCCTGCTCATATATGGAAATGCAGATCCGTATTTAAATTATGAATTAATTGATAAAATGTATCAGGAATTACCAAAAGGATCTATGAGAAAAATAATAGTGGGAGCAGCACATTGTGCATATATTGAAAAACCTTACTATCATGACTTTCAGAATACTGTAATTAAATTTCTTAAATAAATAAAAGGGTTAGAATAAATGTCCCTCGTGCAGGGCGATTGTTTTAAGGGCTTGCAGCTAATGCAGACCCTTTTATTTTGTTTGGGTATATTTTTATTAAATAACGTATTTTTTAGTGTCTAATTAGTGACCATTGGTTGTGATACACTTACATCGTCAAAAGGAAATAACATTTGACGAACAAAAATTTTGGAATTTAAGGAGGAAACGATTATGACAGCTACAATGAATGAATATAGCAGAGAATTAACATTTGAGGAACTTGCAAACGTATACGGAGGAGTAGGAGAAACACAGGACGAAGCAATTGCGGAATCACTTTTAATTGCAGGCATGACCCTTGCAGCAAAGCTAATTGTTCAAACAATTATGCCAGATACATTTGAAGAATTCTATAACACCATTAAGGCGCACCCAGTACTTGTACAATCAGGAATCACTGCAGTTGCAGGTATACCTGGAGTGATTGCTTATAACTTGCTTAGTTCAGGTACGCAGAAAAAGTTTTGGAATAAAGTTTATGACGCATTGAAATAGTAAGCATCGCAGGAAAGAAAAACAACTTGTCTTCATCATCAGTAAATGTATTTGCAAATGATGGGCAGGAATATCAAAAAGAAAGCCTTTCGATAATTCGAAAGGCTTTATATAGTTACTTTATGATATAATCTATTAGAAAAAGCTGATTTTGTAGATAACATTATGTGTATGGAAAAGAATATATATAAAAAACAGAATATTATTAGACTTGCAGTATTTTTTCTGGAACTAATACTGCTGTTAGTATCTGTAAATATAATACATATTTATGACATAGAGAAGCTTAGTTCAGAGCAGACAATCAATGTTTCATTTGATCTATTTGCAATGATAGTACTTATTATTGTTTATGTAAGCTGTGTTTATGGAAAGAGAAATAGATCAAGTGACAGCTTTATTTTGCTTTTGATGTCCGTGTACTTATGCGTATTTTGTGAACTCGGTTCCTGGATGGTTGATTCAGTTGCAAATGCCAGGGTATATAACTATTTATTCAATATTGGTAGTGCATGTATGATGATAATCAGTTCATGGCTGTTTTTTTTCTTTACTTGTAAATCATTAGGTATAGACTTAAATGACATCAAGGCCATTAGAACTTCAATTACAGGAGTTGCGATTATTGGTATAATAGCTGAAATCATGAATATTGTATTTGGATACTACTATTATATTGATAAGCAGGGTATTTATGCGAGAAGTAATATAGGTAGCTTCCTTAGCTATTTAACATATGTGTACATTTTAGGCATTACGGGAATACTAATTATTAGAATGCAAATGCCAGCAAAGAAAAAAAGCATTTATATGTCATATATACTTGTGCCGTTTGTGATAAGTGCCTGGTATACGCTTACGGGATTACCACCAACATTTTTTGTGGCTACATTTATTTCTGTAATTCTAATATATGCAAATATTTATGTTGATTTAGGTCGAGAAAATGTAGAGTATGAGCTTGAAAACGCTCATAAAGAGACGGAGCTTGCATTACAGCGAAATAAGCAGACGTTGTCACAGATTAGACCTCATTTTATATTTAATGCTTTAGGTAGTATTGAAGAATTGTGTGTTGTAGACGCAAAAAAGGCAGAAAGTGCGGTGCATTACTTTGCTAAATATTTAAGAGCAAATATGGATGCACTTGGAGAAACGGATATGGTGCCATTTGAAACAGAGCTTGACCATATTCATAATTATATATGGCTTGAAAAGATGCGTTTTGATGATGAACTCGATTATATAGAAGATATTGAATTTGATGACTTTTTGGTTCCTATGTTAAGTATCCAACCACTCGTTGAAAATGCAGTTAAACATGGAATGATGGGAAAAGAAGAAGGAACTCTTCATGTAAAGATTAGAACATACCAAAAAGATAATAATTATGTTATAGAAGTAAACGATGACGGTTGTGGATTTGACACTAACATGCAGAAGGATGATGGCAGATCTCATATTGGAATGTCATATGCTAAAACAAGCATTGAAAACAGACTTGGCGGAACTCTATCTATAGATAGCAAAATTGGGGAAGGTACAACAGTATCAATAGTTATACCATGCAATTAGGCGTAGGGATTTATTATGAGAATATTAGCAGTTGATGATGAAAAATTAATGTTAAACAGGCTTGTACGTTCAATAAACGAAGCTAAGCCAGATGCAACGGTTTATGAATTTAGAAGTGGCAAGGAAGCACTTGAGTTTGCTGGAGGGAATGAAATTGATGTCGCATTTTTAGATATAAATATGCGTGGAATGGATGGACTTACATTAGCTAAGGAACTTAACAATTTATATCCGGAAATAAATATTATATTTTGTACAGGATATGATGAATACGTGTCAGAAGCTTTCAGAGAGATTAGATGTAACGGATATATAACGAAGCCTGTAGACTCAGAGCAGATTAAGGAAGAACTCTCGCATTTAAGACTCCCGATGAAGGAGGAAAAGGAGAAACGTATTAAAATTCAGTGTTTCGGATATTTTGCAGTTCATATTGATGGTATGCCCATGGAGTTTGGATCTGCAAAGACACAAGAATTATTTGCATATTTAGTAAATGCATGTGGTGGTACGTGTACTAACCAAGAAATCATGACTTATCTATGGGATGATGATGGTATTCACGATTCATATTTTAAGAAAATAAGAAAAGATTTGTTTGATACGCTTGAAAAATATGGCTGTCCTGAGGTAGTTGTAAAAACTTGGGGAGGACTTGCAATCCAGCCAGACTTAGTAGAATGTGATTATTACAACTGGAAAAAAGAAAATACTGGTGACTATGAAGGTGACTTTATGAAGCAGTATTTTTGGATAATGTAAGAAAAGAATTTATAAATTAAACTGCTAATTGGATTTGTGGAGGTATTAAAAATGAAAAATTCAAAAGAGTACAAAATTAGCATAGTGTTATTCTGTATATCATTGGCATTGTTCTGTATAACTATAATTACTGGCCTGATTCCAAATCTTAGTTTTTCGATAGACAAAATAAGTATGTATCTTGGTTTTGCATTTTTTTGTTTTGGTTTGGTGTTTTTGAGAAAGTCCCAAACCAATAATAACGACGAACAATAATAGTTTTTTTGTGTATCTTGAAAAGCACACGGCTGGCGTATTTTCACTTATGATGAGAGAAGGCTTTACAATTTCTACTGTCTAACACATAAAATATAGGTTAAAATTACAAAGAGAAGACAGGTGATTTAATTAGAAAAGGATATTATTTAATGAATATTACAAATCTTGAGGTAACACAAGCTGCTATAGATATGTTCTTTTGTCTGGTCTGCATAATAATGGTAGTGTCAATTAGGGCAAATAACCCTAAGCAAAAGAGTATGAAATCATTTGTACATTTATTTCTAATTGCGGCTTTTTTGTTCTTAGGCGAGACTTTAGCATATATATTTAGAGGTAACTTGGGTGTATTTAATGTTACAATTACGCGTGCTTCAAATCTGGTGGTTTTTGCAATGAACGTTGCAATGGCAAATACATATGTTAGATATGTACAAGCTGTATTTACTGATAGAGGTGCGGAGGTCAGTGACAAATACATTAAGGTTGGAAATGTTTTTTCTTTAATAAATATACTAATCATAGCTGTCAATCTAGTATATCCTTGGATGTATTATTTTGATGAGGCTAATTATTACCACAGGAATAATATGTGGTATGTATATACGATACTTTCGCTAGTTATTATTTTTTCTGGGGCAAGCATGGCAATAAGGTATCGTAAAAATTTAGAAATTCGAAGCTTTGTTTCTGTAATGCTTTTCTCTTTTATCCCAATAATTGCTACGATTGTTCAGCTATTTGTGTATGGTCTGTCTATAACAAATCTTGGACTTGGAATAGGTTCATTTATAATGTTTGCAGCATATATATATGATTGGTCGCACGATAGCGTTGAGCAGATGGAGAAAATAAAGAATAACAGGTTCGATGTTGTTGTACTTTTCGTAATTATGCTTCTTAGTATGAGTGTTTCAATCATCGCATGTGGAAATGTTATTCAACGTGTAACAAGAGATAATTCGAAGATGCAGAGTGAAACAATCGCGCAGATGGTTGATGCGGAGATTGAAAATGAATTTATTAAGCCTGTTACCGTTTCTCAGACAATAAGTCAGGATCTCACTATTAGATCATATATTGCTGGAAGTACAAAAGAAGAGGCAGAAGCAGTTAAGGATGAGATGACAGCTCATCTTGTGTCTATAGGAAATGAATTTGGCTATCAGATGGTGTTTGTAGCATCTGAAAAAACGAGAGCATATTACACATATAATGGTATAAGTAAATACCTTGATGTAGAGAATGACAGTCATGATATTTGGTATAAAGATTTCTTAGACTCAGGAAAGAAGTATGTTATTAACGTAGATACTGATGAGAATAATAACTGGGACCTTGCTGTGTTTGTAAACTATGGTATTTTTGATGATAGTGGTAACGTATTAGGTGCGTGCGGTGCCGGGGTTAATATGAATGACCTTATGAATCTTATCGCTAAGTATGAAGATAGATATGGTATTAAGATTGATTTGGTAAATCACGACGGACTTATACAAATTGACAGTGATGGAAGTGCCATAGAGGTAGGTTATTTAGACAACTCTTATTTTGACAAAGTAACAGGAACAGATTTCTATTATCAGACTATAAACGGTTCTTGTTATATGACTAAATATATAGATGAGTTTGACTGGTATTTAGTTGTAAGAGATGATAATCCTGTAAAAATAGATGCAAACAGGATACTTTTACCAATTATTCTAATATTTATTGCAGGAGTAGTCATAATGGCTATTACATTTGCAATTGTTAGTATTAGACAAAGAAAAACTGAAGAAGCATATAATAATCGATACGAAGTTTCTATAAAAGATGAGCTTACGGGGTTATACAACAGACGTGGATTCGAAGTTGATTGTGATGAAATAAACAGAACAGATACTTTGGGCGAGTACAGCATCATTATGATGGACTTAAATGGTTTGAAGTCGGCAAATGATAATATTGGTCATGAAGCAGGTGATGAACTGATAATTGGTGCAGCAAAGTGTATGAGTAATGCCTTTGCAGGGCTTGGAAATGTTTATAGAGTAGGCGGGGACGAATTTGTGGCTTTATTAAAGGGCAAAAAGGCGAGTATTGAAGCTTCGGTCACAACACTAGATTACTTAACATCAAAGTTCAAAGGCAAGCTTATTTCAGAACTCAGCGTGTCTAAAGGTGTTGTAGTATGTTCAGAGTACCCAGATCTTTCATTTGAAGAATTAAAGGCTATGGCTGATAAGCTTATGTATGCTGATAAGGATGAATATTACAGAAGAACTGGGAAAAATAGAAGACGAGTTTAATTTGAATTTATAGGTATTAAGAGTACAAAATATTGATTATTGAGGACGCTGTGGGAAATCACAGCGTTCTTTTTATATTATGCATTTAGGATGTACAACGCTTTTGCAACGTTTGCAGATGTATTATTGCATTAACTTAAGGGAAAGGGTTTAAAGAGGTGAAGGAAATGCAATATTTATATCTTGGATGTTTAATAGTATCAATAGGAATGTTTTTCTGGTTAAAGGTATTTGATGTCAGAAATAGTACAATTCAGTTTTTTAATCTACTTATTGTAATGATTTCAAACTATGGATTTTACTTAGTAACGATATCTGAAGACTATGAAGAGGCTATTATGGCCCATAAAATTGCTCTTTTTGGTGGTGTATTTTTACCTGTTTTTTATTTCTTTTTGGTTCTTGAAATATGCCACATTTATATAAGCAATCATGCCTGTGTATTATTAGTAATTATCCAAGGATTCATATATTCGCTTGTATGTACAATGGATAAGTCGGATCTTTTCTACAGAAATATAACAACACATACAGTTAATGGAATTTGTATTATTTCTGAAGAATGCGGAACACTTCATTTTCTTTTCCCAATGATGATGGCTGTGTATTTCTTAGCATCAATCACAGCTGCAAATTATTCACTTCTTAAGAAAAAATCAGTAAATAAGAAATCCTTATTTGTAATGTTAATCTTTGTAACATTGGCCTTAGGAGTATATGTTGCTGAAAGAATAATTGATTCTGGATATGAGGTGATTCCAGTTGTTTATGTTGTATTAATGTTTGCTTCCCTTGTACCAGTGTATGATTCTGATTTATATACAGTTCAGGAAAATAAAAACATTATGGATGAACTACTTTCAAATATAGGATTTATGACCTTTGATAGAGATTTTGTTTACAAGGGTTGTAATGAATTCATGGAAAGCATCTTCCCAGAGTTAAAGAGCTACATTATAGGACAGAAGATTTCATACTGCAGTAAAGAGCTTGAGAATGTTATTAGCAAGATTTCTTCATTAGAAATGAAGTATAGTCGTGGGGCTAAAAAGGAATTTGTAGTAGTACCTATTGATACATTTATGGTTGGTGATAGATATTATGTGGGCAAAATATTTGGAGTAACAAATGCATTTGGTAAGCTTGAGGGTTACACAATAAAGCTTAGAGATGATACAGATCGTCAGAGAGTTCTTGCTCTTACAGAACGTTACAATGAAGAGCTTACTAGAGAAGTTGAACAGAAGACTAGAAAGATTAAAGACATTCAGGAAAAGGTAATTCTTGGTATGGCAGAGATGGTTGAATCAAGAGACTTAAGCACAGGTGGACATATCAAGAGAACTAGTGATGTAGTAAAAATATTTGCAGATAAGCTTAAGAATTCAGATTTAGGGTTTGAAGATAGTTTTCTTGATAATGTTATAAATAGCGCGCCTATGCATGATTTAGGAAAACTTGGTATTGATGATTCTATTCTTAGAAAGAAGTCTGGACTTACTGATGAAGACTTTGCAACTATGAAAAAGCACCCAGAAATTGGTTTTAATATGGTCAGAAAAGTATTAGCAGATGTTGAAGAACCAGAATTTATTAAGGTGGCTGAAAACGTTGCCCATTATCATCATGAGAAGATGGATGGAACAGGATATCCTGTAGGTCTTAAGGGAGAGGAAATTCCTGTAGAAGCAAGAATAATGGCACTAGCTGATGTATATGATGCATTGGTGTCAAAGAGATGTTATAAGGCTGCGCTTTCAGGTGACGAAGCATTTGATATTATTAAGAAGGGCATGGGAACTCATTTTGATGAGAGGCTGGCAAAGGTATTCTTTTCATGTAAATCAGACCTTGAAGAATACTATAATAATTAAATATTTATTGAGAATAGGCTAAATTACTTGTAGAATGACATTAGCAACTTACGATTATCGTTTGTAAAAATAATCAAAAATAAAACCTTACAGGAGGAACTGATTATGAAATTCAAAATGCAAAAGAAAAGTTTTGTAGCATTAGTTGTTGTGTCAATTCTTACAGTTATGAATTGTATGTCAGTATTTGCAGCATCAAATGTAAATATGACTGGTGTAGTCAATGGAATGCTTAATTCAGAGTATTGGCTTAAGGAGTGGGAGAGAAACACTGTTCTTATGGATGCCAATCAGATTGCAGCACTAAATCAGAAAAATTATGCATTTGCACCAACACACCTTACTGAGCTGTTTTTTGAACCAGATGTTTTTGATGGGGATTCGCTTAAGAACTCTCTAGGTGGATTCAATAACCCTAAAAAACTTTACTTAAATAGTCAGCCTGTAGCAGATTCATATTATGAAAACATTAGAAAAAATATTTTGGGTGCTAAAACTGCAAATGTAATGCAGGTACAGTATGGAATAATTGTAAATAGAACGGTTATGAAGGATCTTCCCTATGGAGAAAT
>JAUNIR010000166.1 GCA_030523345.1 Lachnospiraceae bacterium
TTTAACTTTTAACATAAAGGTTTCAGCATTAGGTACATATTCAACTGGAAGAGGAAAGTATCCTTCAACATTTTCTGTGGCAAGAATAGGTTGTCCTGCGGCAACTCTACCAATCATAGGTATACTTGTCATTTCTCTTCGTACCATTTGAAAACTATCATCACATATCTCTATAGTACGTGGCTTAGTAGGATCTCTCCTTATATATCCATTCTTTTCAAGAGTTTCTAAATGTGAATGAACACTTGACGTCGAACTTAAATGTACTGCTTCACAGATTTCTCTAACAGCAGGTGGATAACCTTTGCTAAGAATTGATTCTTTAATATATTCAAGGATTTCCTGCTGTTTAGCTGAGATTTTACCAGTAGCCATATATTAACCTCCTAATGGAATTATCATTTCTTTATTACATGATAATAATAACACATATGTTCGAAAAAGGCAAACATATATTCCGAAAATTTGTTCGAAAAAGTGTTGACTTTTCGAACAATCGTTCGTATAATAACAACATCAAACAAATGTTCGGAGGAAATATGTTATGAGAAATAGAAGTAATTATACTAAATCTAATTTAAATAGAAGAGAAGCATACCTTTATAGAACCTCTATTGTTAGACGTGAGAAAATCGTTATTGCATTTATTTTTTCTATGGCTTTATTATTTTCTATTTTCTTTTTCTCATTAAAAGTTAATGCTGGTAATTTTAAAGAAGAAACTGATTCTATTAAAATGTATAAATCAATAACAATATATTTAGGTGACAGTTTTGAATCTATTGCAGAAGAGTACATGAGTGATGAATTTTCATCAGAAATTAAGTATATTGATGAAGTTTTATCTATTAATGGTATGACTAGAGCAAGTAAACTTGTTCCAGGAAATAAAATTATTATTCCGTATTATGTGAGTGAGAGTATTGAAACAAATCAAGTGATTGAATTTTCCCTAGCAAAATAATACTCGTATATCATAGTGAGGAAACTCACTTTGCATATTTTATACTCATTTTATTTTATTTGCGCTCGGTTATTGCGTAAGCATTCCTTCATAGCCGGGCGCACCCCTAATTATTCTTCATCATCATTCTCACGTAATTTAACAACTTTTGCAGCATATCGCTTTCTTTCCTCATTTTGAGCCGCATAATGCTTCTTAGTAGTATTTACGTCTTTATGTCCTAAAACATCAGCGACAAGGTAAATATCGCCTGTTTCTTGGTATAAACTAGTACCAAATGTACTTCTAAGTTTATGAGGTGTTATTTTCTTTAAATTTGTAACTGTTTTCGCATATTTTTTTACTAGCAATTCAACACTACGAACGGTAATACGCTTATTTTGCAACGACAAAAATAAAGCATTTTCATGTCCTGATTCAGGAATTATATGCAATCTTTCATCTAAGTATTTTCTTAATGCTTTTTCAACTTCATCGCCAAAGTATACAACATCTTCGTAACCACCTTTACGACGAATTAATATACCATTATTACGAAAATCGACATTATTTATATCTAATCCAACGCATTCTGATACACGAATTCCCGTGCCAAGCAGAAGAGTAATAAGTGCAAGATCTCGAATTTTGGTTTTTTCGTGAAATTCTAGCTGTTTTTTAGTTAATTGTTCACCATTTTCAATATTATCAAGAAGTGTTGCAACCTCACCAGCATCTAATTTTATTATTTCTTTTTTATGTAATTTGGGGAAATCAACTAAAGCTGCAGGATTTTTTTCAATCATTTCCATTTTAAAGAAAAAATTATACATTGATCGAAGAGATGCTAACTTACGTTGTTTTCCTCTTTCATCATTGGTTATTATCTCTCCTTCTTCATTTTCGTAATAGGAGAGATAGTCCATATATTCTATTATGTCCTGTGCAGTAATTTGTTCTAATACAGAAATTGTATATTCTGTAATCTTTGTATTTTTAAATGTTGGGTTATTATCTTTAATATATTCAAAGAAAATTCTTAGATCATATGCATATGCAAGACGTGTTCTTGTTGAAGTTGTATCTTTAATTCCTAAAAAGAAATCTCTACAAAATTTTGGAAGAGTATTTTGTATTTGACGCAACTTTAATGTATTAATATTATTAATTTGCTCATGATATGTGCTTTTGTTTACATCACCCATAAAAAGATACCTCGTAGTGGTAATATATCTTTACAAATACAACTATTCGCGAAAGACAACTTTTACGAATAGATTATACCATGAAAAAACCATGATGTCCATTAATTGTCATATTTAACGCTATTTCTTTTAAATTATACCATAATATTAGTTGCGTTAACTATGACACTGTTACTCAAATTTGTAATGTGTTTTAATTTACTTATGAGTAAATTAAATAATCTAACACAAATTAAAATTGAAAAATTAATAAAGGATCAGTTACCTTCATTTGCTGGAGCTTTCATAAAAGCTAAAAGAAATTGTATGAAAGAATCATCGTTACATGCTTATGCATTCGACTTATCTGCTTTTTTTGAATATATAAGTAAAGAAAAATCGATTCCAGTAAAAGATATTAGAATTGATGATTTTGAAGATATATCAGCATCTGATATTGAAAATTATGTTGAATATTCTAAACAATATTTTGTAAATGGTACGGTTAAAAAGCGTTCAGATGCCGCAGTATTTCGCAGATATATCATTTTGAAATCATTTTATAATTTTCTTTATTCAGAAAATATGATTGATTCCCTTGAAATTCTAAAGGCTTCAGCACCAAAACCTTCAAAAAAGGCACCAATGATTCCATCACAGGAAGAAAATATGGCCTTAATCAACTTTATATCCAATGAAAACCTACCATCTAAGCATGCAGCCGCTTTTCAGGCCATTTCTCGTAAACGAGACGTCGCTATAATAGCTTTAATAATATGTGCTGGATTAAAGATTTCTGAATGTGAAAAGCTTAATATTGATAATCTCCACCTTGATGAAGGCTATATTGTCGTTAATGGAAGACGTTATCCTAAAATAACAATATCAGATTATGTCAGACAATGTATTTCAGAATATTTAGTAGAAAGGCTTGAAATGCTTCCTGTTTATGGTGAAGAACTCGCACTATTTTTAAGTATAAGAGGTAGTCGTTTGTCTGTAAGATCT
>JAUNIR010000040.1 GCA_030523345.1 Lachnospiraceae bacterium
CTATGCCGCCGGGTCAGCGGCTGAGCTATCACATAGAAAAAATGATTGACCCAAATAAAATAAAAAATTCGAAGATATCACATGTCGTTGCCAGTTGTCTTATATATTTCTTTGTTAGGATTAATCAGACAGATTTTCTTAAGATGGTTTATTATAGGAACTTTACAAGAGGAACATTAGCATACACGGTATATGACTACCTTTTCCCTTATGAGATTTCGTCATTAATTATATTAATAGCAATTATTCTACTTACTTTTAAAATGCGAAAGTGTAAAGTCAGATATTATGATATCTTAATTGGCACTATGGCGGGGCTTTTTTCGATATGGGGAATAAGCTTTAGGCTTGATGATACATGGAACCTGACAATGGGTAGTCGTATTTGCATGATGATTACCATAATCTATGTACTTGGTTCGATATGTGTATTTGCTGTTGCCAAGGGTTATGTTATGCAAATCGTAGAAAGTATAACTACTTATGATAAAGAGTCAAAATTAAGCAAGGTCTCAGACAAACAGTTATATAGCTTCATATTTATTTCTGCTATATGGATGATTTGGCTTGTTTTTAGATACCCAGGAGGACTTCAATGGGACGAGCTAAGACAAATTGATATGATTTTAGATCATAATCTCTACACACAACACTGGCCAATAATGACAACACTTTATTATGGAGGATTGGTAAATCTTGGAAAGGTAGTGTTTGGCTCAGATAGCTTTGGATTATTTTTAGCAATATTAATACAGCTCTTATATTGCGCATTTGTTGCTTCTTTTGCGTTAAAAGTTCTAAAAAAGCTTGAAATAAAATGTGTTTTTAGAAATATTACATTGTTGATTTTTGCGTTAAATCCTATAATTGCGAGATTTGTATCGACGGCTTCTAAGGATTCTTTATATGCGTTTACGCTATTGTGGGTATGTAGTCTTTTGACAGAGTTCCTTTTCTTAAATGAATCAGGTGAAGCAATATATATTGAAATAGCTATTGCTTCAATACTTTTATGCCTCGTAAGAAAGAATGGAAATATTACTATATTGCCGATTGTTTTATTAATAGCGGTTGTTATCGTTAAAGATCTTTTGACTAAGAAAACATTCAATAAAAGCATGGCGCTTGTTGCGATGGCTTTATTAATAGGAATTATGATAGAATCGATTACTTCCAATGCTGCAGCGGCGATGGGAATTCCAAAGGGACCATTCAAGGAAAGCCTTTCAGTGCCACTTCAGCAGACTGCAAGACTTGCAAGAGATTATTCAGAGGTTGTTACGGATGAAGATAAGGAAATCCTTGGCCGTGTTATAGATTTTGATTACATTGCAGGAGCTTATGATCCAAAAATCAGTGATCCAGTAAAAGACACATATTATGGCGAGAATATGGGAGATTTTGTAGCTTATCTGAAAATTTGGACTAAGTATCTGTTTAAGGCACCATCCATATATATTCAGGCGTTTCTTCATATGAACGGGGATTTTGTGGATGTAAATTCTTATTTTATTGAGCTTAGTAAAATTGATCCGGAGGCTGATTCAAGATTCATGCCGACGGTTTTAGAAGGAAAATTTAGAGTATTTACGGACTTTTACGAGGGATTCCCTCTTGTGTGGCCGCTCTGTAATGTAGGAATACAGTCCTGGCTTGCAATATATATGCTTTTTGTGGCTTTCGACAGAAAATCATATAACCTTTCGGTAGTGGCACTTATATCTGTGCTTACAATATGTGTATGTCTTATGGGCCCTACTTTTGTTAATAAAGGAATCAGATATTTACTGCCGATTATGGTTATCAATCCATTTTTAGTGAACCTTTTTATAAATGAAAAATAATTTGTTTTACGAAAATAGAATCAAGCTAGCGATAGTGATTATTACTACAGCCCTCATAGTAGCAATTGCTGTATATGCAAGGGCTTCTTTTGATGTAAAAAGTGAACTTTTAGGTGTTGGTGTCGTAGAACAAGGTGACATAGATTCCGCGATTCAAATCAAACAAGAAAGAATAGATGTATATCATTACCCGATTAAATATAACGGTGAGCTACTTCCTTATGATTGGGAGAATAATACATTATATATTCCGCAGGATATTAGTAAGAAGAACTTTTTGGGTGAGCTCACATCTGATTATGGCACACTTTATTTTTCTGACAAAGTATCGGTTTCGGGAGAAGATTTGCAGATAGATGATTATCATGATAAGGAAGACTGTATTAAAAATAATGCTATTTTTACGTTGTATCTTATAATTGACGAGAATAGCTACTCTAAATACCATGTGTTATTTACTGGGATGCCTACGATTAGTCTGACATATGATGAGTATGACTCGGATAATTTAGTGTGGACTGGCAATATGAAACTTATCGATCCATATCACAAGAAAGAGACTTTTGTTGAATCAGACTGTAGATTTGGACAGAGAGGAGATTCATCAAGTGCATATGACAAGAAAAGTTATAATCTTACACTCGATGAAAAGAAATCCCTATTAGGGCTTAGAACAGATGATGACTGGGCTTTAGTTGCTATGATTGAGGATAATGGCTATATTCATAACAAATTGTGCTATGATTTGTGGAATGAAATCTCTAAAAATAATGGTGTAGATTGGGATAATACTGTTGGGGCTGAATACGTGGAGGTCTTTTACGATAACACATATGTAGGTCTTTATCTTTTGACAGAAAAGGTTGATAGGAAACTGTGTGATCTTAAGAAAAAGGATATTTTATATAGGCTGGAGGGACCTTCAATTGATATGCCAAATCCTACTACGGGAGAGGAGCTATACAGTATTAAATATCCAAAGGAATATACAAGCGAAACGTTTGATGTAATTAACAGGTTTGTTGATGCGTATAGTTCAGAAGAAATAGATTATGAATATGCAAAATCTCTTCTCAATATGAACAATGAAATCGATATGAACTTGTATTCTATGTTTATTTCAGCTACTGATAATTGGTCTAAAAACGCATTTTTTGTTGCTACTGCAAGAGATGACTATAAGCTGAGTGAAATAATGTGGGATATGAATGAAACATTTGGAGACGACATTATTTTCTATGAAAATTATATAACTAATCCTGATATGATGACACCACATATGGATAAGCTATACAAGGCAAATCCAGCTGAAATTAGTAAGCTTATGTATTTTAGATGGTGTGAATTAAGAGATTCGGTTATTAAGCCTAAAAAAATAAAAGGAAAAGTTGAAGATATGATTTCGTATATGGAGGAAACGGGAGCACTTCGTAGGGAAATTGACAGGTGGCCAGAGGTTACTAATCAGGAGTGGAAAATGGATGATTTCTATAGATATATTGATGAGAGAACCGAGTATCTAGATAGTCATTACAAAGATGATTACGAAAAATATAATTAATATCGATTAAATGGGCGAAAAATTGCATTATATATAGCCGATTTGTTTGGCAAAGACACACATTCTATGGTATATTATAGAATGTGTTTTTGCATTTTTAATACAATATTTTGTGAGGAGAATAAAATGGCAAAAGTAGGAATAGTAATGGGATCTGATTCAGATCTTGCAGTAATGAGTAAAGCGGCTGAAATTCTTGAGAAATTCGGCGTAGATTATGAAATGACAATTATCAGTGCTCATCGTGAGCCTGATGAGTTTTTTGAATATGCTAAGAGTGCAGAAGAGAAGGGATTTAAGGTGATAATTGCGGGAGCTGGAATGGCAGCTCATCTACCTGGAATGTGTGCAGCTATCTTCCCAATGCCAGTAATTGGTATTCCAATGCATACAACATCTCTTGAAGGAAGAGATTCCCTATATTCAATTGTGCAGATGCCATCAGGTATACCTGTTGCGACTGTTGCTATTAATGGAGGGGCTAATGCTGGTATTCTTGCGGTTAAGATGCTTGCTATATCAGATGAGGATCTTCTTAAAAAGCTTAAGGACTATAAGGATGAACTTAAGGATGGTGTTGTAGCAAAGGCTGATAAGCTTAATAAAATTGGTTATAAAGAGTATTTAAACAGTAAATAGATACAAGATCAGGAATGATTCCTGGTTAGATGTATTATATATTTGGAGGATTTAAAAATGGATTACAAAAGTGCAGGCGTAGATATAGAGGCTGGATATAAGTCAGTTGAACTTATGAAGGCTCATGTTAAGGAGACAATGAGACCAGAGGTTCTTGGTGGACTCGGTGGATTCTCTGGAGCTTTCTCAATGAGTGCCATTAAGGATATGGAAGATCCTGTTCTTTTATCAGGAACAGATGGATGTGGAACTAAGGTTAAGATTGCAATGCTCCTTGATAAGCATGACACAATCGGAATTGATGCAGTTGCAATGTGTGTTAACGATGTAGCCTGTGCAGGTGGCGAACCATTGTTCTTCCTTGATTACATCGCATGTGGTAAGAATTATCCTGAGAAGATTGCTAATATCGTAAAGGGTGTTGCAGAGGGCTGTAAGCAGTCAGGATGTGCATTAATAGGTGGAGAGACAGCTGAACATCCAGGACTTATGGCAGAAGATGATTATGACCTTGCTGGATTTACAGTAGGCGTGTGCGACAAGAAGGATTTAATTACAGGCGAGAATATTAAGGCTGGTGATAAGCTTATTGGTATTGCTTCATCTGGAGTCCATTCAAATGGTTTTTCTTTAGTTCGTAAAGTATTCAATATGACAGAGGATAGCCTTAACAGATATATGCCAACTCTTGGAACTACACTTGGTGAAACACTTTTGACTCCTACTAGAATTTATGTAAAGGCAATGAAGGCCGTTAAGGATGCGGGAGTTAAGGTTAAGGGTTGTAGCCACATCACAGGTGGTGGATTCTATGAGAATATTCCTAGAATGCTTCCAGATGGAATAAGGGCGGTTGTTAAGCTTGATTCATTTGAAGTACTTCCAATTTTTAAGCTTTTACAGGAAACAGGTAACATCACAGATGAGATGATGTTTAATACATATAATATGGGTCTTGGAATGGTTCTTGCAGTTGATCCTGCAGATGTGGACAAGACAATGGAAGCTCTTAAGGCTGCTGGTGAGACATGCTACCTTGTAGGTGATGTAGTAGATGGCGAGAAGGGCGTAGATCTTGTATAAGACGACGATTGATGCTGTATTGATGAAAATCTGAATGATGCAAGTATCAATGAACGTATAAAATTTAAACGAATATTATTTTAACTAACAGACTAAAGGGCGACAGCTTCTTTAGTCTGTGTGTGTATATAAAAGCAAAATAATTTGAGGAGGAACTATGAAAATCGCAGTATTAGTATCCGGTGGCGGTACAAATTTGCAGGCTATAATTGACGCTGTAGCTTCTGGAAAAATAACAAACACAGAAATAGCACTTGTTATCTCTAATAAAGAATCTGCATTTGCCTTGGAAAGGGCAAAAAACGCCGGAATAGAAGGCAAATATATCAGCCCTAAGCAGTTTGCAGACAAGGAAGAGTATTCAAAGGCTATGATAGATACAATTAAGGGTGCTGGATGTGATTTAGTAGTTCTTGCTGGATTCTTAGTAGTACTTCCGGCAAGTTTTGTAAGTGCTTTTGAAAATAAAATCATCAACATTCATCCATCGCTAATTCCAAGCTTTTGTGGTGATGGCTTTTATGGACTTAAGGTACATGAGGCAGCGCTAGCTCGTGGAGTCAAAGTGACTGGAGCTACAGTTCACTATGTGGATGCCGGTACAGATACAGGCCCAATTATTGGACAGAAGGCTGTGTATATTGAAGATGGAGATACTCCTGAAATCTTACAGAAGAGAGTAATGGAGCAGGCAGAGTGGATTATTTTACCAAAGGCTATTGATGATATAGCTAACGGAAGAATATAGAGAATTTGGTTTATTAAATAATAAAAATACGTGAGGAGACAACCATGAAAGTATTAATCGTAGGCGGCGGCGGACGTGAACATGCAATTGCAGAGGCAGTAGCTAAGAGTAGCAAAGTTAATAAGATTTACTGTGCACCAGGAAATGCTGGTATTGCGGCAATTGCGGAGTGTGTTCCAATTGGCGTTATGGAATTCGATAAGCTTACTGATTTTGCTAAGAAAGAGGCAATTGATTTAACTATTGTTGCTCCTGATGATCCATTGGTTGCAGGCGCAGTTGATGCTTTTGAAGCAGCTGGACTTAAAGCGTTTGGACCTAGAAAAAATGCGGCTATATTAGAAGGTAGTAAGGCTTTTTCTAAGGATCTTATGAAAAAATATAATATCCCAACAGCGGCTTATGAGAATTTTTCGGACGCGGATGCAGCGCTTAAGTATCTTGAGACTGCTAAGATGCCTATAGTACTTAAGGCAGATGGTCTTGCTCTTGGTAAGGGTGTGTTAATTTGTAACACATTAGAAGAAGCTAAAGATGGAGTTAAGCAGATCATGCTTGACAAGGCCTTTGGTGATGCAGGTAATAATCTCGTAATTGAAGAATTTATGACAGGCCGTGAGGTCTCAGTGCTTTCATTTGTTGATGGTACTACTATAAAGACTATGACTTCTGCTCAGGATCATAAAAGAGCTAAAGACAATGATGAGGGCTTAAATACTGGAGGTATGGGAACATTCTCTCCAAGCCCATTCTATACAAAGGAAATTGACGCTTTTTGTCAGGAGAAGATTTTTAAGCCAACAGTAGCTGCTATGAAGTCAGAGGGCAGAGAGTTTAAAGGTATTATCTTCTTTGGACTTATGCTTACTGAAGAGGGCCCAAAGGTACTCGAGTATAACGCGAGATTTGGTGATCCAGAAACACAGGTAGTTCTTCCTAGAATGGAAAATGACATTATTGAGTTATTTGAAGCTTGTATTGACGGAACTCTTGATAAGGTGGATCTCAAATTTAAGGATAATGCTGCAGTATGTGTAGTCCTTGCGTCAGATGGATATCCTCTTAAGTATGAAAAGGGCAAGAAGATTACAGGACTTGAGAAATTTGATACAGAAGATGGATACTTCTGCTTCCATGCCGGAACTAAGTTCGATGAGAACGGAGATATAGTTACAAATGGTGGAAGAGTTCTTGGTGTCACCGCCATTGGAGATGATTTAAAGACAGCTAGAGCTAATGCATACAAAGCTACAGAGTGGGTAGAATTCGAAAATAAGTATATGCGCCATGATATAGGTAAGGCTATTGATTTTGCAGAATAGAGATTTGATATATTAGTCCGAAAGATGAGTGGTAGCTATATGGATGGAATCGAAAAGCTAGAGAAAAAAGATTACAATAGCCCTACAACGTGTGAAAAATGTGGATGTAGACGAATCCAGTATATGGGTGTTGGAGAATATAAATGTGAAGAATGCGGTCTCTTTATGTATGATGATTACGGCAAGGTAAGAAATTACATAGAGAAGAACCCTGGAGCCACAACTACTGAAGTAAGCAATGCGGTAGGTGTCAGTAAGGAAAAGATTCGTCGTCTTCTTCGTGATGATAAAATTCAGATAGCGCCTGGGTCCGTTTCGTTCCTTTCTTGTGAGAAGTGCGGTACAAGTATAAGGTCGGGAAGATTTTGTGCTAGCTGTCAGAATGAGGTAAACGCGGCTACAGCTGGGGCGAGAGCAAATCTTAGGAGCCAGTCAATTAACGGAGGATTTGCTAGGAACCAGAGTGGGGCAGCAGGTGCTAAGAGATTTGAGAAAAAGTGAAATTATTAGGTTATGGTATCGGTATTAGTTAACTGGGCTTACGTATTTGTGGTTACCTATATATTGGGATATTTCACGCTTACAAGAGCCTATAGATTTTTTAAATATGATACAGATGTAAAGATTGGATCAGCAGTGGCAGCAGGATTAGCTGTGACGACTGTTTATGCTGGTTTTTTTAGTATTTTTTATAAGGTTGGTCTTGTGGCTAATCTCATAATGATTATTGCCTGTGTGGCAATGGTTGTAGTGGACTTAGAGCATTACAAAAGCTTAGTTTATTCTGTAAAAAGACCTGATAGTGAAAGTAAAAATACTACGGATGAGAAGACTAAGGTAATATTAACGCCAAGTACCATTAAATGGACTGCATTTATTGTAGTGTTCATTTTAGCTTTATTTTATACAACAGAAGGAAGTTTCTTTTCAGACTCAGGTTATTACCATGAGCAGTCTATCAGATGGATAGAAGAATTTGGAACTGTAAAAGGAAGCGTTCACATACTTAAGAGACTCGCATATAATAGCTGTTATTTTGTTCAGTGTGCGCTATTTAGCATGAGAGAACTATGGGGGCAGAGTCTTCATTGTCTTGGCGGGTTCTATGCCATATTTCTTATGGGATATGGAATCTTTGGCTTTAATAAGAACATTAAGTTAAATGTTCTTAGAATTGCTCCAATCATATATTTCTTATTATTCTGTAGCGAAATTACCTCGCCAGCATCAGATTTTCCACTTGTATTTGTAGTTATGTATGTAGCAATTAGATGGTGGGAATTAATTGATGAAGAGCGAACTAATGCTAGTGTTAATTCTTACGCACCATATGCACTATTAGCTATGTTCGTGGTGTTTATTATCTCTATAAAGCT
The DNA here is from genome assembly GCA_030523345.1 of Lachnospiraceae bacterium. Taxonomy (GTDB): domain Bacteria; phylum Bacillota; class Clostridia; order Lachnospirales; family Lachnospiraceae; genus UBA2868. The sequence goes on from JAUNIR010000040.1 coordinate 8,574, forward strand.
TACTGTTGGATGTCTTGTATTTATTGTTCTTTTCCCTGCAATAGATATGATAAAGGGTAAGAAAATAAAGGAGATTTTCGTCTCAATTATTGCTGGATTAGTAATAATACTTCCATACTTTATTAGAAATTATATTATATGTGGCTGGTTGATTTATCCATTTACTAAAGTCGATTTATTTAATCCTATATGGAAGATTGCAGCGGATGCCGCTCAGGCTGATGCAGATGAAATCAAAATATGGGGTCGTGGAATGGGCCAGTTGGGTGGACAGGTTAATGACAGCATAAAGACGTGGCTTCCACACTGGTGGGAATATATGAGCGGTCCGAATAGACTTATCATTTTAAGCTTCATCTTAGTGAGTGCTATGTACGTTGTGTATAGAACTGTTAAAGTGGTAACGTCTAAGATGGGGTTATGTAAACTAAACGTTGTGAAACATGTGGAGGAGAATGGTGATAGTGAGATGGCTTCAATACATGTATGGGAAAAGAAGGCTAGTTTACATAAATTAATATTTGAGGTAGCGCTTATTTTGAGCTTAGCTATGTGGTTCTTAGAAAGCCCATTATTTAGGTATGGTATTGCGTACATTCTTGTAGGTGGCTGCTACATGATTGGGGATATTCTTGAGTATGTATGGGGTATGGATGCGTTACATTCAGAAAATGTAGATGCGACTGGTTCAAAGGCACTAAAAAATGGATGGCTGATTCGTACGGTGACTTGTGTGGCCCTAGTAGTATTGCTTATGCCGGCAATTAAGAGTCTGAAAGATTATATTTCATGGGACATTGAGTGTGTGAGATATTATAGTGATTATACATACTGGGTTAAGCAGGAAGATTATCCTAGAGTTGAGTATGTGACTAAAGAGATGGAGGGAATAACTTTCTACTGTCCAGAAGAAGATATGGGACAGATAGGATATCATATATTCCCTGCTATCTGGCATTATGAGACAGGTGGTATTCATAAGCTTGGAAACGATATAAAGGACGGATTTTATTATGAAGCAGATAATTAAAAAATGGGAAAAATTCTTTGTCATCAATTTGGCAATGGAAATATTTACATTTTTTATGACAATTTCATTAGGTCTTGTAAATCATCTGGATGGAATCTGGCATTCAGCTTTTTCATTGGCTGGAAACTGGGAACGTGGAGAAGGAAGATGGGTCTGGCCTTATATAGACAAGATGAGATTTGGACTTGCAGCAGAACCATTGACGTCTGTAGTATCAATCGTTCTTTTTATTGTTGGTAATATTTTTCTGCTAGAATTATTTGAAATAGGCCCAGAATGCATTAAAGCGTACTTGATTAGTTTCTTGTTCCTTATGACTACATCTGTTGGAGTATGGCTTACATTTAAATATGCGGCAATCAGTTTTGCTCTGCCATACTTATTTTCTGTAGTAGCGTTGTTCATTGTAAAAAAAGGAATAAATGTAAGCAAGTATTCTGATGCTGTCACCATAGTGGCAGCTGCGATTTGTATTGTGCTGTTGATGGGACAATATCAAGCCTTCATCAATTGTACTTGCATGATCTTTCTTGCACAGTTGATGATTATGTTCTATAGAGAATGTGAGAAGAAGGAAGTCATTAGTTTTTCCTTGAAATCAGCTATTTCGATTGTCTTAGGAGGAACGATATATTTAGCTGGAATTCCTATTATGAATTCGATTTATGGATCTAAAATGACAGACTATAACGGATCAGGTTCATTATCTATTTCATATATGATTTCACGTATACCAGCAAGATTTAAGACTACATTTTATTATTTTAAAGAATATTTCTTTGGACAAATGTATCGTTGGAATAGACTCCAGGACCATTATATTGTTATAGGATTATTTATGGTTTTGGTCCTAAGCTTTTGCGTGATAGGTACTGTTGAGATATTTAAGAAAAATAAAGTATATGGCATTTTGTTTGTTATATGTATGCTGCTAATGCCAGTTGCAGCGAACGTAGTACTTTTTGTTGCGCCAGACGCATTTTTAAGTATTCAGATGATTTGTGGACTTGCATTCTACTTTCCAATTATGATGCTTATAGCATTTGAAATCCAGGAGAAAGGCTTCAATAAAAAGTGGGCAGGAATATTACTTACAATATGTTGCATAGTGATGATATATGGTAATTATATAGCTACGCAGATAGATCAGGAAGCGTGTAAGGAAGGCAGAACTGGAACGGTCACTTTAGCAGGTGAAGTGTTGGATACACTTTTAGAATTAGGCTATGCTGACAATGGTGGTAAGGTGTGCTTTATCGGAATGCCCGTTGGCAATGAGAGATTTATGTATTCAGAGCATTTCTACCTTGCTAACAATCTAATGCAATTTGGTGATTGGGGAAGTACGGGCTCATCGCACAAGCAGACATGGGAAGGAATTTATAGAGAATACTTTGGATATTATGTACAAGCTTGTGACTCGGATGAATTTTATGCAATATTGGATAGAGATGATGTAAAAGCAATGCCTATGTTCCCAAGGAGGGGGTCTATTGCTAATATAGATGGAATCACGGTTGTAAAGATTTCGAATAAGTATTAGTTTCTGTATCTTGTATAAGTTGATTGGGCTGTTTTAGGGAAGCTTATAATAAACCGAATGGAGATTACTAATGGATAGAATTGCAGTATTAATACCATGCTACAATGAAGCAAAGACAATTGAAAAAGTTGTAAGAGAATACAAGGCTGCATTACCAGACGATGCTGTTATATATGTGTATGATAATAACTCTTCGGATGGAACTGCGGACATTGCTAAGGCTGCAGGCGCGGTTGTGAGACGCGAGACAATGCAGGGAAAAGGAAATGTAATCCGTAGAATGTTTCGTGAAATAGATGCGCAGTGTTACATCATGACTGATGGAGATGACACGTATCCAGCAGAAGATGCAGCTGAGATGGCTAAGCTAGTGCTTGAGGAACAGGCAGATATGGTGGTCGGAGACAGACTTTCGTCTACATACTTTGAGGAAAATAAGCGCCCATTTCACAATTTTGGAAATTCATTCGTGCGAGGTAGTATAAATCTTCTTTTTGGAGCACAGATTAGAGATATAATGACTGGTTACAGGGCATTTAGCTATGAATTTGTTAAGACATTCCCTGTATTATCAAGAGGATTTGAAATAGAAACAGAGATGTCGATTCATGCAATTGATAGAAATATGAATGTGGTGAATCACATTATAGAATATAGAGATAGACCTGAAGGTAGTGAGTCAAAGTTAAATACATATTCTGATGGTATGAAGGTAATAAATACTATTCTTAGACTTTTCAGGATATGTAGACCAATGAAATTTTTTGGAAGCATAGCAGCTATATTGATTGTGGCAGCAGCTATATTGATGATACCTGTATTTGTAGAGTATTTTGCAACGGGTCTGGTACCACGATTCCCTACATTATTTGTGGCATGTTCTATGACAATCATAGCTGTGCAGAGTTTCTTTGCAGGACTTATTTTATCGGCTATAGAACAGAGAGATAGACAGGAATTCGAACTGAGGTTAAATGATGTTTCAAGAGAAAAACGATAAGAAATTATATATTGTAATGGTAACTGCGACTATATTAATAGGAGCAGTTTTCTTTATATTGTTATTAAGAAGACCTGTTAATAATTATTCTATTGATGTTACAAAGGCAAATCCCGATATTGGAAGAATGGAAGAAGACGGGTACTATTTTGATACTGTTCATGGAGAAGAGCTTGTAGAAGAAAAACAGAAAGTTTTTCTTAATATTGCTGAGGAAGTGAAGGCGGGATCGTATACAGTACGTATAGGATACAGATCAAATGCTGGAAGTGTTCTTTCACTTACGTCTAAGTCGAATCCGTGGGCTGTAAAGTGTGATGAAATTTCACTTAACCATATGCCAAAGGAGTTACCAGGCGAATTCAATATGAATTATGGTTTGGGATATTTGCCAGGCTTTTCTAATTCACAAATGTATATAACAAGGGACGTGAAGGATTTAGATGTTTATGTTGTGTACTGTGGATTCCAGGATTTTTACATTCAGTCTATAGAGCTAATTGGAAACAGAAATTATGTCAAAACAATTTGGCTTGTGGGGATGTTTTTACTAGTCTTTATAGAGCTGATAGTTATAGGCATTTTAAAAGAATTTTGGAAGACTGAAAAAGGTATCGCTATAGAAATAATAGTTGGTATTTCGTTACTTACATGTATTCCACTTTTATTTAGAATGGGACTCAGATTTGACGATGGGTATTTTCTGTATGGAAAAATTGATGGAATCATGGATGGTATTAGAGATGGTCAATTCCCAGTAAGAATACATCCTAATACACTGAAAGGATATGGGTATGCGGTATCGTATTTCTACCCGGAACTATTTTTATATCCATTTGCCTTATTACGCGGGATAGGTTACTCTTTAAGATTTTGTGTGTATCTTTCATTCTTTTGTGTGAATTTGCTTACAGTAGCAATTTGTTTTGTATGTGTTAAGAGAATAATAGAAACACAGAATAATGAAAGTATACTTAGGACGATGTTTATTCCTTCAGTATGCTCTTTCTTATACGCCTTTAACATTTATAGATTACTAGATTTATATTCAAGAGGGGCAATAGGAGAGGCGTTAGCATTGGCGTTTCTTCCACTTGTGATTACTGGATTATATATAGTAATAGCTGAAGACGGCAAAATTACATGGCTTGTTTTGGGATTGTTCGGATTGATCAATTCTCATGTATTAACAACAGAGCTTGTAGCTGAATTTGCAATACTGTTATGCATTGTTTGCTTTAAGAAAATATTCCGAAAAGAGTGTTTCTTAAAACTCGCGGCAGCATGTATTATTACGGCTTTACTTTCGGCATATTACATTATTCCATTCCTACATATGTCAACAACTGATGCATATAAAGTGTACGCGGAAAATGCATATAATACGTCAGAAACGATGTTGTCATTGAAGGACATCTTTGCGCTTACTATTTCTACTGTTGGAAAGGTTAATAACGGAACATTTTTTAATGCAAGATACAACATTGGATTACCAAATCTCATTTTTGCAATTGCGCTATTTATAGTTACCTCTATCAAGCGTAAGAGAACATCTTTTGAGACCATTTGTTTTTCGTTTGGTGTAATTGCGTTATGGATTACATCTTCGTTTTTTCCTTGGAAATGGATAGAAAGCGTAGGTGGTGTGATAAGAACAGTTTTCTGTATGGTACAGTTCCCTTGTAGATATTTAGCAATTGCGGGAGTGTGTTTCATTTTCTCTATTGCAAAAGGACTTGAAGCATTAAACGATGTGAACGACAAAGATAAATCAAAAGCTATAGGTATTGCTTCTACAGCAATATGTGTTCTTCTTGTAACTCAGTCTAGTATGTATTTTTCTACATTGAAGCAGGTTGCTGGGGACGAATATTTAATATATGACAGTATTGCACTTGGCAAGTTTAATATGGTCGGAATGGGTGAATACGAACCAGTTAATTTTGAGGATGGAGATCTTGACCATAGCATAGAAGAATTGCAGTTATTATATGATGAAAATGCAAAAATCAACCCTACGGGTGATGATAGTAGTTCTGGGCTGACGATAGGGCCACTTTCTAAATCGGGAACAAAGTCTACAATTTTAGTTATCAATCCAACGGGTGAAGAAAAGATTCTCTACATGCCTATAACATATTATAAGGGTTATAAAGTTGAAAATATTGCAAAAAGCGAGGATGGAGCTGATATTGTTCCAGAATTATTTGAAACAGAGCATGGAACAGTTGGTTTGAAGATTCCTGTAGGGTATTATAATGGAGTGCATATAACTTACCATGAGAGTATTTTATATCGAATGTGCAGCTTTATTTCGGTGTTAACACTTGCTGGCATAGCGGTATTTAAAACAAAAAGAAAGATGGTAAAAGCCAATGAGTAAGAAGACTAAAACTATCATAGCTCTAAATATACTTCTTTTTGTTTTTTCGCTAGGAAATGTTTTTTCTAAACTAGCTTCTAATCAAGACTTTTTATCTATTAGATTTATTTTGTGTTATACAGCCCTTCTTTTTATCATGTTTGTATATGCCATAGGGTGGCAGCAGATTATTAAAAGGCTTGATTTAACAACGGCATATGCAAATAGAGCTATTACTGTTGTTTTTGGAATACTGTGGGGAGTAGTTGTATTTAATGAAAAAATTACTATAGGAAAAGTTATAGGCGCTATTATTGTTATAGCGGGTGTACTTCTGTATGTAACAGACAAGGAGGGAAATAATGAATAAGCTCCTTCTTATATACGCGGCTATAATGATGTTTGGCACATTTATTAGTGCTGTATCACAGGTAATATTAAAAAAAGCAGCTGGAAAAGAATATGAAAATAAAATAAGGGAATATTTGAATGCACCGGTAATTATAGCATATTCAATATTCATAATGGCAACGTTCTTAAGTGTATTTGCATACAAAGTAGTACCGTTATCTATGGGGCCAATCTTAGAGGCAACTAGCTATATATACATTACGATTTTTGGTGTGACTATTTTCAAGGAGAAGCTTTCTTTTAGAAGAGTCATTGCATTATCGTTGATTATTGTTGGGATAGTTGTATATAGCGTGTTCGGAGTGTGACCTAATTGAATTGTGTATTGAGGTAATTCTTACGATCAATTAAGAACTGTCTCATGTTATCAACAGCATTTTTGTAAGAAGTTCCAAATACAAAGTCTTCAAACTCTGATGTGCAAATGTCAGGTCTGTCTGTATTGATATACCTATAATCTATGTCAGCTTCTAAGGCAATATAGTCATAGGTTGTGTCGATTTCGTCAATGAGCTCATCAAGGGCACTCTTTACGTCGGAGTTATAGAAATTAATCAGTTTGTCTTTTACTTTGTCATTGCTGTAAAGATCTTTATATAAGCCGTGAGAACCTATAAGACCTGCGGCGTTAGAAAAGTCCAAAACCTTAGTGTAGCCAAAATGAGACATTGACATATCAAAATCCCAAGGGGTTCCGGCTTTCCATATTTCATTTTTTCCATCGTATACAGTGTAAAAACTTCTATACCAGGCATCGTAATTTTTTACCACTTCTTGAACCCAGTAGTATCTGATAAAGCTGTCTTCATCTATATTGGAAAAATCGCCAGATCCAATCTCGTTAATGAAATTTTGAATCATTTCACTATAATAGACTTCTTCATTTGTCATTGGATCAGGATACACTAAGAGTGCTGAAAGACCGTTGTCTTCAGCCATTTCGACATCTTCTGAAAATTCACCATGATCAGTAAACGAAATAATTTGACCTTCGGAAGGCGTTAACCAGTTAATTGCGAAGCTGTCGTTTGATGCTTTGATGGATTCTTCCATGATTTTCTTTGGTTTTTCTGTAAGAAGATAGACGCCGCGATATGCACTGTTGACATATAGGGTGACGTATTTCATATCAAGAGTATAGTCACATCCAAGTTTTTTTGCGAGTTCATTCGCTAAATAAGATCGCATAAGTGTCTTATCTTTTCCGTTAGCTATTAGTGCGTATGATCTAGTTTTTTCCAATCCAAGAAGAGAAGCCTTCTCATTAAGTTTAATGTTATAAGAATGTTTTCCGCACATAGTCCAGCTAGATGTCCCGTGGCGGGAAATGGTGACATCATCCGTATACTCGCGTTCTTTTATAAAATTAAGAGAAGAGTCATTATCGTTGATTGGAGCTCCCGATGGATTGAGATGCATTTTTCCGTAGCAGGTGACATCTTTAGTGTTTTCAGGGATATTAAAGTCCTCCCAACTCATTCCAGATGCCTCCTGATCAATGTCTAAATAAACTACTGGAAAGTTAGAACGAATTATATGAATTGGAAGACCATTAATAGACTCAAGCTTATCTATATTTATTTGTTCATCATATGCGGTAATGGTTTCTTCATCAATAATTGTAAGTACAGACATTTTAGGCATGTCATGAGGGACAATAAAATATATTTCATCGTCTAATGTAAAATGTCTGATTGTAGATGGAAGCGAAGAATTGTTCTCTGCACGAAATTCAAGGGAGTGCACATTGTATGATGTTTGCAAATGTGTCTCTCCCTTGACTAACGTACATACATATATGAAGCCTGCAAGAAATATAATTGCAGCTATAAGAATATCAATACGGTTTCTTTTTAACAAATTACCTCTCCGTCATGGAGCATAAGTGTCGCATTATTGATGCCTTCAACCTTAGAGAGCTTTTGAATGAAGTCTTGCTCATCTTTAGTTCTGATTTCTGCAATAATGTCAAGCTCTGATGCATTTATACTGCGAGATTTTACTTTATAGTAAGTTGTTTCTGACTGAATTAAAGACTCGATATCTTTAAGTGATGTATCTCCTTTAGCATTAATAACAAGAAGCAATGCTGGCTTAAGACCAGGAACCATCTGAATGGCAACCATTATAATAGTTACGAAAATAGATCCGATAACGGCGACATTGTAAAGGTGAGCTCCACAGATAATACCTACGGAAATAGACCAGAAGATAAATGCTATATCGAGAGGGTCTTTAATAGCTGTTCTAAATCTTACAATTGACAAAGCACCGACCATACCGAGTGAAATGACAACGCTTGATTGAATTGCAAGAATAATAAGTGCAGTTACGAGTGAAACAATTACAAGAGTAACAGCAAAAGTCTTAGAATAGAAAGCTCTACGACACATAATTCTGTAGACACAGAAAATATAGAGTGCAAGTACTGCTGTAATAAGCATTACCATAATAATTGATGTCGCAGAAACGTCTGATGCTGCAATCTGATTAATGAATGAATTTTTAATAATGTCTTTAGTACTCATAAGTTAAGCCTTTCTATATTTATAGTCATTGGAGACTATGATTTGTTAATTAATTACTAGAAAATATTGTTATTCGAACGAGGTGGATTTCTGAGTTACATCCTCTTTCGAGACAGGTAGTATTTAGAGAAATTTGTCTGCGTCAAATTCTGAAGGTTTAGTGCTTCATATATGAAGTTAGGAAGTAATTCGTCATACTTTACTTCCAACACATGACACCCTGTAACCATCACTGGCTCTAGAGGGAGGTCCTTATCAAAAAAAGTAGACATTTCCTCAGTATGACCAATATTACGGTCAAAAGTGATTCGAACATTACCTACATTATAGACAAATGGAGTTCTTTTATAAGCTACAATAGTCTTTGGGGCGAGCCCAACGGAGTACATAAGCGCTTCGAATTCATTTAGTAGGTTTGACTGTTCATTCTTAGAAGTATTGAAAATATCCTTAGGGTTTCCAGCCATAATAGCCTGAAATTGTTCCTTAGACAATTTCACAGAAGATTTGTGTGTCATGCCATGGGACTTGGATTTTTTCTCAAGAGTTATTCTACTGTCATCTCCGTTATAAATGCGAATCCTATATTTGGCTCTAGGGTCAGTGCCGGATTCGTTATCCTGAAAGCATGTATCCTTAATGTCGTCAAAGTAAATACTTCTTATGTCGTATGTGCCAGATGGACCAACATGGGGATCTCTCTTACAGAGGACTTTCAAGCGGGACTCAAGTATTGTAAGCTCTGCTTCTGTGCATATATATTTGAGTTCGTTTCTATATTTTTTTTCGTTTTCCATAGTTTTGATTATTAATTACTTAAATAGTTAATTCTGGAAGAGTGTAAATCCTTCGATAATGTAGGGCGTAACTCCCCAAAAATCCTAATATAATATACCATAAAATTGTTTTAATTGCATCACTGAAAGTGCATTTGGGAAATTAGGGAAGTATAAACACATGGATTATTATAATAAACTTCTTATGTTAACAAAAACTAATTGACAATATATTGTATAGAAGTTATAGTTAATATGTATAAATAGGGGTTTTGACTGCACTGGTCGGTGAAACTTATGTAAAGGAAACGAACAAACAGTCAGAGGATTTATTAATTTGTAATAAGGATTTATATACTGATAGAGGGGATTAGTATATTTATGTTTTTCACTTTTTCAAAGAAGGGCTTTCTGAAGGGAGTAAGCCTGCTTTCAAAAGTGCTTGTGCTTTGTGTAGTGATAGCATGTGTCACTATGAACATAGCACAGTCTACATATGGATACACAGCAGTTCGCGGAACCGTTACTGTTAAAAGTGGTAAAGCTAGAAAGACTCCGTCCACAAAAGGACAGTTTGTTTTTGGTGTAACAAAGGATGAGACGGTAACTATAATTGGTGAAGAAAAGGGCGATGACGGAAATACATGGTATAAAGTAAAAGTCCTTGGAACTGTTGGATATTTACGTTCGGATCTTGTCAAGAAAACCAACATCGAAGTAAAAAGCGAAAGCACGCCTGACTCTGACAAAAAGAGTGAGGCTAATTCTAGTACAAATAAGTCACAGGAAAATCAGGCCGCCAATGGTAGTGGTGCTGAAAGTAATGCAACTGGAAATAACGCATCGTCGGGACAGACTAATGGAACTACTGGACCATGTGTAAAGGGCAGTAATGTTATTGTTCGTGAAGGAGCTACAACAAAGTCTGGAATCAGGGTAGTTCTTCAAAATGGCCACGGACTTACGGTAAATGCCACAGAAAAAGGTAAAGATGATGGTAGGGATTGGTGTAGCGTAAGCTTTAAAGCTAACGGCAAAGACTATAAGGGCTATATTAGATCAGATCTTGTGAATATGAATGGGCAGGTGAATGCCGATGCAGGAAATTCTACAGGAGCCGACAATAATGATAATGGTGCAGCCTCAGAAGGTAATTCGAATACATCCGGTAATAAGCCACAGGTCGGAAAAATCAAAGGAACAGGTGTCAACATAAGGACTGCGCCTGTAGATGGAAAAGTAATTGGCCGTCTCACAACTGGTAACCAGATAACTGCAACAGATCAGGTGAAAGCATCAGATGGAAAAGTATGGTTTGCGGTGTCTTTTATTTATAATAAGCAGCCACAGACCGGTTATGTAAGATCAGACCTTACAGAAGGAATTAGCATAGACGAAAACCTTAGTAAAGAAGAGGTAAAGGAAGAAGAGAAGAAGGAAGAA
>JAUNIR010000167.1 GCA_030523345.1 Lachnospiraceae bacterium
TCGAGATCAAGTTCGAAAACTTATGAACTCTTTATATCGCGGATATCCTATCGGAGGATTGCTTACATGGGTCACCCCAGTGGATACAAGTATTATGAGAAATGGAATAGAAGAACAGGCGTATGGAAACGTAGACTTGATTCTTGATGGACAGCAGAGAATAACTAGTCTGTATGGAATAATTAAGGGGCAACCACCAGCTTTTTTTGAGGGAAACGAGAAAGCTTTTAAAGATTTATATTTCAACTTAGAAGACGAAGTATTTGAGTTTTATCTTCCGCTGAAAATGAAAGGGGATAATAATTGGATCGATGTAACACAACTCATGAAAGAAGGGGCAGGAACCTTTGTGACAAAAGCACCAGATCAGGAAACTCAGCTTTTCTATTTAAAAAATATGGAGAAGCTCAATAAACTGGATAACATAAAGAAAACTGATATTCATGTTCAGCGTGTAGTCGGTGAAGACAAAACAATAGATGTTGTTGTAGAGATTTTTAATAACGTTAATAGTGGTGGTACAAAATTAAGCACAGGTGACTTGGCATTGGCTAGAATATGCGCGCAATGGCCTGAAGCAAGGGCAGAAATGCGAAGTATACTAAATAAGTATTCTAAGGCTGGTTATAAATTCAAGCAGGATTGGCTCCTTCGCTGTGTGACAGTATATTTGACACACAAGGCATATTTTTCTGAATTATCTACAGTATCAATTGCGGATTTTAAAACTGGACTAAAAGAAACAGATAAAAAGATTTCACTGATATTGAATCAGATAGCATCAAGATTGGGATTAGATCATGATCGGGTTTTGGGAAGTCGATATTCAATTCCTGTAATGATTGATTATGTTCATAATCGAGGAGAAAAGGAGATAGACGCGAAAGAATGGGATAAACTTCTATATTGGTATATTCATACATTTTTATGGGGTCGTTATTCGGGATCGACCGAAAGTACAATTGCGCAAGATCTCAATACTTTAGCTACGGGTTCCGGAATAGATGGATTGATAAATCAGTTAAAGCAAAATCGCGGGACATTAAAACTTACCGAGTCGGATTTTTGGGGATGGAGTTCTGGCGCAAGGTTTTATCCTTTGCTCTATATGATGACAAGAGTAAATCATGCAAAAGACTGGGGAAACGGTTTGGAATTACAGGCATCATTGTTGGGGATGATGTCTCAATTGGATGTTCATCACATTTTCCCAAAAGCCGTATTGTATAAGAATGGATATTCAAGGTCAGAAGTAAATGCACTTGCTAATTATACTTTTTTAACAAAAAATACTAATATTGCAATCAGTGATAGAGAACCGAAAGACTATTTCCCGGATTATATGAAAAAAACACCAGGCGCAATGGAAACTCATTGGATACCTATGGATGAAGAATTGAGATCTGTAGATAAATATCTAGATTTTTTAGCAAAACGCAGAAAACTGTTGGCTGAATCGGCAAATGATTTTCTTGAGAGTCTGTTGCAAGGAAATATTGAAGAAGGAATTATTGAAGATTATGCAAATCGTTCATTGGAAGATATAAATGAAATTGAAACTGAGAAATCTGAAGAAGATACCATTATGGAAATATTGCTTTGGATGGAAGAACAAAAACTAAATCCAGGAGAAATGTATTACGATTTGGCAGACGATACAGGAAAACAATTAGCGACGATAGATGTTGCATGGCCAGATGGAATCCAGAGTGGATTATCTGAACCAGTAGCATTATTGTTAGGAGCGCCAAGTGAAGTGCATCAAGTAGTTAATAATGCGGGGTATAGATATTTTACAGATACAGATTCTTTTAAATCATATGTCGAGTCATTTATTCATTAGTTTTAAGGATATTAAATACTATTAATAACTATGGGAAAATGAAGATGAAAGAGTGATTGAATCATAAATGAGGAAAACAGTTTCTATTTTAGTCCCTGAAGAAAGGAGTTTTTCTTTTATCCGAAACGCAACGGCTAAAAGTTTCTGCATCTTATCATATCTGTTTGGCATAATTGATTTAAAACATTGAGATATTAAGGAAAAAGGTCGGTAAAAGCTGGCCTTTTTGCGTTTTAATGGAATAATATGTAATTAGTGAAAAAGAAGAAGAGAAACTATGTGCCCTTGCTTTAATGCTGTACAAGGATTTCTAAATCTTCCAGTGTAAATAAGGAACTTCTGTAAGAATTGCAAGGCATGCCTCGGTGGTGCTATACATACTCTTCATGAAAATAGTTTTCATTTTGTATATGTCATGGATTCCCTGAATACCAGCGCACGGCCATATTTCAACTGCATGGGCGATGCAGTTATCCCAAAATGCATTTGCCAAGATACCATTTTTCAACACTTCCTTGGCAAATACTTGTTCAATAAAGCTTGCAATGCTGCATACTATTATTATTTCATTTTCGTCATTTGGAAGCTGTGGAATTCCAAATTGCTTTTTATATTTATAATAAAACGACTGGAACAGTCCATACACAAATAAAGAATACACGATATCATCAAAATCAGCATATGCATTGTATTGTGATTGTTTGATGGCTTTTAAATATAACGTGATCTTATCGTTTTTTTGATCATAATCTACCAGGACAGTATATGTAAAACCTTGATATAGTTTCTGATACTGTTCGTGGTCAAAGTCATTAATTGGTTTCGGTAAATTTGAGAAAGGATTCATATTATCCTTTTTATTCCATATGGAATCGTTATATGTATAATCTGATTCGTTTTCGTGGTTTTTCTCCTTTTTTGCAGTCCTTTTAGTTTTTAACCCTGGAACACTAATATTAATAATCTCGTCAGAAAAACTAATTTTAACCTTCCGCACTACATCAGAAATCGAATTTCCATAATATGGGTTTAAGGACAGAGCATTTAATAGATCATCAATTCCTGCCTCTGCTACTTTTCTTATTTTTTTTTTCATTTTTGATTCTATTTTTATTATAGTATTCTTATAATTTTGTTCATATGTATAACTATCATCTAATAATCTGTATGACATGGCGCCCTCCTTGTACTTGGTGCTTGAATTAGCATATTAATATCATTCCTTTAATTGTATAAAAGCAAAAAATCTTTGTAAAGTGA
>JAUNIR010000168.1 GCA_030523345.1 Lachnospiraceae bacterium
AAGCGAAGAAGAAGGCCGAAGAAGAAGCAAAGAAGAAAGAGAGCCAGAGGGGCTCAGGGAAGGCATATACCCTTAGGGTTGAAAAAGGCTATTCTTCAGACAAAGTGGCGAAGATATTAGAGGACGCGGGCGTTGTAAATAGCGCAGCATCTTTTGATAAATATTTATGTAGTAATGGCTATGATCATAGAATATCTGTTGGTACATACCAAATACCAGCAGGTGCGGATTACGGAACAATCGCTAAAATGATTACCCATTCAAATTGATAAGCAGATTAGTACATTTAAAGGTTGTATTTTAGATAAGGAGGAAGAAAATGAGTGATTATATAATCAGTTGTTGTTCAACAGCAGATCTTACACAGGAACAGTATGACGCAAGAGATATTAAGTTCCTTTTATTTAACTTTGAACTTGATGGAAAGCAGTATAAAGATGATTTGGGAGAATCGATTCCATTCCCAGATTTTTATAAAGCAATGGAAGAGGGTCTTATGACAAAGACTTCACAGCCAAATGCGACAGATTATGATGAATATTTCAGACCATTTCTTGAAGAGGGAAAAGACATAATTCACCTTGTTCTTTCAGGTGGTATTTCAGGAGCGATTAACTCAGCTAAGATTTCAGAATCAAATATGAGAGAAGAGTTCCCAGATAGAAAAATATATGTAATTGATTCACTTGCAGCATGTGGTGGATTTGGACTCATTATGGAAAAAATGGCAGATTTAAGAGATGCTGGTATGGGAATAGATGAACTTGCAAGCTGGGTTGAAGAACATAAACTTGAAGCTAATCACTGGTTTTTCCCAACAGACCTTACATATCTTGTAAGAGGCGGAAGAGTTTCTAAGGCATCAGGTTTCTTCGGAAATATGCTTAACATTTGCCCACTCTTAAACGTAGATTATGAGGGACATTTGATTCCAAGAGCTAAGGTTAGAACTAAGAAAAAAGTTATTCAGGCTACTGCTGATAAAATGCTCGAGCTTGCAAATAATGGCGCAGATTATGATGAAAAGTGTATCATCAATCACTCTCAGTGTTATGAAGATGCAGTTGCATTGGCAGACGCAATTGTTGAAAGAATGCCAAAGCTTAAAGATAAAATTGTAATTAACTATATAGGAACTACTATCGGATCACATACAGGCCCAGGAACTGTTGCTTTATTCTTCTGGGGTGCTAAGAGAGTAGACTAATATAGCATTGGGAGGAAATAATATGAAGGTTGCAGTAGTAACGGACGCGAATAGTTCGCTTACTAGAAAGACGGCTAAAGAATGTGGTGTGTATTTTATGGACATGCCTGTCATAATAGACGGGGAGAATTACATTCAGGATGAAAATCTTACATCAGAAATGTTCTATGGTGCTTTAGCGGATAATAGGGATGTTACAACATCTCAGCCATCACCGGGAAACATTATGGATCTTTGGGATAGAATATTTGCAGATGGAAATGATCAGATTGTGTATATCCCAATGTCGTCAGGTCTTTCAGAAGCTTGTAATACCGCAAGAATGTTGGCAGCAGACTATGAAGGGAAAGTTGAAGTTGTAGATAACCATAGAATATCAGGTACTCAAACACAGGCAGCATTTGATGCTATGGAAATGGCTAAAGCAGGATATGATGCTGCATATATTAAAAGAAGACTTGAGGAAGCTGCATATGATCAAAGTATTTATATTGCAGTAGATACTCTTGAATATTTAAAAAAAGGTGGAAGAGTTACGCCTGCAGGTGCAGCTCTTGGAACAGCACTTGGTATTAAGCCGGTACTTACTATACAAGGTGGAAAGCTTGACGCGTTTGCAAAAGTACGAGGTATAAAAAAGTGCGAAAGTAAAATTATCGCAGCTATGAAAAATGATATCGCTACAAGGTTCAAGGACTATGACAAGAGCGAATTGATGCTGTTTGCAGCAGGAACACTTCAGTCTGATGAAGATTGCAATAGATGGAGAGATGATATAAGAAAAGAATTTCCAGACTTTGATGTGGAATACTATCCTCTATCTCTAAGCATCGGCGCTCATATTGGACCAGGTTCAATAGCAATAGGAATAGCGGTGAAAGTAAATAAATAAGGAATAGAATATGGAGAATTTTTTAGTATATCTTGCTGCGGTATTGTTTCTGATTGTTGTATGTGTAATGTTTAACGACAAGGTTACAAAATTTCCAACAGAAATTGCAATACTGATGTTTTCACTGATTATTGGAATTATACTTAAAATAATCTTCAATGTTGATGAAACTATATCAGAAGAGATAATGAGCACCATTTCTGAATTTAGAATAGATAAGGTGCTTATGGACTGTCTTTTATGTTTTATGCTATTTACAGGTGCCAGTGAATTAAAACTGCCGAGTCTTGTAAATAATTTTAAGCCTATTGCGCTTTTGGCGTTGCTTACTACAGTAGTATCATCCGTACTTTACGGAGCGTTATTCTATCTTGTTACATTAATGATAGGAATAGATGTAAGCTTTACATTATGTGTATTGCTTGGATCCATTGTATCACCTACAGATCCTATAGCTGCAACAAGTATTCTCAGCAAAATGGGGCTAACGAAGAATGTAACAGCTGTAATGGAAGGTGAGTCATTATTTAATGATGGAACAGGAGTTGCTTTATTTATTTTTGTTAAAGAATTATTTGTTCAGTCAAAGGGCGGCAATTTCTTTGCAGTAATGGGTAGAGAACTATTTGGGGCCGTTGTTGCAGGATTAGCAATATCGTTTGTCTTTTCATTTTTTATTAAGGCGACTAAGGATCCAATTAAACATATATTGATTTCTACACTGACTGTGGCGCTTTGCTATGTGGTGTGTGACGATTTGGAGTTCTCAGGAGTAATTGCATCCGTTGTATGTGGTATATATTTTTCTACATTAATGGATAGGTATAAAGCAACAGAACGAGATCTTGACCCAGATAACTATTATAAAGATTTTTGGTCTGTAATTGATAAGATTCTTAATTATATCTTATATGCAATGATTGGAATTTCATTTGTATATGTTACAAAGATAAAAGGATTTATTATAGTTACATTAGCTGCAATAATATTTAAT
>JAUNIR010000041.1 GCA_030523345.1 Lachnospiraceae bacterium
GCAAGTGGCATTGGAACACCACTCATAACAAGGAACTCAAGTGTATTATCAAGCATTGCAGAATCAGAACCTGACTGAGAAATTACTGGAAGAACTTTGTCTATTGAATCAGCAAGAACTTCTGTATACATTGTCTCTTCTCTAGCAAGCATTCTATCCACGTTACCACGAATAGTATTAATCTCACCGTTATGAAGAATAAATCTGTTAGGATGAGCTCTATTCCAGCTAGGCATTGTGTTTGTTGAGAAACGGCTATGAACCATTGCTATTGCTGATACATAGTCATCACTCTGCAAGTCTCTGTAGAAATCACGAAGCTGTGTTACAAGGAACATACCTTTATACACAAGTGTTCTTGAAGAACATGAACATACATAAGTACCCTCCGAACTCTGTTCGAAAACACGTCTTATAATGTATAGCTTTCTGTCAAAATCAAGTCCTTTCTCGATATCACCTCTACGTTTTACAAAACACTGGAATATTGCAGGCTTTGAATCGAGGGCTTTGCTTGAAAGGCAGTCCTCATTAACAGGTACTTCTCTCCATGCCAAGAATTCGACGCCCTCTTTTTGACAGATGACCTCGAATAAACGCATAGCTTTACGTCTCTCTTTTGAATCTTGAGGAAAGAAGAACATACCAATTCCGTAATCTCTCTCAGATCCTATATCGATTTTTAGTTCTTTACTAACTTTCTTGAAAAACTTGTGAGAAATCTGCACCATGATACCAACACCATCACCGATTTCACCACTGGCATCCTTACCAGCTCTGTGTTCAAGTTTTTCAACAATTGAAAGAGCATCATCAACTACTTTATGGCTCTTTTTACCATCTATATCTATTACTGCGCCGATACCACAGGCATCATGCTCAAATCTTTCATCATATAATCCGTTCATTTCCTTTTCCTTCCTAGTAGAATCAATTATACGTTTTTCATATGGTGTATCTTAAAAGATACATTTGTTTCGAAATATTTCGTATTTCTCAACGACCTATTCCTTCGGAGCACATCATTGACCAGAAGCTCCGTAGTTTGAGAGCACTCTGGCTGATGGATCATTTACGTTACAGCCTTCCCATTCCTTGTTAGGCATCCAGAAATCAACTACCATTTCTGCCTGACCTGGATAGAATGACTCAAAGAACTCTCTATACATAAGCGATTCCTTAGTAAATGGAGTGGCATATGCGTACTTCTTTCTTCTCTCTTCAAATTCTTCATCTGTGTAGATTTCTTCTGCTCTTTCTTTAAGATCATCAACCATTGAATGTCCAACAGCATCTGAAAAAGCAGCTTTTTCTCTCATTAAGATGTCATAAGGAAGGCATCCATCCTCTTCAAATGCGTGACGAAGAAGGTATTTTCCCTTTCCATATGTGTTAAGCTTTCTCTCAGGATCTAAATTCATTACATAATCAACAAAATCAAGATCACCAAAAGGTACTCTTGCTTCTAATGAATTAACTGATATACATCTATCAGCACGAAGAACATCATACATGTGGAGTTCGTGTACTCTCTTTTCAGCTTCCTTCTGGAATTCCTCTGCAGAAGGAGCAAAATCTGTATATTTATATCCAAATATTTCATCAGAAATTTCACCAGTAAGAAGTACTCTTACATCTGTGTTTTCATGAATGTATTTACATACCATATACATACCCATTGATGCACGAATTGTTGTAATATCGTATGTTCCAAGAAGTTTAATTACATTTGGAAGTTCTCGTAAGATATCTTCTTTTGACATAAATACTTCTGTATGATCTGATCCAATATAATCTGCAACCTGCTTAGCATACTTTAAGTCGATAGCATCTTTTTCCATACCGATTGCAAATGTTTTTATAGGTCTATTTGATAATTTCTGTGCGACTGCACATACAAGTGAAGAATCAAGACCACCTGATAAAAGGAATCCAACTGGTGCATCTGCATCAAGTCTTTTTTCGATTCCTGCTACAAGCTTATCGTGAATCTTTTTACATGCTGTATCCACATCATCGTGAATATATTCTGTATGCTTTGAAATATCTCTGTAACAAATAAACTGTCCATCCTTGTAATAATGTCCTGGAGGAAATGGCATTATTTTGTCACAAATTTTAACAAGGGCTTTTGGTTCTGATGCGAAACAGATTGATCCAGCCTTTGTATAACCATAATAGAGAGGTCTGATTCCAATAGGATCTCTTGCTGCAATGATCTCTCCTGTCTCTTCTATATAAATGATAAGGGCATATTCTGCATCAAGCTTTGCAAATAAATCAACACCATACTGCTCATACATAGGTAAAATAATTTCGCAGTCTGAATCTGATACAAATGAATATCCTTTCTCAATTAATTCCTCTTTTATTGGTCTAAAACCGTATAACTCACCGTTGCAGACAACATATTTGCCATTTAATGAAAATGGCTGCATACCTGCATCTGTGAGTCCCATAATTGATAGTCTCTGGAAGCCAATGATTCCTTTTTCTGTCTCTACAATTTGTAAGGCATCAGGGCCTCTTGATGTTGTCTCTAAAATACATTCTTTAAACTGTTCAGGGCTTATATCTTTCCCTGCAATTCCCATTATTGAACACATAATTTTTTTCTTCCTTCCGAAATTTTATTCTTATTTCTTTCTAATGCATATGCATGAGCGCAAATAAATTTGCCTCATGCACACGCATTGAAAATATTTTATATTGCTTTATTCAACGTCCTGTAATGCGTCATACCCTGTTTCACCAGTTCTAACCTTCACTACATTTTCTACGTTGTATACAAAGATCTTTCCATCTCCGATATGTCCTGTGTAAAGAACCTTCTTAGCTGTATCAATTACAGTCTGTACAGGAACCTTAGCTACTACGATATCAACCTGTACCTTAGGAAGTAATGATGCTTCCACTGGAATTCCTCTGTAGTACTCAAGCTTACCTTTCTGTACACCACATCCAAGAACATGACTTACTGTCATACCTGTAATACCGATATTAACCATTGCATTTTTAAGTCTTTCAAGTCTTGATTCACGACATACGATTTCAATCTTTGTGAACTTAATTCCACCTGGTGTATGAGCTTCTTCCATTGAAACTGGCTCATATGTAGGAACTGTTGTAACTTCAACTGCTTCAGCAACAGGTGTATCACCACTTACCATTACTACATCACCATCAATAAATGGTTCTGGAGCAAGCTGAAATCCGCCGTAAGCTGTTGGAAGTCCATGCTCTGTTGAGTCAAGACCAAGGATTTCTTCTTCTGGAGTAACTCTTAAACCAAAGATCTTCTTAATTGCTAAGAATGCAATAATCATTGTTACTACTGTCCATCCTGCAACTGCTGCGAAACCGATGAACTGTAATTTAAGCTGTTCAAATCCACCGCCATAGAAAAGACCATTCTGAATTCCTGCTGACTTCATAGCTGGTGATGTATCTGTTGAGAAGAGACCAACTGCAAGTGTACCCCAGATACCATTCATCATATGAACTGCTACTGCACCAACAGGGTCATCAATTCTGAGCTTATGATCAAGGAGCCATACTCCAAAGCAAACAAGTAAACCACCTACAATACCGATGATAGCTGCGCCAAGTGCATCTGTTACATCACAACCGGCTGTAATTGCTACAAGACCTGCAAGTGATGCGTTAAGACACATTGAAACATCAGGCTTACCATATTTAATCCAAGTGAAAACCATACATGCAAATGTTGCTGTTGCAGGTGCGATTGTTGTCGTTACAAATATTGATGCAAGCTCTGCACCATCCTGTGCTGCTGCACCGTTGAATCCATACCAGCCGAGCCAAAGGATAAACACACCAAGTGCACCAAGTGCTACGTTGTGTCCAGGGAAAGCTGTTACAGTAATCTTTCCATCTTTTCCTTTAACGAACTTACCAATACGAGGTCCTAAGATAATTGCACCAATTAAGGCAGCGATACCACCAACCATATGAATTGCACAAGATCCAGCGTAATCGTGGAATCCCATTGCTGTTAACCATCCATCTGGTCCCCAAATCCAATGTGCTTCAATAGGATAAACAACTGCTGAAATAACTCCTGAGTATACACAATATGATAAGAACTTTGTTCTCTCTGCCATTGCACCAGAAACGATAGTTGCTGTTGTAGCACAGAATACTAAGTTGAAAATCCAACTAGCCCAATCAAATGATGCATAATCTGTAATAATCTGCCATTCAGGTCTTCCACAAAAACCTGCTAATGTGTTTTCACCAAGTAAAAGTGCTCCACCAATCAAGATGAAAACAACTGTACCAATACAGAAATCCATAAGGTTCTTCATTATGATATTTCCTGTATTTTTAATTCTGGTGAAACCTGCTTCAACCATAGCAAAACCAGCCTGCATCCAGAATACTAACGCTGCTCCTATAAGGAACCAGACGCCCATTACTTCGCTTCTCACGCCTTCCAAAATCTGAATATCCATAATATCTTCCTCCTATGTCTTAGAGAGGGGCCCACGAAGTGGGAAAGTCGGCTAAGACCTAGCGTAGCAAGCTCGCTTGCGTAGCGCCCCAATTCTCTAGTAACTTTATATGCAAATAGGCAGATACTCCTCCTGTCTGGAAGAGTACCTGCCCCATTGCAGTTTATTTATTGTTCAAAAACACTTTGTGTTTTCTATCTAACTCCGAAGAGTAACTTTCCATATGATGGATATGGCCAAGCCTTCTGATCTGCAATCATTTCCATTGCATCTGAATGAGCTCTAACTTCATCCATATCTGGAATAATTACGTCTCTGCAGAAATCTGCAAGAGCCACAACATCTGTAATATCATTACCCTTAATCTCATCTGCTTCAAGCTTCTTAACTGCTTTATACATTGCATCAAGCTCTGTTGCAACTTCCTTAAGAGTTCCTTTCTCATACTGGCAAGGAGCCTTAGCTGCGCTCTTTGTAGCAATAGCATCTGCAAGAGTAGCTGTGAACTTGCTCATTGCTGGAAGAATGTCCTTGTTAGCCATATCAAGCATTGTAAGTGCTTCGATGTGGATAAGCTTTGAGTAGTTCTCAAGTCTTACTTCGTGTCTTGCTTCAAGCTCAACATCTGAGAATACTTTATGCTTCTTGAAGAGTTCAACATTCTTCTTATCAAGAAGGTGTGCTACAGCATCTGGAGTTGTCTTGTAGTTAGAAAGACCTCTCTTCTTTGCCTCCTTAACCCATGCCTCATCATATCCATCACCATTGAAGATGATTCTCTTATGATCCTTAAATGTCTTCTGAACGAGCTTATGAAGAGCTGTTTCAAAATCTTTTGCCTTTTCAAGCTGTGTAGCAAACTCATCAAGTACTTCTGCTACTGCTGTGTTAAGAACTGTGTTACAACATGAAATTGAATCTGATGAACCAAGTGATCTTAACTCAAACTTATTACCTGTAAATGCAAATGGTGAAGTTCTGTTTCTATCAGTTGTATCCTTTGGAAGTCTTGGGATTGTATGAACACCTAACTTAATTGTTTCCTTATCTCCCTTAGCGTATGGCTTATCAGCCATAATCGCATCTACAACTGCCTGAAGGTCAGATCCTAAGAACATTGATACAATTGCAGGTGGCGCTTCGTTAGCGCCAAGTCTGTGGTCATTACCAGCTGTTGCTACAGAAATTCTTATAAGATCCTGGTACTCATCTACTGCCTTAATAACCGCTGCTAAGAATAAGAGGAACTGTGCGTTTTCATAAGGAGTCTCACCTGGATCAAGAAGGTTCATTCCTGTATCAGTTGAAATTGACCAGTTGTTATGCTTACCTGAACCGTTAACACCAGCAAATGGCTTCTCATGTAAGAGACATACCATTCCATGTTTCTTAGCAATCTTCTGCATAAGCTCCATTGTAAGCTGGTTATGATCTGTTGCTATATTTGTTGTAGAGAAAACTGGTGCAAGCTCATGCTGTGCTGGTGCAACCTCGTTATGCTCTGTTTTTGCTAAAATACCAAGCTTCCAAAGTTCATCATTTAATTCTTTCATGTATGCCTGAACTCTTGGCTTAATTGCTCCAAAGTAATGATCATCAAGTTCCTGTCCCTTAGGAGCTCTGCATCCGAAGAGTGTTCTTCCTGTATAGATAAGGTCTTTTCTCTGATCGTAGAGTTCCTTATCAACAAGGAAATACTCCTGCTCTGGACCAACTGTTGTCTTTACCTGAGCTACTTCTTCGTTTCCGAAAAGTCTAAGTATTCTTACGGCCTGCTTTGAAATTGCTTCCATAGATCTTAATAAAGCAGTTTTCTGGTCAAGAGCTTCGCCGCCATATGAGCAGAATACTGTAGGTATATAGAGGACTCCGTCTTTTACGAAGGCATAGCTTGTCGCATCCCAAGCTGTATATCCTCTTGCTTCAAAAGTGGCTCTTATGCCACCTGATGGGAAGGAAGACGCATCAGGTTCACCCTGCATCAGCTCCTTACCAGAAAACTCCATAATTATCTTTCCGCCATCTTTTGGTGAAATGAAGCTGTCATGCTTTTCAGCTGTAACACCTGTCATTGGCTGGAACCAATGTGTATAATGTGTTGCGCCCTTACTAATAGCCCAGTCCTTCATTGAGTTAGCCACCACTGTTGCAACCTCTGAATCAAGACGCTCACCGTTTTTGATTGTCTTCTGAAGTGCCTTATAGGTCTGCTTTGGAAGCAGTGATTCCATTGTGGCATCATCGAATACCATTGATGAAAAAATCTCAGTTACTTTACTCATTTTTTCCCTCCTTGTTTCAAATCGTTTTCTAACGTTGTTTTACATATTTTTTGTAAAGAAAAAGAAGCCAAACACAGGGAAATCCTATCTCCCACTGCTGACTTCTTTGTCATAAATGTGTTTAAACTTCGCTTTCATATATAAACCGTTCATGCACTCCTCTTGCGATAACAGTTCATATATCTTGACGTAATGCTCTCATCATCACCTGCTATAAAAACAGAAAAAGGTCGCGGAGAAAATATCCACGACCTCTTTGTCTTACAAGAAGATACCACTTTATAATTATGTTGTCAATATTTTTTTGATTTTATATTTTAGCTGACTCATATTATTTAATTATAGAATTATTATTCTTTCAAAGGTGTTTTAACACTGTCTGAATAGACATCAAACTGTGATCCCTCGTAAGGACTCGATTTCTTATATGTGTTTTTTTGATTATTTACACCAACATAATTATTTGACACTCCACAATAATTATATTTTGTGTTGACCATCGCATCATAATGTTCTTTTGAACCATAATACTTTCTACTGTTGTCTGATCCCCTATATCCTTTTAACGAATATACATGGGTCGTGACATTGTTTTCCGCAAACTTCCAATAATCTTTACATACTATGTTTACCAAATTATCCATTTCTGTTTTTTTAGTCTTTGCCCAGTCATGTGCATCCCAGTTTTCTTTGCTATTTACGTATGCTCTATAATTTGCCAATGCCTGGAGTTCCGAATTATACTGCACCTCTTCTGCTCCAGCTTTCTTACGATATTTATTAATATTACTAAATTCGCTTGCCTGCTGTGCTGTTTTAACTATTTTATATTGTCTGTATGTCTTCTTTTCCCCTTTCGCTTCAACAGTATTTACGTCTTTTTCACTGTCATAATTAAGCATGTAATATATGTAGTAGCCTTCCCAATTTTTTTTGAATGCTTTGTAAACTTTATCATCACAATTGTAATAATATGCACCTACGTTAAATCCATTACACCCTTGTCGACCTTCATGAATTCCAATAGTCTGAAAGTGTTCCAATAACAAATCCTTATCTTTATGATACAGTTTTGCTAGCATCGGATATGTCTTTATATAATAATCAGCGTCAAAAACTAATGACCAATCACACAATTCGACAAACGATTTATAGCCATTGCCATAATTGTACTCAACATCATAAGGATTATGGTCCTCATCGATGTTCACAACACAAATACTAATATCTTTTTGGCAGGCAGCTCTTAAATCACAAATATCTTGTATTGATTTTTCGCTAGACGCTATAGCACCACAACGACTACATTCACCATTCTCAAATTTATGTCCCAAATCCTCGCCCGCAGTCTCTTCACATATACTGCACACCTTTGGACTTGTACATGTAGGTGCTGAGAAAGAATGTTTATGAGACGCTGCACCTGTTGTAAATAATGACATTAAAGCAATTGTTATGATTAGAATGCTTTTTTTCATTTATAATCTCCGTATTGACTGTACTATAATTTTTTACTTTTTTACACGCGTACAAATTATAACACACTATTTCTCCATCTTGACAAATTACCCTTACGGTTTTATTATACTTTTCGAAACAAAGACGTTTACTAGCGGTTTAACCGCCTTGGTAAGCGTCTCTTTTTTTTGCGATGTTTTCCTTGATTCGCATACGGCATACCATCGCAAAGGCAATTCACACGCAACCACAAATATTTTGCTATACATTTACATACGGAGGGAAGAATCATGAAACAGACGAAATACATATTCGTTACGGGCGGTGTTGTATCCGGACTCGGAAAAGGAATCACTGCCGCATCCCTAGGAAGACTTCTAAAAGCCAGGGGATACAAAGTAGCCGCACAAAAACTTGATCCATACATCAACGTTGATCCCGGCACCATGAGTCCCTACCAACACGGTGAAGTATATGTCACGGAAGATGGCGCAGAAACAGATTTAGATCTTGGTCACTATGAACGATTCATTGACGAAGACCTTAATAAGTACTCTAATCTTACAAGCGGTAAAACATACTGGAATGTTCTTAACAAGGAACGCCGCGGAGAATATCTCGGGGAAACAGTTCAGGTTATCCCTCACGTTACAAACGAAATCAAATCTTTTATATACAATGTCGGAAATGAAACATCAGCAGATATAGTCATAACAGAAGTTGGCGGAACTACCGGTGACATCGAATCACAACCTTTCTTAGAAGCAATTAGACAGGTCGGATTAGAAGTAGGGCCTCACAACGCAATATACATTCATGTATGTCTTGTACCTTATCTCTCAGGTTCTGATGAGCATAAAACAAAACCAACTCAGCACTCAGTTAAAGAGCTTCAAGGTATGGGTATTCATCCTGACATTGTTGTTCTTCGTTGCGACAAACCTCTTGAAGAATCAATATTCAAAAAGATTGCCATGTTCTGTAACTTAAAACCAGACTGCGTTATCGAAAACATGACTCTTCCAGTTTTATACGAAGCTCCAATTATGCTTGAGAAAAGCAATTTCTCTAAAATTGTATGTCGCGAGCTTGGCCTTGACTATTTCGAAAATGATATGGATGACTGGGAAAAAATGCTTGAAAAAATTCATGGAAGAACCCGTCACACTTCTATCGCTATTGTCGGCAAATATGTCCAGCTCCACGACGCTTATCTATCCGTAGCCGAGGCTCTCTCTCATGCCGGATACGAACATGGTTCATATGTAGATATTAAGTGGATTGATTCAGAAAAAATAACTGAAGAAAATGTTGCAGAAACCCTTGAAGGAATTGACGGTGTCGTTGTTCCAGGTGGTTTTGGAAACAGGGGTATTGAAGGTATGATAGTTACTGCAAATTATTGTCGTACTAGCAATCTTCCATATTTAGGAATTTGTCTTGGTATGCAGATTTCTGTAATTTCATACGCAAGATATGTTTGTGGACTTACTGATGCAAACTCAAGAGAATTCGCCGAAAACGGTTTACATAACGTTATAGACTTTCTACCTGATCAGACTGATAAAACTGATAAAGGTGGAACACTTAGACTTGGAGCCTATCCATGTTCTGTTAAACCAGACACTATGATGTATAAGTGTTATAAATCAAAAGAAATATCAGAACGTCACAGACATAGATATGAATTTAATAATGAATATAGGGAAACACTTGAAAAAGCAGGTCTTGTAATATCTGGAACATCGCCTGATGACTATATTGTTGAAACAGTCGAAATCAAAGAAAATGATTTCTATGTAGGTGTTCAATTCCATCCAGAATTTAAGTCAAGACCAAATAGACCGCATCCTCTATTCTTAGGTCTTGTAGGTGCTGCTCTCGATAGATAATAATCGCGCGTTAACTAATTATGTAACCCGTAAATCATAATTTCAGTTACAACCTAATATAACAATACAAATGGAGTAAATATGTACGACACTATTCATGAAGAATGCGGAGTATTTGGCGTGTTCAACAAAGAACTTAATAATGATGAGAACATCGCAGCTACAGTATATTACGGCTTGTATGCATTGCAACACAGAGGTCAGGAAGGCTGTGGAATTGTGGTAAATGACGATGGCGTTTTTTCATCATATAAAGACTTAGGTCTTGTGAGCGATGTTTTTTCTAATGACACGCTTAAGTCTCTTGGCCAAGGTTCCATGGCAATCGGTCATGTCCGCTACTCTACTACTGGTGGAAATAACAGAACTAATGTCCAGCCAATCGAGGTTCACCACATTAAGGGTTCTCTTGCTATTGCCCACAATGGAAACCTTACTAATGCCATGAAACTTCGTGAAGACATGGAACTAACAGGTTCGATTTTTCATACAACTTCAGACACTGAAACAATTGCATACACAATTGTTAAGGAGCGTTTAACTACATCTTCAATCGAAAGTGCTGTTGAAGTTGCGCTTCATAAAATGGAAGGTGCCTACTCTCTTATCATAATGTCAGCAACAAAACTTATTGCAGCAAGAGACAGGCGTGGCATGCGTCCTCTCTGTTATGGTGTTACTGAGGATGGAAGCTACATAGTTGCATCTGAAAGCTGTGCTTTGAACGCTGTAGGTGCAACCTTTGTAAGAGATATTTTACCTGGCGAAATTCTTGTTTTTTCAAAAGAAGGAATTCAGTCCATCACTACCCACTGCGGCCGAGCAGAAAAGGCCCTCTGCATATTCGAATATATTTACTTTGCCAGATCTGATTCAAATATAGATGGAGTAAGCGTTCAAGCTGCCCGTCTTAAAGCTGGAAGATGTCTTGCAAAATCACATCCAGTAGATGCAGATATTGTAATTGGTGTTCCTGACTCTGGACTTGATGCTGCTCTTGGATTTGCAGAGGAATCAGGTATCCCATATGGCATCGGATTTGTTAAAAACAAATATATAGGACGTACCTTCATATCTCCAACACAAAGTGCGCGAGAAAACCAGGTTCGTATTAAATTAAATCCTATTGAAAGCATGGTAAATGGAAAACGTGTTGTCCTAATTGATGACTCAATCGTAAGAGGTACAACAAGTGCACGTATTGTTAAGCTTTTAAAAGAAGCTGGTGCTATTGAGGTACATATGCGAATATCAGCTCCTCCATTCCTAAATCCATGCTACTACGGTACTGACGTAGACACTAAGGAGAATCTTATTGCTAACAATCATTCAATAGAAGAAATTGCAGAAATCATAGGTGTTGATTCACTTGGATATCTAACTATTGAAGATGCAGCATCACTTGCTGAAGGCTCACACTGTTTAGCTTGTTTTACCGGAGAATATCCTACTACGATTCCTTCGGAACCTGCAAAATTCAGATTTGAACAAAAGTTATCGGAGACAAAATCATGAACAAATACTTAATACTTGAAAATGGAATGACCTTTAAGGGAGAAGGATTCGGAGCTCCAGGAGATGTCACAGCAGAAATCGTATTTACTACTGCTATGACCGGATATCTTGAAACCCTTACTGATAAGAGTTATGCAGGACAAGCGATTGTCCAAACATTCCCCCTTATTGGTAACTATGGAATAATTCCTGAAGACGTTGAAAGTAATATGATTGGAACATCTGCTTACATCGTAAGAGAATGGTGTGACCATCCATCAAATTTTAGATCAACAAGAGACCTTGATACATATCTTAAAAGCCGTGGTATCGTAGGCCTTTGTAAAATCGACACAAGAGCTTTAACAAGAGTTCTTCGCGAACACGGCACAATGAACGGAATTATTACAGATAATCCATCCAAAGTTGATTTGTCTTTAGTTAAATCATATAAATGTGAAAATCCAGTAAGTCACGTGTCTACAAAAGAAATGTACGTTGAAGGTACCGGGTCTCATAAGGTTGCTCTTCTTGACTTTGGTATGAAAGAAAATATTTGTAGATGCCTTACTGACAGAGACTGTACAGTTTATGTTTTTCCTTCAAACTCTACAGTTGATGAAATTTTGTCAGTTAATCCTGATGGCATCTTTTTATCAAATGGTCCTGGAGATCCTCAGGACAACGTGGAAATCATTGAAACGATTAAAAAACTTCTAACATACAACTACCCTATGATGGGAATTTGCCTTGGTCATCAGCTTCTTGCTCTTGCCCATGGTTTTAATACATCAAAGCTAAAATATGGCCACCGCGGTGCTAACCAACCTGTTCGCTATTTAGAGACAGGGCGCACATTTATTTCTTCTCAGAATCATGGCTATGCCGTAGTAAATGACTCAATTGACAAAGCTATTGCAGAGCCACTTTTTGAAAATGTAAATGATGGTACAAACGAAGGCCTTAAATACCTTAACAAGCCTGTATTCTCAGTACAGTTCCATCCAGAAGCCTGTGCTGGTCCAAAGGACACAAGCTTTTTATTTGATCAATTCATTGACTACCTGAATAAATAGAAGTCAAATATTTCATTTTTTATATAGGAGAACGCATTATGCCTAGAAATCAAAGTATTAAAAAAGTACTTCTTATCGGTTCCGGACCTATCGTTATTGGTCAGGCTGCAGAATTTGACTACGCAGGTGTACAAGCCTGCCGTGCCCTTAAGGAAGAAGGCATCGAAATTGTACTTGTAAATTCAAACCCTGCCACAATTATGACAGATCATATAATGGCAGACAAAATATACATCGAACCACTTACTCTTACTACCATTGAAAGAATTATTGAGCTTGAAAAGCCTGACAGCATTCTTTCTGGACTTGGTGGTCAGACTTCTCTTACGCTTTGTATGCAGCTTGCACACAATGGTTTTCTTGAAAGCCACGGCGTAAGACTTCTTGGCTCATCACCTGAAACAATTGATAAAGCTGAAGACCGTCAGCTTTTCAAAGATACAATGGAATCAATCAATCAGCCTTGTATTCCATCTGAAGTAGTTACTTCTGTTGAGGATGCTTTAAATTTTGCTGATGAAATTGGATACCCTGTTATTGTGCGACCAGCCTTCACATTAGGTGGAAGTGGTGGTGGAATTGCG
Source organism: Lachnospiraceae bacterium (assembly GCA_030523345.1). Lineage (GTDB taxonomy): Bacteria > Bacillota > Clostridia > Lachnospirales > Lachnospiraceae > UBA2868. The sequence continues at coordinate 13,262 of JAUNIR010000041.1, forward strand.
GATACTCGCGAAAAACTTATGTCAACCGCATTAAATGGTCTCAAACAGTCTCCTATCCATCAGATTCTTGTTGAAAAATGTGTATCAGGTTGGAAAGAAATTGAGTTCGAAGTAATGCGTGATCACATTGGTAATGCAATTACTGTCTGCTCAATGGAAAACTTTGACCCTGTTGGCGTTCACACAGGCGACAGTATCGTAATCGCCCCTACAGTTACACTTGCAGACAAAGAATATCAAATGCTTCGTAGCGCCGCTCTTAAAATCATTGATGCGCTTAACATCGAAGGTGGTTGTAACTGTCAGTTTGCCTTAAATCCTGATTCATTTGAATATGCGGTAATTGAAGTAAATCCTCGAGTTTCAAGATCTTCTGCCCTTGCATCAAAGGCTACAGGCTATCCGATCGCTAAGGTAGCTACTAAAATTGCTCTTGGATATAACCTTGATGAAATCAAGAATGCTGTAACTGGCACAACTTATGCTGCTTTTGAGCCAGCCATCGATTACGTAGCTGTAAAATTCCCTAAGTGGCCTTTTGAAAAATTTGTATATGCAAGCCGTACTCTTGGTACTCAGATGAAGGCTACAGGAGAAGTTATGTCAATCTCAGACAGCTTTGAATCAGCTATTATGAAGGCCGTGAGAGGCGCCGAACTTGGATTTGATACTCTCCATGTTCCTTTTGTCCAAGAACTATCTGACGAGGAACTTAGAGCAAAGCTTATGGAGCCTACAGATATTCGTCTTTTCCTCGTATACGAATCTCTCTATAGGGGTGTAAGCGTAGATGAACTTTTTGAAATAACAAGAATTGACAGATGGTTCCTCTACAAACTCCTTAAACTTGTTAACTACGAACAGCTTGTTACAAGCTATTCTATCACTACTGAAGACTATATCGATGGCAAAAAATTAGGATACACGGATGCATCCCTCATTAAGATTGCATCTAAGAATCCTGCAAATTCATCAAAGCTCATTAAGTATAAGCGACAGAATATAATTAATCCGACATATAAAATGGTTGACACATGTAGCGGAGAATTTGCCGCTACTACCCCATACTTCTATGCGACTTACAATAGTCCTGAGTCTGGTGGAGAAAATGAAGTTCTTCCATTTTTAGCTAGCGACATTATGTCAACTGACAATCCATCAGACAATAAACTTATGTCAACTAAGGGTACCATTATAGTCTTGGGTTCTGGCCCTATTAGAATTGGTCAGGGTATTGAATTTGATTACGCCAGCGTTCACTGCGTAAAATCCCTTAGAGATTTAGGCTACACTGTTGTTACTATCAACAATAACCCAGAAACCGTATCTACAGACTTTGACATATCAGACAGACTATATTTCGAGCCTCTGTGTGCTGAAGATGTTATGAACATTATCAACATTGAAAAACCTATAGGTGTTGTTGTTGCCTTTGGTGGCCAGACATCTATCAAGCTTACTAAAGTATTAAACGATAACCATGTGAATATCATTGGTACTTCTGCAGATTCGATAGATATGGCTGAAGATAGAGAACGTTTCGATGCTCTCCTTACAGAACTTAATATAAGCAAGGCAAATGCCCACACAGTTATGACTCTTGATGAGGCTCTTTATGCTGCAAATGATCTTACATATCCTGTTCTACTTCGTCCTTCATATGTAATTGGTGGACAGAATATGACAATCGCACGATCTGACGATGATGTAAAAGAATACATGAACATTATTCTGCAGCACGAAATTGATAATCCAGTGCTTATCGACAAATACATCGAAGGTATGGAAATCGAAGTTGACTCAATTTTTGATGGTGAAGATTTATTAATTCCTGGAATTATGGAGCACATAGAAAGAACCGGTATACATTCTGGTGATTCAATTGCAGTATATCCTGCTCAAGATACAGATGAGAAAATAGAGCAGACAATTGTAGAGACTACAAAGAAACTCTGTAAGGGATTAAATGCTACTGGTATCGTAAACATTCAGTACATCGTAAAAGATGGCGAATTATACGTTATCGAAGTTAACCCTAGAGCTTCAAGAACTGTTCCATATCTTTCAAAAGTTTCTGGTATTCCAATGGTCGACATTGCTATAAAGGTCAGCCTTGGAATGAAGCTTAGGGATTTGGGATTTGGAACCGGTCTCTATAGAAAACCTGACTATATTGCTGTTAAAGTACCAGTCTTCTCTTTTGCCAAATTGTCAGGACTTGATACTCAGCTAGGACCTGAAATGAAATCCACGGGTGAAGTACTTGGTATAGGCAAAACATTAACTGAAGCAATTTACAAAGGCTTTGTAGCCGCTTCTTATGTAATGAAAAAAGATGGTGGCGTATTTATCTCAGTAAAGGATTCAGACAAGCCGGAAATTGCAGAGATTGGCAAACAATTTATGGATCTTGGATATGAAATATATGCTACTGATGGAACAGCTGAAGTACTTATAGAAAATGGAGTTGCTGCTAATGTCGTTACAAGACTTCCTAAAGAAGATTCAAATATAAAGAGCGCCATGGAACTTATTGAGGATGGCACTCTCTCATACATAATATCTACATCTTCCAAGGGGCGTCTTCCAGAAAGAGAAAGTGTTAAGTTACGTCGTCATGCAACAATCGCAGGTATTGATTCCCTTACTAGCCTTGACACAGTAAACGCTATGCTTACATGTCTACGCAAAAATCTGTCTGAAGAAGAAACATCACTTGTAGATATTAATACACTTTAATTATTATTATATAAACATTTGCATTACAGTTTTAATATAATCCCCACTAATGCTGCTAGTAAAAACCACAGCGCGGGATGCAATTTCTTTGTCTGTTTAAGCTGAAGGGCTACAAATATGACAACACCTATAATCATACTTGATATTCTTGGTGTCATAGCGCCATTCGCGATATCAAACAAGCTAACTTTAAATATATTTAATACTGCAACCGCAATAAGAGCTGTTACTGCTGGCTTAATGCCGGCAAAGACAGCTTTTACTATTTTATTCTCCTGAAAGCCTTCTAAAAATCTAGCGATTATTAAAATAATAATAATGCTAGGAATCGTAAGGGCAAGAGTTGACACTATTCCTCCAAATGATCCAAGTGTCTTAAATCCTGCATATGTGGCCATATTGATACCAACAGGCCCCGGTGTACTTTCACTTATAGCAATCATGTCACTAAGTTCCTGCATTGAAAACCAAGGACGTTTTTTAGCCATATCCATTAAAAATGGAATTGTTGCAGGACCACCACCTACAGCAAATAATCCTGTCTTAAAAAATTCAAAAACTAAAAGGAAGAAATTGTTCATCACGCTTTACCTCCCTTATTTCCATTTGATAATTTTATTTTATCTATAACTACTCCAGAAACCCCTGCCATGATAATTATTAAGATCGTAGGAATTTCTGTAAAGAGGGCTAAACCCAGTCCTACTGCACAAATTATCACGTTTACATAACTTGTCAAACTTTTCTTTGCTAAAGAAACTACTGTGTTAAGCATAAGTGCACAGACCGCACCCCTTATTCCCATGAGAGCATGCTGAATTACAGCGTATTCCATAAAGTTCTGAAGAAACATCGCAACTACAGTAATAATAATTACTGATGGGGAAACCATTCCAAGTGTGGCTATAATCCCACCAAACACTCCACTTTTGAGATATCCAACATATGTAGCTGTGTTAACAGCAATTATCCCCGGTGTACACTGCCCTATAGCATAACAGTCAAGCAGCTTTTCTTCACTTATCCATTTCTTTGAATCTACTAATTCATACTTTAAAAGTGGGAGCATTGTTAAGCCCCCACCAAAAGTAAGTATCCCTATTCTGAAGAAAGTTAAATATAAATCAAATAAAATAGGCATCTTTCCTTGTCCTTTTCAAATTTATTAGCTAAATAATTTCACAATGTCCTTCTTTGGTCTGTATCCTACCATCATTCCAGTCTGTTCTCCACCCTTATACATCATAAGAGTTGGAACACTCATTACGTTATAGTAATCTGAAAGGCCTCCATCTTCGTCGATGTTCACCTTACATACTTTAATCTTTCCTTTGTATTCTTCAGCTATTTCCGCGATTAATGGACTTAAAGACTTACATGGTCCACACCACTCTGCATAAAAATCTACTAATACAGGAAGCTCTGATTTTACTACTTCTTCTTCAAAATTCTCTTTAGTTAACATAACTTCAGACATTTTATTACCTCCTTTTTAATTATTTCCTAAAACGTTCTTTTTATTCTCTCTACTTCATCGTAGGTAATACTCATAATTGTTCCATGACGCTTCTTAAGCTTGTCAAATGAATACTCTTCTTTGCTAAGCACTTTCCATGATCCTTTTGAGTTATTTGCATCCTCAAGGTCTGTTGTTTTTAATGGAAGGTATCCTAAATCTGCCATATATCTGTCTGCCATTATACCATACTCAGGCACATTACTATCTTCCCAATCTTTCTTATTATAAAGGAATAACTCAGGTCCTTCCAAATCCCCATTATCTAACGCTTTAACACCAAGACCACTTATATCAAGACCTAAATCTGTAAGATTAAGCACTTTTTCCCAGCTATCAGGATCAAATATATTATTAGTCTTAAGAATTCTTATTCCACCATTAGATTCTGAATTATCTCCATCTTTTGAAGCACTATAATATGTATCTCCAATCTTGATAAGTGTAGTATCAATTATCTCTCTGGCTTTGCCATCTGGATCTGTCTGATTATCAATAAATATCTTTGTCTCAGAAAAATTCACAAAATCTCTTGTAGTCACATAGAATATTGTGTTTGGCTTTGCCTTCATCTTAGTCTCAGGATTCATAATACTTGATGAAAAGAATATTACATACTCTCCTGTTCCCTCGTGATAAATCATCTCCGGTGCCCACGCCATGCCTGCATTTTTAGGTGCTACAGGAAGTAACTTTGGCTCACCAAAATTCACTAAATCTGTAGACTCCCACAAAACTAAATTACTACTGCCTGTTGTACTAGCATCATAATATCCCTGTTCGTTCTGGAACCAGCCACCTCTATTAAATATACTTAAATCCGTAGCTATTAAGAAGAACCTATCACCCTCATAAGATCTGTATAAATAAGGATCTCTAACTCCGCCCTCACCCACGTTACTAATAAGTACTGGCTTTAAATTATTCATATCCTTAAAATTAAGTCCGTCTTCACTTAGTGCAAAATAAATCTGTTCCTGATGTCCTTCCTGCTCACCAATAAAGTGTGCAAATAAGTAACCACCAAAATCATCTTCTGTTATTTTTTCAGGTGCCTTGACAACTGTTACCTCTATATCCTTACAAAGACTTTCCCCATCACAGTTTATTGTTGCAGTAAGCTTTACTTTTACATCTTCTGATTGTCTATTAACTACGCCTGCTGCCTGGTTATATGTAATTCCTGCAATTGTCTTTTTTATATCCTTATCAGATATTATAGCTTCATTGCTGCTCTTCCACTCTATTTTTACACCATCAATTTCAGTAAGAAGTGTAATATTTCCTCTGACCGCATCCTTGCCCTTTATATCTATTTTATCTATTATATCTTTTGCCTTCTCTAATATATTATTCATAGACTTTTTCCTTCCCCAAAATACTAATTTATTATATTTTATCACTTTTTATATTTACAAAAAACAAGTATAATTTATTTATATCTAAGTAATGACTTTTAGCGATACTATTAGGAGTTTATATATGATTCGTAACATGGACTTTAATATTGCTGCAGCTGTAATGATTCTATTTGTGTTTACCTATTTTTATACACAATATGATCTAAGCACCCTTAATAGTAAGTGTTTCCTTCAACTCCTAGCATGTATCTTTTTTACTTCAACTCTTAATGTTATCTGCGATCTGTTACTTACAGTATCCGGCCCAAGTACACTTTTATATATTTTGTATTCCTTATATCTTACATTTACAGTTTCCTGTGCATTTGTATTAACCGAATACACTCGAATAACTGTTGATTCGAGTAACAGGCTCCGCTTTTACGACATCATAAACTATGTCATATTTTTTCTTTACGTTTTAACATGTATTGCCTCCATCCCTTTTCATTTTTTAGTTAAACTTGAAGGACATGAAGTCTTAAGAGGCGATGCATATATACTTATGTATCTTTTCTCAGCCTACTATTTAA